>JAOUPX010000010.1 GCA_029879645.1 Nitrospinota bacterium
GAATTGCTAGCGCTGGGCGCGAAGCATGCTGTTACGCAATCGATACGACGAGTCCTCTTTCATCCTTCTTTTCCAGTGGACATCCGCCACAACGCCAAAATCGGACGGGAACAACTCGCTCAATGGGCCCGGGCAAGGCCCGGAGCAAATTAAAAACATTAAATTGCGCCCAGTAAGGATCGATTGCTCTCAGCCATCAGCGAGTTCCCTCCCCCGGCAGGGGACGGATTTCCTTAAGGAGGGACATGACTTTATCGAGGACGGACTGGCCGAACAGTTTCCCGTTCATCTGCTTCTGGACCTCTCTCCCCACGGCGTAAAACTTTTCCAGTTCGTTACCGTTGGGCAGGGAGGCAATTTTCAGCCCGTTTTGCTTCATGAGAGTGATCGCCTGGTCATTGTCTTCCTGAATCTTCTGCACCAGTTGTTTCAGGTAACGTTTGCTGATATCGCGGACGGCCTGTTTGTGTTTGTCCGGCAAGCGATCAAAGGCCCGTTTCGTCATCAACACACCGCCGGTAGCATTGGCCATGCGCAGTTCGGACATATAGTCCACCTTGGTATACCATTGCAGGGCCAGCGCGCCCATGGGCGAGGCGTACACGGTATCCACCATCCCGGTCTGCAGGGACAACAACACGTCGGTCACCGAAAGCGGATGCGGACTGACACCCAGTCCCATGTAAGTCGCCTGAACCAGCGGGTCACCTTCCCACATCCAGGCCTTTTTGGGATGCAGGCTGCCTACGGAGATAACCGGCTCGTTTGAAAAGAAATGAATCCACCCCACCGGCACCCAGCCGAGGAGGACATAACCCTTTTCCTCAAAGCGCGCGGCAAAATAATCGTTCATCTTTTCATAGATGTATTCAATTTCTTTGTCCGTGCGAAACAGGAAAGGCAGGTCCAGAACCCTCACTTCCGGCAGAATCTCGCCGAGACCGACCCCGGTAAAGCCTGCCGCGTGAATCTGGCCGATGCGCATCTTGCGGATCACATCGATCTCGTCGCCCGACACACCGCCGGGATAAAACTTGAACCCCACTTCCCCTCCGGTCACCCGCCCCAGTTCTTTTTCCAGCATGCGCATCACCTTCATCCACGAGGACCCTTCCGGCGCCAGCGTGGAAAACTTGATGCGTGTCTTCTCGGCGGCGGAGGCATCGGGAACATTTCCGACGATCAGAAGTAACGCAAACAACAGGGAAGCCAGAATGCCGCACACGATACATCCCAGCGTGGCCGGGCGAAGCCATCTGTTTGGTGTTTCCATCCAGTTGAAACGAGAAGTTTTTTTTCGTTTAAAATAAATCATCCACTGACTCCAGAAGTTTTCGGGCTTTCTGTTTGGCTACGGCATTCGCCAACTGCTGTCCCGGCAGAATATCCGCCGGGGCGTCCAGGACATCCTTTAATAATTTTTGGAATAAGTTCCGGTCCTGCATTTGGACCGCGTAGGTTCTGGCATAAATCACCTTGGCCATTAAAAATTTTTGCTGGGTCAGTTCGAGACATTTGTCGAAATGGTTTCGGGCCTTGTCCGGGTCGCCGCCCAGCATTTTGGAGCGGCCACCGTAAAACGCTCCCGACAACAGGTGCGGCCCGGCATAGTGAAAAGACTCGTCCAACTCAAGCGTTTTTTGCAAAATGGCTTCCACCTTGGGGATAGCAATAAAAGCCTGAAGATCATCCAGGTTGAGCATCAACCAGCCTGCCCAGCATTGCCCCATCCAGTACAGGCCATGCAAATGATCCTCATTTAAAGTTTTCAATGTATTTTTAAATTCGTCGGGATTGAGACTGATGAATTTTTGCGGCGCTCCGTGGATGCTGAGCAGTCGATCGGCATAGCCACGGCCCCTGAGATAAAGCTTGGACGCGCGTTGGGGATCGGTGTCTTCCACAAAGCTGAAGGCATAACCGCAAAAGCCTTCCGAAAGATTCTGCAACAGGGATTCATTTTCAGGATCATCCCTCAGCATACCTTCGAGCATTTTCAGGCTGGCCGGGATGGCCTGCTCCGCCAGCAGGGGATCGGTTTCTTCATTAATGGATGCGTACTGACTCTGCACCATCGGGGTGGCCATGCGGATGGACAGGGTGGAGCAGCCCTGGAAAAGAATTAGAAAAATAAAACCTGCCGCCAGTCGAGTATCCATGAATCTATCATAGCAAAACCCCGATAGAGCAACAACTTATACGCCGTTTTGACAAGCCCCATGCAAACTGTTATGATTTCGCCCATCTATATAGAAAAACATACCATTGGGGGGATCGAGTCATGAGCGATACGGAAGGAGAAGGCTTCACCATCAAAGATAAGCGCTCGTCTCATCAGTCGGAAGAAGAAGCCAAAGCCACGGACGAGTCTCAAGAAAAAGAGCAGGCCGCCAGAAAAGAAGCCGCGTCCCAGGCTAAAGGAAAGGAATTTGAGCTGAATTTTTCCACCTTCGTGTTGTCGCTGACCTCGTCCGCGTTTTATCACCTGGGAGACATCCCCGATCCCATGACCGGGAAAAAAGAGGAAAACCTGCCGGCGGTCAAGCAGACAATCGACATCCTCATCATGCTCCAGCAAAAAACCAAAAACAACCTCGACGCGGAGGAAGCCAAACTGATGGAGCAGTTGATCTACGAACTGCAAATCAAGTACGTGGCCAAAACCAAGAAATAAGAGCTGTCTCCCTGCTCCTTCTCTGCCCCTTTAATTCCTTCCTCAAGACTATTGCCTTCTTTACCACGAGAGTGGTATTTTGTTTTTTTAATCCAAGTGAATTCATTTGACCATGACTCTATACTCAGACCCCATCGGCCTATTTATCCAGGGAGTAACAGACCCGGAGGACTTGCGCCAATTCATCAAGCAGAAGTTTACCGAGGGCGAAATCCAGTACGCTTACGAAAAAATGCTGGCGGACACCAAAACGGTGGCCAAGGCCGAGAAGATTCCTCTTCTGAAAGCGTTCTGGAAAGTGCTC
Organism: Nitrospinota bacterium; assembly: GCA_029879645.1. Lineage (GTDB taxonomy): Bacteria > Nitrospinota > Nitrospinia > Nitrospinales > Nitrospinaceae > SZUA-226. Next base: position 2,979 of record JAOUPX010000010.1, read on the forward strand.
GACCATGCCTACACCAAAAAGGCCCCGCCCATGACCTGTGGCAAGGGGTGCAGTCACTGCTGTTACACCGGCGTTGCCCACACCCAGTTGGAATGGGATGGCATGGTGAATGCGGCCCGTGAAAAAGGAATTGACCTCAACGAGGTCATGGAAAAATCGGAAAAGACCATCCGCAAGGTGGCGAAGACTCTGGAATCCGGAATTGATCCGGAAACGGTGGACTGGTATCACATGGTGGTGAATCAGCGGTGCCCGTTTCTGGATGAGGAAGAGGCCTGCATGATTCACGAGGACCGACCGCTCGACTGCCGATTGATGGTGGCGTTCCGCGAGGTGTGCGCTTCAAAAAACCTGGAACACGCGCAACGCGGGGTGCTGGTTGAAGAAGCGGTGGCGCCAACCGTCATCGCCCGCCTGCAATACGAAACAACTCCGAAAATCAAACGCCGCAAATTCACCGGTTCTCAAAAACTGAAAATCATCCAGCACTGGCTGTTGACCTGGAAAAACAAAAAAAGCGGAAAAAAGAAACGCTGATTACCTCAGTCTTCTTCACAGTGGAGGCCTATTCACAAAATTAATTGGGCCACGCAAATCGTCCTCCCCTCCTTACCAAGGAGGGGATAAAGGGGAGGTTATGATATTCCTTTCCTTGAATTTACGGATCAAAATAATCTGGGCAAACCGCACCCCTCCTGCATCCTCCTCTCTGCAAGGGGAGGAATATTTTATAAACCGTTCAACAAAGGTCTCGTCGGTTAAAATAAGCACTCTTAACTCCAACCTCTCGAAGGAAAAGTTTCATGCCTCTCGCCGCCTTTCTTACGGCACCCGGAACGATTGAGCTCCGGCAACGCGATCCACTGACGCCAAAAGCTCACGAAGTGGTTATTGCCGTAGAGCATGCCGGGGTGTGCGGCACCGATCTCGCCCTGTTCTCCGGAAACTATACCGTTCCCCTGCCCCTGGTGTGCGGCCACGAGTTTGCCGGCACCGTCACGTTGACAGGAGAAGGCGTCAATAAGACCTGGCGGGGCAAACGAGTGACCGCGGAGATCAACAACACCTGTATCGCCTGCAACCATCCCTCTCCCTGCGCCGCCTGCCGAAAGGGCATGCCCCATCACTGCCAGCGGCGGACGGTCACCGGGATTATTTCTCATCATGGAGCCTTTGCTGAAGAGGTGATTGTTCCGGTGGGAACCCTGCATGAGGTGCCGGAAATGGTCGACCCTCTCGTCGCCACACTCACCGAGCCTTTGGCGGCGGCCCTGCAAACGTTTGTGATGACTCCCTATGAAAAAGGGGAAACGGTGGTGGTGCTGGGGCCGGGCCGCCTGGGGATTTTGATCGTTTTCGTTGCCGCGTTGAAAGGATTGAATGTGATTGCCGTGTCACGCAGTGAGACGAAACGCCAACGCGCCTTGCAATTCGGCGCTTCGGAAGCCTGGAAACCGGAAGAGGCCGAGATCAGAATCCAGGAAGCGACAGAAGGATTGGGAGCCGATATCGTGGTGGAGGCCACAGGCACCCCGGACGGAATTTATCAGGCGCTAAAGCTGGTCAGACCCCGCGGAACCGTATCACTGAAAACCACCTGCGGCCAAACCGGCGGGGGAGTCGACTGGACCCGGCTGGTGGTGAACGAAGTCTGCATCCAGGGATCGCGGTGCGGTCCGTTCGAACCCGCCCTGAACATCCTTGCCGAACATCAGGACAGGCTTCGCCCCCTGATTACCTCCGTCCTGCCTCTTAATGAAACTCAAACAGCACTGGAAACTGCGACGCACGAAGATAAAGTCGTATTACGGATGCAATAAAATAGTTTGGAAGGAGGAGAGGAATTATCCCTTTAACATGTCGAGGATCAGGCCTTCGCGGGAGAGGATCATTTCCAGTGGGCTTTCGCGGCCGATGGCTTTCAGGTATTTCTGAGTCTGCTCAAAAACATTGACCAGTTTGAAGTCGCTGTAGGTGGGTTCGTGATGATAAAAGGCGATTTTTTTAACGTTTGCCTCGAGGGCTATGTCCACGCCAATGAAAGTCGAACTGTGCCCCCAGTCTTCTTTCTCGATACCTTCAATAAAGGTGTATTGGGAGTCGAACACCAGCAGGTCGGCATCCCTGAAAAACTCGATAGTGGGTTTCAGGCTGGAATCGCCCAGGTTTTTGTACTCCGAATCGGTCGCGTAAATAAACGATTTTCCTTTATATTCCACCCGGTAACTGAAGCACTGTCCCGGATGGTTCATTTCATGCCAGGTGATACGAACGTCACCCAAAATTAATTCCTTTTGATTTTCCAGTTGGATGACATCGATATCCGCAAGATAGACATCGAAGGGAACAGGGAAATAATCAAAGTTCTGCTGACCGATCAGTCGTTCTTTCAAGCGGGGATGGGAACCATAAAAGTTGACTCGATTGCCCTCCCGGTACAAAGGAATAAAAAACGGGATACCCATGATATGGTCCCAATGGGTATGGGACAAAAACAGATGCGCTTCACCCTCCCCTTTCCCGAACTCCTGCTCCAGAAGATGGTTTCCCAGAACCCGCAGACCTGACCCGCCGTCAAAAATCAGATGATGGCCTCCCACGTGCAGGTGAACACAGGACGAGTTGCCTCCGTAACAGCTGTTCAAATGGGCGGGAAGCTGGTCGACAAATGCTTCGCGGGCGGCCTCGTCCTTGAGGTCATCCGGACTGGCCTGCGCCAGAACCTTCAGGAGCTTCTCGCGCACGTCCTTGCCCACCATCGGGCTGGGAAGAGAACCACGGACACCGTAAAATGTAACCAGGAATGACGACTGATTCATATCTTAAAAGATGGAAGCAAATTCAGGCTTTTCAAATTTGCTAAAATACTGAGCGCTGAGGAAAAAATCATTTCTTAGGAACCGAAAATCATTATACTTCGGTCCAATCATTTATAAAGAACTTCTTTAGCCAGATACAGACTCTCACGCGTTTCTTCCACGATCTCTTCCAAGTCTTCGCGGGAGAGACCTTCCTGCATTAAAAAAGCATAGTTGAACGGTTCTTCGATATCTGAAATTCCGTTCCCCATATCATAGGTGTTGGCGATAGCGTTGGCAATAATGACGACTAATAAAATAGGATATTTTTTCCCCTGGTTGGACATCGTCAGAAAATGCTTGCCGACGGAAGTCACCACCTCTTCAGGAACCGGCCACCATTTCTGGATGAACAACGAACCCAGCTCGGGATGGGAAATGCCGAACTTTTCAGTTTCCAACTCGTGAAGCGGTTTCTCTGCCCCACGGATATGCTTTAGAAACTCAGAGTACTCTTCCGGAATGAGGTAATTGAAGACCATGATTCCGATATCGTGCATCAGGCCGGACAGGTAACACATATCCTGCTCGATTTGTAACCCTTTCAACCGCTGGTTTAAAATCCTCGAAAGAATGGCGACGGCCAGGGAGTGTTGCCAGAATTTATTCTGGTTGATCCCTTTCCCCTTCATAAAAAGTTTGGGCACCTCGAGGGTATAAGCCAGGTCGAGAATCATCTTCAACCCGAGCCGGATAATCGCCTGCGACAGATTTTCAACCTTGTCCCCGCCGCGGCTGAAAAATACACTGTTGGAGAGCTGAATCATGCGGCCCGATAAAATGGGCTCGGTCTCAATTAAAATGGCGATATCGCTGATATTGCTTTTGGGATCTTCAATTTTAGATTCCAGCCGCACAAGAATATCCGGCAAAGGTGGAATATTGCCCTTTTCCCCCACCATGGCAATTATTGAATCCCGCATGCTCTGCTGCGTTGCATTGGCCATAAAAACTTGTAACACCTTATTAATTAATAAACAAAAGCCGGAATGAGTGTTCCGGCTCTAACGGTCACTAAATTCCTACATAATTAGTATAAGGTCAAAAATCAAAATGTATAAGCCAATTTGAACCTTTTTCAGCCTTTTTTAGTCGGCCATCTGGTCAGATTTATATTGACCTGAATCCCGGTTATCCCTACAATTAAGTGCAGAAATTCTGCCATAAGGGCATTGTTTTGAATGAGTTACAGTTTATTTTTCAAAACGGGCTCTGACCTGTATGCTTTGGCCTATTCTCTCCAACAGGCTGAAAATCCATAAACAAAATCCACCAAAAGCGACAACCCCATGAAATCATCTGCAAAGAACCCCACATTGGCGTTTATAATGGTATGTTATAGCTTGGCAGGGTTGGTCTCAGGTTGCGCCTCGCATCCAACAACCGATGTAAAATCCCAACCGGTTTTCGAGGCCCAATCCAGTTCAGCTCAAACTTTGCCCTATAGAGTAGAGGGCCGCGTCTATTACCCGATGGGCGACTCTTCAGGCTTTGTCCAGGAAGGAACGGCATCCTGGTATGGACCCGATTTTCATGCCAAGCGCACTTCCAACGGAGAGGTTTATAATATGAACGCGTTGACTGCGGCACATAAAACCTTACCTTTTGGTTCCCTTGTCCGGGTGGACCATCAGGAAACCGGTCGAACCGTTACGGTAAGGATCAATGACCGCGGGCCATTTGTGGGCGACAGGATTATTGATTTGAGTTATGGTGCGGCAAAAAAACTGGGAATGATAGAGAAAGGCACGGCCCCGGTAAAATTACAGGTTATTCGTGGAGCGACAGCTCCTCCACCCCGAAATGCGGCAGGCACTCTTGCTAAAAAAGCCTTATACTCGGTACAGGTGGGTGTCTTTGAAAACCTGGACAATGCCAGAAAAATAGCACACCAATTTGATAATAGCCGAATCTTTACTGTAAAACAAAAGGACCAGAGGTTTTTCAAGGTTCTCGTTGGTAAATATTCCAATTACGAAAAAGCCCTGGGACCCATGGATCATATTCGACTTCGAGGATTCAAAGAAGCATTTATCGTATTAAGCCCGTAACCGGTAGTTACGGAATTTAACAACCAAACCCTACACTGGCAAACCATGAGATTACCGATACTGGACAAACTTGAAAAAGACTTGATGGCTTCCAAAAGAGAATTGGATGTCGATATACCCAAAGCTCTGAAAATAGCGACCGACATGGGCGACCTCAGCGAAAATGCCGAATACAAAGCGGCAAAAGAGCGGCAGATGTTTCTGGAAAGCCGGATATCCCAACTTCAAAAACGGATTGGAGATATCACTTCCATCGACCTTCACCGCATCCCAAGAGACCGGTCCGGCCTGGGCAGCACTTTGCTCTTGAGGCATATCGATTCGGGAGAGGAAAGAGAGTTTTTCCTGGTATTCCCCGAGGAAGTAGACCCGGATACCGGGAGAGTCTCAATGGCCTCGCCGGTAGGAAAAATGCTGGCAGGCAAAATAGAAGGGGATGAGGTTGAAGTACCGGTCGAAGGCGAACGGCAAACCTTTGAAGTCGTCCAACTGAAAACCATTCATCACCAGAACCATTGAAAGATCTGAAATACTATGTCAAGCAGGCTCATTCCATTTGATAAAATAGCTAATGAACACCCCTGTTTCCTGGACCCCGAGGAACGCCCGGACTGGCCCGGCCTGTTCCAGAATGAGAATCCTCTGAAGCTGGAGATCGGATTCGGCAACGGCAAATTTCTTCTCGACATGGCCATTCGCGAACCCGAAAGCAATTTTATCGGAATGGATTTTTACCATAAAGGAATTCGCAAGGTGATCACCCGCATGGATCGACTTCACCTGAAAAACATCAGGGTGGTTTATGGCAACGCCGCCGAAAAAATTCCGATTCTGTTTAAAGAAGCAGAACTCAGCGAAGTATTTATAAATTTTCCGGATCCCTGGCCCAAGAAAAGACATCATAAAAGAAGATTAATCAAACCGGATTTTGCGGACACCCTGGCCCACAAGCTGGAACCACAGGGCAAAGTTCGCATAGCGACGGACTTTGAAATATACGCACAGGAAATACTTGAAGTGATGCAGTCCAACCCTTGCTTCTCCAACGCGCACGAGGAGATGGGATTCCTTCACCAGCGAGACGATATCCCTAAAACCAAATACGAGAAATCGTTTCTGGAGGCGGGAAAGAAAATTTTTTATTTTGACTTTTCCAAAGTGCAGGACTGCGAGCTAGCTCCCACAGCATAGGGAATAATGTAGCATCGTTATCGAAATCAACCGCGGAGGTTTTTTTGCCTAAAGAAAGAGTTCTCATTGTAGATGATGAAATTAATATAGTCACATCTCTTCAGGAAATTTTAAACGACGAAGGATATGAAATTGTAACCGCCGCAGACGGTTTGGACGCTCTGGAAATCGTTCAGTCCGAGCCTCCGGATCTGGTTCTTCTCGATATCTGGATTCCGGGGATGGATGGCATCGAAGTCTTGCAGGCCATCAAAACCTATCACCCCGAAATTGAAGTGCTGGTAATGTCCGGCCATGGCACCATCGATACGGCAGTGAAGGCGACCAAGCTGGGAGCCTATGATTTTATTGAAAAGCCGTTTTCCCTTAACCAACTGGTTGGCTCGGTAGAACGTGCCCTTAAACAAAAAAAGGGGCGGATGAACGGGAAAGGCGACAACACCTCCATCAGACACGAACTTCCCCACTGTTTCGAAATGATGGTGGAAGTCAAAAAAGCAGTGACCGAGGCATCCAAAACCAACGCTCCCATTTTGATTCAGGGTGAAGTCGGAACCGGCAAGGAATTCATCGCCCAAGCCATACAGAACAAGAGCAAAAAATCCAACGTGCCACTGCTTAAAATCAATTGCGCCCTTCGCTCCGCACCAAAAATTCAAATTGAATTATTTGCCCCGCAGGATGAAAAGGGCCAACGAAAAAAATCGACTCGTGGAGGAGCAGGCAAAAAAACCGTTTATTTGAAAAACATCGAGTCCATGCCCCTGGAGCTTCAGGAGCAACTGGCATCCGCCCTGGAATCCGCCGCCGCCAGAAAACCAAATACCCTGATTCCCGAACGAATATTTGCTTCAACCACCAAAGACCTGAAAATCCTCACGGACAACAACCAGTTTCATCCGGGACTGCACAATATCCTGAAGGAAAATGTCGTGAACGCGCCGCCATTGAGGGACAACCGGGCACTGATACCCACTCTAACGGAAGAATATTTTGCGGATTTGGAAGCCAGGGGGAAAGTCGTCTGCAAAAATTTCACCGAAGAAACCATGCGCGCCTTGTGTGAGTATGACTGGCCCGAGAATTTCAAGGAACTCCGTGCGATTCTGGACCACATCGCCCGCACCCTGCATCCGGAAAAAGAAATCACTCTGGATGACATATCGGCCTTTATCCATAAGGCTCCCTTGAAAACTCAAGATAAGCGGTCCTTCACCAAAGACCCAAGCGACAACCGCCCTCTTCAGCGCACGTTAAAGCGCAGTGTGGTGCTGTGCGGACGTGGCCTGCATTCCGGGATCAAAACAGGCCTCATCATGCAACCCCTGCCGCCGGGAAGCGGTATTATTTTTGGAGACATCTCCAGCGGAAATACAATTCCCGCCAAAGTGGAAAATGTCCAATCAACGGAATACGCCACCAGCCTGCGGAAAGGTTACGCATCGGTATCCACCATTGAACACATCATGGCCACCCTTCACATGTACCGGGTTCACAACCTGCTGATCAAAATCGGTGACGAGGCCCCGGTAATGGACGGATCGGCGAAGGATTTCTGCCAATTGATTGAGGATGGAGACTTTGAGGAACAAAACAGTCCTTACGAAGAGTTGGTGATTGAAAAAACCTATACCTTCGGTTCCAAGGAAGATGGCGGTGCCTTTATTTCCATCGAGCCCTATGACGGATTCAAAGTGAGCTATCACATGGAATATCCGGCACCGATCGGTGTAATGGATCATACCTTCGAGTTCGATGGCGCGGACAGTTTCAAAAAAGAAATTGCCCCGGCGCGCACGTTCGGCTTTGTGAAAGACGTCGCCATGCTGAATAAAATGGGATTCGGTGTCGGCGGAAAACTCGATAACTTTATCCTGCTGGGTGACCAGAAGGTCCTCAACACGGAACTTCGGTATGAGAACGAGTTTGCACGCCACAAAATCCTCGATATTCTGGGAGATTTTTATCTACTGGGCAAACCGATCCGCGGCTACATAAAGGCTCATAAATCGGGGCACACCCAGAACATCGGACTCCTCAAAACAATCAAGGAAGACCTGGCTCAATCGGTTCCCGTTCACTCATAGTGTTCAGGCCAGGCGCTCTCCTATCATTGAAAAGCACAAGCGACAAATCCATACCATGACTTCCAGTAATTACAAAATCGGTGTGCTGGTGTCCGGCCGCGGCACCAATCTGCAGGCAATTATCGATGCCATTGAAAACGGCGAGTTGAAGGCCCGCATTGCCGTGGTCATCAGTGACAAGCAGGATGCCCCCGCCCTGGAGCGCTCTCGAAAGCATGGGATCGAAGCCGTCTGGATGAATCCCAAGCAATTTGCTTCCAAAAAGGAATACGATCTGGCGCTGGCCCTCGAACTGAAAAACCGTCAGATTGACCTGGTGTGCCTTGCCGGGTACATGCGTATTCTCAGCCCGGAGTTCATCGGAATTTTTTCAGGTAAAATCATCAATATTCATCCTTCGCTCCTGCCGGCTTTTCCGGGACTCAACGTCCAGCAGAAAGCCATCGACTACGGAGTCAAATTTTCAGGATGCACAGTCCATTTCGTCAACGAGGAAGTCGATGGCGGCGCCATCATCCTGCAGGCGGTGGTGCCGGTGCATGATTCCGATGACGCCCAGACCCTGGCCGACCGCATTCTGGTTCAGGAGCACTTGATTTACCCGAAAGCCATTCAAATGATTATTGAAAACCGCCTGCACATCGAAAACCGAAAAGTCACCCTCAAGGAAAGCATACCCTCATGAACCTTAAACTCCCCGGCCTTATTTTTCTGTTACTCATCACATGGATTCTTCCCGGAAGTTCCTGGGCGCTGGACTCTATCGCCATAGTCGAGTCCATTCAAAAACAATATGACACCACCAATACGTTTCAGGCACGGTTTGTCCAGAATTCCTACTTAAAGGTGTTAGGGCAGTCGCAGAAAGCCGAAGGCACGGTCTTTATCAGCAAGCCCGGAAAAATGAAGTGGGAGTACAACGCTCCGGACAGGCAAGTCCTGGTGAGCAACGATCAGGGCCTCTGGCTGTATCTGCCCGACGAAAAGCAGGTCACAAAAATGAAAGTCGAAAGCATTTATTCATCGAACACCCCGGCTTTGTTCCTGGCAGGACGGGGAAAGCTGACTGATTCGTTCAACATAGGAAAGGTGACCGAGAAAGGCGATCTGTATATTGCCGAAATGATCCCCCGCGACAAGCTCCAAAACCTTGTCAAAATGGTCTTACTGGCTGACAAAAAAAATTATAGGATTGTTGGATGCCAGGTTTATGATAATCTGGGAAACAAAACAGAAATGATTTTCAGCGATATCGAAATCAATCCCAGCCTTGATATGAAATTATTTCAGTTCAAGGTTCCCAACGGTGTCGAACTCATCGACTTATCATCCATGGAGTAGTTGGAATTATCATGCTTGACCTATCTGCATTAACCCTGGACGCCGTCATGTCTTTCGGGTTCCAAATGACGGCTTTCCTGACCGGCCTGGCCGCGCTCATCTTCGTTCATGAGCTGGGCCATTTCCTGATCGCCCGGAAATGTGGCGTAACCGTGGAGAAATTTTCCATCGGATTCGGCCCCAAAATAGTGGGATTCACCTCCGGAGGCACCGAATACCTGATTGCCGCCATTCCCCTGGGCGGTTACGTCAAAATGAAAGGGGAAGACCCCGGCGAAGAAATGGAAGATCCCCGCGGTTCCTTTTCTGCGGCTACCGTTCAACAACGACTGGCCATTGCCTTTGGCGGCCCCTTGTTCAACATTCTTTTCGCCATTCTCATTTATATTGTGGTTTTCATGGTGGGTGTTCCGGCCAAGGGGACCTTTGTGGGAAAAGTCCATGAAAATTCTCCTGCCTTAGCCGCAGGATTGCAAACGGGCGACCGAATCATCGAAGTCGACGGGAAAAAGATCAATCGCTGGGACCAGTTACTTGAAATCGTTCATAATGCTCCCGGCAGAAAAATGGAATTCGTCATCGAACGAGATTCCAAAACCATCTTCACCGTTCCAATCACTCCGAAAGTAGATAATGTTCCGGATATTTTTGGCGACAAAGAAGAGGTTGGCCTGATCGGCATTGAAAGTCTGGAGAGAAGAATTTCCGCTATTGAGTCGGGTTCTCCGGCCGACAAAGCAGGATTCCAGGTGGGTGACGATATTATGGCGATTGATGGCGCATCTGTTAAGGGACATTCCGACCTTCAAAAAGTCGCCATGGAAAAACCCAGACAGGAACTGACCTTCACAATTTTGAGAAATAACGAAACCCTGGCCATCCAGGTCACACCCGAGCCCAAAACAGTTAAGGATATTAAAGGTAAGGATATTGAAATCGGATATATCGGATTCGGTGTCAGCGGAATCCTGGTGACCGAACAATACTCCTTGCCCGGAGCCATCCAAAGGGGATTGGAGCGTACCTGGGAAATTGTTTACCTGATCAGCGTCAGCATTAAAAAACTGTTTACCGGATCCATTTCCGCGAAAACCATCGGCGGACCCATTCTGATTTTCCAGGTGTACGGCCATCAGGCGGAAAAGGGGCTTTTGGATTTTGTCATGCTGACCGCCCTGCTCAGCATCAATCTGGGATTATTGAATCTTCTGCCCATCCCGGTATTGGACGGCGGACATATCTTTTTCTTCCTGATTGAAATCATCAAGGGCAAGCCCGTGAGCGAAGCCAACCGGGAACGCGCCGCCCAGGTCGGTTTGTTCATGCTCCTCTCTCTGATGGTTTTTGCTTTTTATAACGACATCATGAGGGTCTTCAATTAATATCCACCCGCTCAAGGGACTTTTATGCCTCACGCAAATACAGATGCATTAACATCGTCCCGCCTGGAAGACCTGAATGACACCGCCCGCAAACGTTCGATTGAAATTCTGTTCGCCGACCTGTCCGACCCGGAAATCCCCACCCAAAGCGGCTACTGTAAAATCCGCGGCAAGGATTTGATTGTGGTCGACCAGCGATTGTCCCCGGACCGGCAGATTGAAATTATCCTGAATATTTTTCGGCGGTTCGATTGGGAAAATGTTTATATCGCCTCATGGATTCGCGAACACCTTGAAAACCCTCAACCCACTGGTTTCCCATCATGACCCTGCTCAGCACAAATTTACCGGAAGACCGGCGCGGCCGGCTGAAAGCCCTATTGGCGAAGAATCAACTGGTCCGCGTCATAGAAGCTCACAACGGTCTCAGCGGTATCGTCGCCGACACCATCTGCGTGGAAGGAACATCCGGCGACCAGTCGGTTACCCGGCAATTCGACGCCATCTGGGAGAGTAGTCTGACCGACTCCGCCTCCAAGGGCCACCCGGATATTGAAGTGGTCAGCTTCGACTCCCGCCTGCATACCATACAGGAAATCCTGACCGTCACACAAAAACCCATGATCGTCGACGGCGATACCGGTGGCGATCCCAACACGTTCGAGTACATGGTGTCGAAGATGGAGCGCGCTGGCGTCTCGGCCGTCATCATCGAAGATAAAGTATTCCCCAAACGCAACAGTCTGGAAGCCGGCACCAGCCAGGTTTTGCAGGAACCCGAAGTATTCGCCCAGAAAATCCGGCGCGGCAAAAAAGTCCAGGCCACGAGCGACTTCATGATCATCGCCCGCATTGAAAGCCTGATCGCCGGCACCGGTATGGAAGACGCACTGAACCGCGCCCGCACCTATCTGCAGGCGGGGGTGGACGGCATCATGATCCACTCCAAATCGAAGCAACCGGATGAAATCATGGAATTCGCCCGCAAATACCAGAGCCTGCTAAAAGAACTCGAGCTGAGCAAACCCCTGGTGTGTGTGCCGACCACCTACAACAATATCCTGGAAGAAGAACTGCAGGCCGCGGGGTTTCAGATCGTCATTTACGCCAACCATATGCTCCGCGCCGCCTACAAAGCCATGCGCGACACCGCGCAATCCATTCTATCGAACCAGCGTTCACTGGAGGCCGACCCCCTGTGCGCTCCGGTACGCGAAATATTCGATGCCGTCGGTTTTCTGGACGTTAAGGAAAAGGATCAGCAGGACGAGACCAACGCCAATATCCCGGTCATCATCCCCGCCGCCGGGGAAGCGCCGGACATCGCCCCCGTTCTCAAAAATACTCCAAAAGCCATGGCCGATATCGCCGGCAAAACCCTGCTGGCCCGGCAGGTCCAAACGCTTAACCAAAATAATTTAACGGATATCACCGTCATTACCGGCTACGCAGGCGACAAAATGAAAGGCGAAGGCATTTCCTTCCTGGACCACAAGGATTATAAAAAAGGCACCGAGTTGGACAGCCTGCTCGCCGCCCAGGAAAAAATGCACAACGGGTTCTTACTGCTGTACTCGGACATTCTGCTCGAAAATCATGTGATCGCCCAACTGCTGGCCTCCAAGGAAGATATCGTGCTGGTGCTGGACAACTCCATCCAATACATGGAACCGGCGGAGGGCAAGGCGACCGACTATGTGATCAGCCGCAACCGGCGAAACCAAAACAGACGGAGTATTAATTTCGACCACCAGAATACCGTCGCCAAAATCGGGAAAAAACTCGATCCCGCACTAGCCACGCACGAGTTCATCGGCCTCGCCAAATTCTCGAAGACCGGCGCAGAACAGTTCCTGCAAACCTATCACGATGTGCTGAAAAACCTGGAAGGCAAATTCCATGAGGCGGAGGATGTATCGCAATTCCGCCTGACCGATCTGATCCAGGAAATGATCGACCGCGGGTTCAACGTCCATTACCTCGAAATCCATAAAGGCTGGCTGGAAATCCATTTCCCGAAAGATATCGAACTGGCCAACGAACTGTTCATCGCCCAGAACCACCCCTCGGAAGTTTCGTAGCGCCTCTGCTGGAAAACCAGATGGCCGATAGATACTAAGAGCCGTCATTCCAGAAGGTGATTAACAGTGACAGCTCCGCTCTGAAACTGGTGAGACATGATTGAAACTCATTACCTCGCAGACATTCTGATCCTGCTAGCGGCGGCAATCATCGCCGTTCCTCTTTTCCAACGGCTGGGGCTTGGTTCAGTACTGGGCTACTTCGCTGCTGGTGTCGTTGTCGGTCCTTGGGGATTTAGTTTTATCGACCAAATTGAAGAAATTCAGGGTATCGCTGAGTTCGGCGTAATTTTCCTGCTGTTCATTATTGGCATAGAGCTAAAGCCTGAACGTCTGTGGTCCATGCGGCGAATGGTGTTTGGCCTAGGTAGCGCACAAGTATTGGTAACCGGATTTGTCATCACGGGTATGGCTTTGCTGTTCGGGCAGTCACTCAAAACTGCAGTGATCCTAGGTTTTGGTTTGGCGCTTTCATCAACGGCATTTGGGCTTCAGATCCTGACCGAGCGCGGTGAAATGGGGGCCCGTCACGGTCACACGGCACTATCCGTGCTTCTGCTACAGGACTTGGCGGTTGTACCATTACTGATGCTGGTATCTCTGCTCGCTGCTGATACCACCCTGCTACAAGGGATAGAGTTTGCGTTATTAGAGGCCGTGCTTGTTATTGCAATTGTCATCCTTGTTAGCCGGTTTTTCCTGTCCCCGGCCCTTCGATTGGTGGCCACGAGCCGGACGGCAGAGGTATTCACAGCCGCTGCCGTGTTCGCAGTGCTGGGCACCGCCTGGCTTATGGAGGAAGCGGGCCTGTCTCTGGCGCTGGGCGCATTTCTTGCCGGGTTGATGATGGCAGATTCCCATTATCGACACCAGGTGATTGCGGATATCCAGCCGTTTCGCGGCATCTTACTGGGTCTGTTTTTCATGGGTGTCGGAATGTCCATCGATTTCAGCCTGATCGGCGAATACGCCGTTGAGATTGCCGGAATGGTATTAGGTTTGCTGCTGATCAAGTCCGCCATTCTTTGGGTCCTATGTCGGCTAATTGGTACCGGCACGCCTGATGCCACACGAGTCTCTCTGCTGCTTTCGCAGAGTGGCGAGTTCGGCTTTGTAGTTTTTGGGCTGGCCGCGACCAGCGGCATTCTGGAGGCAGATCTTTTCCAATTCCTGACACTGGTGATAGCGCTAACCATGGTTACAACACCGTTGATGGCTAACTTTGGTGAATATCTCAGCAAGCGATTCACCCGCATGGGCGATGGGCACGATGTAACTACCACACATATTAAAGGCGGGCAGTCGCATGTCATCATTGCCGGCTTTGGTCGCGTGGGCCGGCGAATCGCGAGGATCCTGCAAACCGGGAGTGTGCCTTATCTTGCAATCGAAAGTAATGCAAACCGCGTGCTGGAAGGAAGGCGAGACGGGTTCTCAGTTTTTTACGGTGATGCCAGCCAGGTCAATGTTCTTAAGGCGGCAGATGCCGAGCGGGCTGGTGCGCTGGTGTGCACGCTTGATCAGGCAGATCCTGCCTTACGACTGGTCCATATCCTGCGGCAACATTATCCGGACCTTTCCATCCACGCACGTGGACGTGACCGGCAACACTGCGATCAGTTGCTAACGGCAGGGGCAACCATTGCCATTTCGGAAACATTTGAAGCGAGCCTCCAGATCGGCCGTGCTGTGCTGACCTCCATGGGTGTCTTTGAAGAGGACTCGACTACGCTGATCGAGTCGTTCCGCAAAGAATATTATGAATAAAGAGTGGATTCCGCCTAACTGTGTAAAATGTCCGCTATTGGCTGCGACTTCAAACTGAAATGCTACCAAAAATATCCACGCATTGATTTATTCTTCAACTTTCTGCATAATCTCCGTTTGCCTGATCCCATCAACCTGAAAGATATTCATGTACTATTCGAAACTGTTCATACCCACACTGAAGCAATCCCCGGCGGACTCTGAGGTCGTCAGCCATAAACTCATGGTGCGCGCCGGAATGATCCGCCAGTTGGCGGCGGGCATCTATTCCACCCTGCCCCTCGGCCTGCGCGTGCTTAAAAAGGTGGAAACCATTCTGCGCGAGGAGATGAACCGCATCGGCGGGCAGGAGGTGTTTCTGCCCAGCGTTCAACCCGCCGAGTTATGGCAGGAAAGCGGACGGTGGAACCTGTATGGCAAAGAACTCCTGCGCCTCAAGGACCGCCACGACCGCGAATTCTGCTACGGCCCCACACACGAGGAAGTGATCACCGACATCGTCCGGCGCGAGGTCAAATCCTACCGCCAGCTCCCCCTGCTCATGTATCAGATACAGACCAAGTTCCGGGACGAGGTGCGCCCCCGCTTCGGGATCATGCGCGGGCGGGAGTTCATGATGAAAGACGCCTACAGCTTTCACGCCGACGAAGCCAGCGTGCAGGCTATGTATGAAGATATGAAGCAGGCCTACTCCAACATCTTCCGGCGGTGCGGGCTGGATTTCAAAATGGTGGAGGCGGACAGCGGCACCATTGGCGGCAGTTTCTCGCACGAGTTCATGGTGCTGGCCGACTCTGGGGAAGACGCCATCGCATTTTGCGATGCCTGCGACTACGCGTCCAACGTGGAAAAGGCCGCGGCAAAGTTACCGGGAAAAACCGATCCGCCTAAAACGCTGGAGGATCTGAATAAAATCCCCACGCCAAACCAAAAAACGGTGGAAGAAGTGGCAAAATTCCTTAAGGTCTCTCCCCGGCAAATCGTCAAAACCATCGTCCTGGAAAATGAAAACGGGCTGGTGGCGGGGCTGGTGCGGGGCGACCGGCAGATCAATCCCATCAAACTCAAAAACCTCATCGGATGCGACTGGCTCCATAGCGCGCCCGAATCCCTGATCACCTCCAAAACCAACATCCCCTGCGGATTTATCGGGCCGGTTGATCTGGATATGAATATCTACGTGGATCACGAAGTGGCGGCCATGCACAATTTCGTCACCGGCGCCAACAGCAAGGACGCGCATTACACCGGCGTTCAGTTTGGCCGTGATATTAAGGCCACCCAGGTCGGAGATATCCATGAAGTCCAGGAAGACGACCCCTGCCCCAGATGCGACAGCGGACGTTATAAAGTGAAGCGCGGTATCGAGGTGGGGCATATCTTCATACTCGGCACCAAATACAGCTCGGCAATGAAGGCCCACTTTCTGGACGAACACGGCAAGGAAAACCCAATGATCATGGGATGTTACGGCATCGGCGTGGGCCGAACGGCCGCCGCGGCCATTGAGCAGAATCACGATGACAAGGGCATCATCTGGCCCGTCCCCCTCGCCCCCTTCCAGGTGGTCCTTATTCCGGTCAAGTTTGAGGAGGACAGCCAGCGCCAGGCCTGCGAAGAGGCCTATAAAATTCTGGGAGACCTGGGCATAGAGACCCTGCTGGATGACCGCCCCGAACGACTTGGGGTTAAATTCAAGGATGCCGAACTTCTGGGTATCCCTTTCCAGATCATTATCGGTCCGAAAAATCTGGAAAACGGCCAAGTGGAACTAAAGTCAAGGAAAACGGATACTTCCGAGCTTATCGATTTCCCCTCAGGACTTCAGGATATCCCAAGCCGTCTCAAAACTTCTTAAATCCCCTGATAAAAATAGACATTTCGCTTGCAGGTGGTGTTCGGATTATGTAAAATCGTGACAAATTTAAAGGGCTGCTAAGCGGGCTCTCTGGCCCGCTTTTTTTGTATTGCCCTTAATTATCAAAAATATATCAATTATTCGGACTTCGATTTTTTCGAAGGATTTTTTGTTCATCACATATTCAATAGATTCTTGCTCTTTCTCAAATTTTGGGAGCCCGGAAAATGGGTAAAGGCTCGGTTACGGAATCCATCGAAGAGCTGGTGACTCCGATCATTGATGAGAATTGCCTTGAACTGGTCGACGTGGAGTATAAGAAGGAAGGCAAAAACTGGTATTTAAGAATATTTATCGATAAAGAAGGCGGAGTTACAGTAGACGATTGCACACAAGTCAGCCGTCAAGTTGAAGATTTGATTGAGGTGGAAGGAGTTGTTCCCTCAAGTTACACTCTGGAAGTATCCTCCCCCGGATTGGACCGGCCGCTGAAAAAGGAAAAGGACTTTATCCGATACCAGGGAAAACGCGTCCACGTCACCACTTTTACTCCCATTCATCAGCAAAAAGATTTCAAGGGAATCATTCGTGACTTCCTGAATGGAGTTCTGTTTCTCGAGATTGAACAGCAGGTTGTGGAAATTCCCCAAACACAAATAGCTAAAGCCCGATTGGAAATAGAGATTTAAAAATTATGAGTTTCGAAGTCATACATATCATTGAGCAATTGTGCCGCGAAAAAGGCATCGACAAGGATATTCTGGTTGATGCCGTTAAAACAGCGGTAGAAGCCGCTGCTCGCAAAAAATTGCCGCATGTGGAAAACATTGTCAGCAAATTCAACGAGGTTACCGGCGATGCGGAAATCTGGGCCGAACACACCGTGGTAACTGCCATAACAGACCCCGAAAACGAAATCCTGCTGGAAGACGCAGTTAAAATCTCACCCGACGCTCAAGTTGGAGAAGTCGTCCTGGTGAAACAGGAAGTCAAGGATCTGGGGAGAGTCGCAGCGCAGTTGGCCAAGCAGGTCATTTTGCAGAAAGTCCGCGAAGCGGAAATTGAAAATACTTACAGCGAGTTTCAGGATAAAAAAGGCGAATTGATCAACGGTATTGTTCAGCGGTTCGAACACGGAGACATCATCGTCGACCTGGGAAAAGCCGAAGGCGTTCTTCCCCGGCGGGAGCAGGTGTTCCGCGAAACGTTCAACCGGGGTGATCGGGTTCGGGCGTATGTTGTAGACATCCGCAAGACCTCGAAAAACGCATTGGTCATTCTTTCCCGTACCCACGTTGGACTCATTCAGCATTTATTCGAATTGGAAGTGCCCGAGATCAGCGAGGGCATGGTGGAAATCATGGGCATCGTGCGTGAGCCGAGTGGCCGCACCAAAATAGCTGTCCGCACGAATGATCGCGATATCGATGCCGTTGGCGCCTGTGTCGGAATGCGTGGTATGCGCGTGCAGGCGATTGTTCAGGAACTGCGCGGGGAGAAAATCGATATCGTCGAATACTCGGAAGATCCTGAAATATTCATTCGGAACGCCCTGAGCCCGGCTAAAGTGTCCCGCATCATAACCAATCGGGATCAAAACCACATGACCATAATTGTCGCGGACGATCAGATGTCTCTGGCTATCGGCAAAAAAGGCCAGAATGTGCGTCTTGCAGCCAAATTGGTGAAATGGAAAATCGATATTAAAAATGAATCGGAAGCCGGAGGGCTTCTGGAATCCTCCGGGCTGTTGGGGAGAAGAGAAGAACCTTCTGAGGATTTTCTTGAAATCATCAAGAACGCCAAAGGCTTTGGAGAAAAAATAGTTGCGATTCTATTTACCAATAGCGTGGTGAGCTTTGAAGAAGTCGTCAAACGGGGCGTCGAAGGATTGACCCAGATTACCGGCATAGGCCCCAAAAAAGCCGAGGCCATCTTTGAATTCTCCCAGGAACATTTACGCCGAACGTCTAAGGCGGTCACCCCCGCCCCGGATATCAGTTCTGCTGAAGAAGAGAGCCCGCAATCGGCAGCTGCAACCGAACCTGAAGTGCAAAGCGATGCAGAAAAAGAAACGAATATTGTTGACGGGGCAGAGCCAGAGGATGAGGAGGATCAGGAATTTCCAGTGAGTGAGCTTCCTGAAGTGGATCCGGCTATTATCCAGATTTTAGAGAGCAACGGTTTTCAGACCATTGCAGAGTTGTCGGTCACTCCGGTCGAAGAATTAATAGCGCTGGAAGGAATAGATGAAGAACTTGCAACCAGCCTGGTAGAGAAAGCCCGGCTACACATGGAAAACTTTGAAAATGTTTAAGAAGGAAGTCGCCATGGGTCATTAACCTGTAGCTAGCTTTTCCCTTACAGCATTAGGAGATATTTCATTGGGAAAAATAAGAATCAATAAATTGGCGTTGGAATTAAATATACCCAACGACAAAATCATCGACGAGCTCAAAAAAAAGGATGTGTTCGTCAAAAACCACATGAGCTCCATCGATGGTGATGTGGCGGAGTACATTCGCGGCCTGTTCACGAACGATTCCCCGGCCAAGGCGAAGAAAAAAGCAGTCACCAAGAAATCACCCGCTAAAAAAGAATCCACCGTCGCCAAACCCATCACCGCTAAAACTGCGGCCAAAGCCGCCGCTAAAAGGAAAGCGGAAGAAATCAAAAACCCGACCAAGAAAGAAGCTCTCCCTATTGCCGAGCCGGCCAAAACTGCGGCCAAGGTCGAAGAGCAACCCACAGCCGCCGCTAAAAAGAAAGCGGAAGAAGCTGATTCCGATAAGAACAAAGCATCGCGGAAACTGGGCCTGAAAGTCGTCGTCAAACCGGAAGAAACCAAAAAGAAAAAAGAAAACAAATCTTCCAGGGAAAAACCGGAATCCAAAAAGAAAAAGGAAGAGCCCAAAACTCTCCCCGTCAAAAAAACCAGGCAAAAACAACAACCACAGCAGATAGCACCGCCTGCTGAGGAAAAGACTCAAGAGGAAGGATTCGAAATTGTCCAACTGATGGACAACATGCCTTTGCGCGATGTTGCCGAAAAATTAAGATGCACCCCCAACGATATCATTATGGACCTTATGAATCTTGGGACCATGGCAACCATCAATCAAAGCCTGAGTCTGGAAGTCGCCACCAAAATAGCTGATCAGCGTGGATTTGAAGTGGAAGTGATCACCCCTGAATTGGAACTGGGTTTTGAGGAAGAGGAAGAAGAAGATTTAGAAAAAGATCGCATCCCGCGTCCCCCCATCGTCACGATTATGGGGCATGTCGACCACGGAAAGACCTCTCTTCTGGATGCCATCCGAAAAACCAATGTAACCGGCGACGAGGCCGGTGGCATCACCCAGCACATTGGAGCCTATCAAGTCCAAATCAAGGGTGCGACCATCACTTTTCTCGATACACCCGGTCATGAAGCATTTACAGCCATGCGGGCTCGTGGCGCCCAAGTCACCGATATCGTCGTACTGGTCGTAGCGGCAGATGACGGAATTAAACCTCAAACACTGGAAGCCATACATCACGCCAATGCGGGTGGCGTTCCCCTGCTCGTGGCCATTAACAAAATTGACAAGCCCGACGCCCGACCCGACGATGTCAAAAAGCAGTTGGCGGACCAGGGTCTGCTTCCCGAAGAATGGGGGGGGCAAACCATTTACACGGAAGTTTCCGCCCTTCAGGGACAAGGTATCGATCACCTGCTTGAACTGATCCTTTTACAGGCCGAAATCATGGAGTTGAAAGCCAACCCGCAAATCCGGGGACACGGGGTTATCATCGAGTCCCATCTGGATAAAGGCCGGGGGCCGGTCGCGACGTTGATGATTCAAAAGGGCCAGCTCAAGGTGGGCGACCCTTTTATTGCCGGAAACTATTTCGGCAAGGTTCGCGCCATGGTGAACGATCAGGGTAAAGAAATTCAAAAAGCTTCCCTGAGCACGCCGGTGGAAGTCATCGGACTTCCGGAAGTACCCACTCCTGGAGATACTTTTCTGGTAGTTAAGGATGAAAAACGGGCCCGCCAGCTCAGTGACCTGAAAATTCAAAGAAAACGTGAATCGATCCTGTCGCAGAAACCGCGTATTACTATGGAAGATCTGCATCAGCAGATTATTGAAGGTAAGATTCAGGAATTAAACCTGATTATCAAAGCTGATGTTCAGGGCTCCATTCAGGCTGTCCGGGAAGCAT
Organism: Nitrospinota bacterium; assembly: GCA_029879645.1. GTDB lineage: Bacteria > Nitrospinota > Nitrospinia > Nitrospinales > Nitrospinaceae > SZUA-226. Next base: position 23,801 of record JAOUPX010000010.1, read on the forward strand.
TCAATAAGCTGGAAACCGACAAAGTGCGGGTAAAAATCATACATGACGCAGTGGGCGGGATCACCGAATCGGATATCCTTCTGGCCAGTGCTTCCAACGCTTTAATTATCGGATTCAACGTGCGGCCCACTTTCAAGGCTGAGGCGATGGCCGCCCAGGAAAAGGTGGACGTGAGGTTGTACAGCATTATTTACGATGCGATTGAAGATATCCAAAAAGCTCTGGAAGGTTTACTGGAGCCCACCTTCAAAGAAAAAATCATGGGACGGACAGAAGTGCGAAAGGTATTTTCGCTGCCTAAAATAGGGGTTATCGCCGGATGTCAGGTCCTTTCCGGAATGATCGAGCGCAACAGCAAAGCCCGGCTGATCCGGGATAATGTGGTGATTTACGAAGGCAAAATCCAGTCTTTGCGCCGGTTCAAAGACGATGTCAAAGAAGTCGCTTCAGGTTATGAATGCGGCCTGGCGCTGGACAAGTATCAGGATCTCAAGCAGGGAGATATCGTCGAAGCCTTTGTTATGGAGGAAGTGGCACCTTGATCGTTGAAACGGTCTCCACAGGAACCGCCATGAATTTGGGATATTGCTCGTTGAAATTCTTTTTGCATGGGAATAATTCCCTGAAGGGTAAACGTAAAGTCATCCGCGCTATCAAGGACCGGCTCAGGAATAAATTCAACGTTTCTGTAGCGGAAGTCGGAGATCAGGATGTCTGGCAAAGCCTTCACCTGGGAATCGCCGCGGTGAGTGCAGATGCCCAATACCTGGACGGTTTACTCCAGCAGGTGGTGAACTTCGTTGACAATATGCACCTGGCGGAAATGACTGACTGCCACACGGAAATCATCAATGCCAACAACCGCTATGCGGATTGATTACAGTTAAAAAATAAATATGTTTCGATATAAACGGTCAGAGCGAGTTCAGGAATTGCTACTTGAGGAAATCTCTAAACTGATTCAACATGATTTGAAAGATCCACGAGTCGGTTTCGTGACGGTCACCCGGATTGAGTTGAGCGACAACCTCAAGAATGCCAAAGTGTTCGTCAGCATTATGGGCAGTGATGAACAAAAGGAAAACTCCATAGAAGGGCTGAACAGCGCGAAAGGTTTTATCCGGAGTAGCCTCGGGAAAAATCTGTACCTGAAGCATATCCCCGAACTGCACTTCAAGCTGGATAAAGCGGCCGACCATGTCGAAAAAATCACAAAAATCATCAGTGGCTGGAAGCATGAATAATATTGTGAACCTTTATAAACCCGTGGGGCCGTCTTCCTTTTCCATGGTGCAATCCGTCAAACGGGCGCTCAACGTTAAAAAGGCGGGGCATATCGGTACCCTCGACCCGAAGGCGGAAGGGGTCCTTCCCATCTGCCTGAACCGCTCAACACGTTTAATCCAGTTTTTGGTCAGCCTGCCCAAAGTCTATTTGGCCACCATGACCCTTGGAGTCACGACGGATTCACAGGACGCCACCGGCCAGGTAACGGCTACCGGCGATGCCAGCCAGGTTACAGAACAGGAAGTCCGGCAGGTTATGACCCGTTTCCAGGGTGAGCAGACACAGATTCCCCCGATGTACTCCGCCAAGAAAAAGAACGGGGTTCCTCTGTATAAACTGGCGCGAAAAGGCATCACCACGGAAAGAAAACCGGTGATTTTGCAGATTTATGCCCTCGATTTCCTTAAAAAAGAGGACAATCAGGTCACATTCAGGGTAAAATGCTCTGCTGGTACCTATGTCCGCACCCTTTGTCATGATATCGGTCATGCCCTGGGATGCGGAGCACACATGTCGGAATTAGTCCGGGAGCAGGTGGGACAGTTTGATATCCAGTCCTCCCTGACTATTGAGGAGTTGAATCATGCCCAGGGAGATGGGACCCTGGCTCAAAAGTTATTGGGAACGGAAACCGTCTTGGACTTTCTGCCGGAAGTTCTGGTTGTCCCCGGCTACATTGCCTCTATCGTCCATGGGAAACCTTTAAAAAAAGGTTCGGTGATGGCAACCCCCGATCACTTCCGGCCAGGCACGAACCTGCGGATCAGTGGAGATAATGGACAAATCGCCGCTATTGTTGATCCGGTAGTCAATGAGCATGAGTTTCAACAATTGAATCCCGAAGATATTGCGTTCAAATTAAAACGAGTACTGATTTAAATGGCTTCATATAATATTTCATTATCAAACATAAAACATGGGAGACGTTCAGGTTGGAATGTTTTCGCAGAGAAGTTTCTCCAAGGAGTGTATCCCCTCCCCCCGAAGAAAAACTTTTCTACGAAAACATTCAACAACCCGCCTCTCACTACAGTCAAAAACAGGAGGCTTTCATCATGTCATTAACCAAGGAAGGCAAGACAAGTATAATTACCAAGTATCAAGCAAACGAAAACGATACCGGTTCCTCAGAGGTCCAGATCGCGCTGTTAACCGAGCGATTGAATTATTTGAATGATCATTTCAAAGACCATAGCAAGGACCATCATTCCCGCCGTGGCCTGATTCGCATCGTCAACAGAAGGCGGAAACTTCTGGACCACCTCAAAAGAGAGGATGCCCAACGGTATCAAACCATCATCAAAGAACTGGGCATCCGTCGATAAATTAGAATCCTGCCTATAGGATCAAGAAAACTGGAGAAAGTTTAATGCAAGAACATAAAGTAGAGATAGATCTCGATGGGAAAATCCTATCGCTCGAGTCGGGCTGGTTGGCCAAACAAGCCAACGGGTGCGTTGTTGTGCGATACGGCGATACCATGGTGCTGGTGTCAGCCACCATGGCTAAAAGCGCGCGGGAGGGAATCGATTTTTTTCCCCTGACCGTTGATTATCGTGAAAAAACCTATGCCGCAGGGCGCATTCCCGGCGGCTACCTGAAGCGGGAATCCCGGCCCGGAGACCTGGAAACTCTGATCTGCCGGCTGATTGACCGGCCGATCCGTCCCATGTTCCCCGACGAATTCCGCAACGAAACGCAGATCGTCTGTTTCGTCGTTTCTCACGACCAGGAAAACTCTCCTGACGTGAATGCTATTTCTGGCGCTTCCACCGCACTTCTGGTATCCGACATTCCTTTTGAGAATCCGGTTGCCGGGGTACGCGTCGGCAGGAAAGACGGTGCTTTCATAATCAATCCGACCTATGAAGAAACCCAGGCCAGCGACCTCAACCTGGTAATGGCCGGCACCGCCGACGCCATTGTCATGGTGGAAGCCGGAGCCAATGAACTCAGCGAAGAAGTCATGATGAGCGCGCTGGAGTTCGGACACGGCTTCATTAAAAAAATCGTGGCAGGCCAAATTAAACTCCGGGAATTGATGGGCAAGCAAAAAGCGGCCATTGTAGTGGAAGAAACCGACGGAGATCTGGTTAGCAAAGTAACAGAAGCAATCCGCCCTGGATTAGCCGACGCAATGCGTATTGCGGGCAAGCAGGAGCGCAGCGACGCGATTGCTGCTGTCAAAGAAACTATGACTGAGAAATTCAATCCCGACGGCGATGACGACCTGAAAGGTACCTTAGGCGGTATTTTTCATGATGTTGAAAAGGAAGCCATGCGCAGCATGATCCTTGATGAAAAGAAGAGGATCGACGGACGAAACCTGAACGAAGTTCGCAATATCACCTGTCAGGTCGGCTATCTGCCCCGGGTACATGGATCCGCAATCTTTACACGCGGAGAAACTCAGGCGCTGGTCACGACCACACTGGGTACCAGTTCGGATGAGCAGCGGATGGATAACCTGGAGTTCAAGGGTACCAAATCCTTCCTGCTTCATTACAATTTCCCGGCCTTTTGTACCGGAGAAGTGAAGTTTTTGTCGGGACCCGGCCGGAGAGAAATCGGCCACGGGATGCTGGCCGAACGCGCCCTCAGCCCGATGCTCCCTGATAAGGAAACATTCCCCTATACCATCCGTATTGTGTCTGACATCTTGGAGTCTAATGGATCGTCATCCATGGCATCCGTTTGCGGCGGTTCTCTGGCCCTGATGGACGCCGGTGTCCCCATCAAAGCCCCTGTGGCGGGCATTGCCATGGGATTGATCAAAGAAGACGACCGAGTGGCTATTCTTTCCGATATCCTTGGAACGGAAGATCACCTGGGCGACATGGACTTCAAAGTGGCGGGTACTCGCAATGGCATTACTGCCCTGCAAATGGACATCAAAATCGAGGGATTGACCCATGAGCTGATGGAAACTGCACTGGGTCAGGCCAAAGAAGGCCGGATGCACATTCTGGATGAAATGGCCAAGTCACTCGATACCTCACGTACCGAAATGTCCAAATACGCGCCTCGTATCACCACCATCAAAGTGCCGGTCGACAAGATTCGCGACGTCATCGGACCTGGCGGTAAAGTGATTCGGGACATTATCGACCGCACCGGAGTCAATATAGACATTAACGACGACGGAACGGTCAATATCGCCTCACACGACGAAGAGGCCGCAACCAAAGCCATACAGATCATTCAAGATCTGGTGCAGGATGTGGAAGTCGGAAAAGTTTACATGGGCAAGGTCAAGAAGATCATGGACTTCGGGGCTTTTGTCGAAATTCTGCCAGGCACCGACGGTCTGGTCCACATTTCGCAAATCTGTGATCGCCGCATTAAGAAAGTAAGCGACGAGATTCAGGAAGGTGATGAGATCATGGTCAAAGTGATCGACGTGGACCGCAACGGCAAAGTCAAGCTCAGCCGCAAAGAGGCGATGCGCGACGAGGCCGCGGCCGCGACAAACTAATCTCGCAATTTCAAAAGCGGATGTGCCGGAGTCATTCGGCCATCCGCTTTTTTTATGCTCAAAAATCCAGGTTCCAGCTTTTGAGAGATTCCAAGGCCTTGAAATGGGTCAGATCAAAATGAATGGGCGTCACGGAAATATAGCATTCCGCCACCATTTCACAGTCTGTCCCCTTTTCCACTTCGTCGAATTTCATCTCACCCGCCAGCCAGTAATAGGTTTCATTCCGCGGATTCACCCGCTTGTCAAACGTTTCAATGACGCGTGATTTGCCCTGCCGCGTAACCACCGCCCCTTTGATTTTATCCCGGGGAAGCGCTGGCACGTTGACGTTCAAAGAAACGCCTTCCGGTAATCCCTTCTTGATCACTATCGGATAGAGTTTTTTGACAAACTCCACGGCCGCAGAAAAGTCCTGAGACTCAAACGAATTGAGGGAAACGGCAATAGCGGGTAATCCCATGATAGCAGCTTCGGTCGCCGCCGAAACCGTCCCCGAATATATCGCACAGGTCCCCAGATTGCCGCCTTGATTAACGCCGGAGATTACCAGCTCGGGAGGATGATCGAGCAGTTCGGTCACCGCGATCTTCACGCAATCGGCAGGAGTGCCGTTAACGGCATATCCGATCAACCTGCCTCTCTCCTCGACTCGTTTGACTTTTAAGGGATTGGACAGGGTGATGGCATGCCCGACAGCACTTTGCTCGGATTCGGGAGCCACCACAAGCACCTCCGCAACCTCGGCCAGGCCTTTATAAAGGGCCTGGATGCCTTTGGCGTAAAACCCGTCGTCATTGGTGATTAAAATCATAATAAAAAAGGCGGAGACCCGAAGAGTCTCCGCCCCGCAAAATTTGATCCCGCGTAATGCCGGATTAAAATTCTGAATTGTGGCCAGAGGTTCCCGGTTGCCGAAATCGGTCAACCCGTTCCCCCTCCGGGCAGGAGTTTAATTGTGGCTTTTGAAATATTCCTGGGATTCTTTCGGCCCCGGCTTCATGGCATCTTCACCTTTGTTCCAGTTGGCCGGACAAACTTCCCCGTGTTGTTCATGGTGCTGAAGTGCATCCACCATGCGGATGGCCTCATCGATGTTACGCCCGAGCGGCAGGTTATTGACCAGAGCATGCTGGACAATTCCTTCCTTATCAATCAGGAACAGACCGCGAAACGCAATACCACCGTCCGCCAGCACACCATAGTCCGCACTGATCTTCTTATTCAGATCCGCTACCAGAGGATAATCGATCTGACCCAGTCCGCCGGTTTTTCGATCGGTATTTCGCCATGCCAGGTGGGAAAACTGACTGTCAATTGACACGCCCAGAACTTCCGTATTGCGTTTTTTAAATTCCTCAATTTGATTACTGAAAGCTATGATTTCCGTCGGACAAACAAAGGTGAAGTCCAATGGATAAAAGAATAGAATGACATATTTGCCTTTATAATCGGAAAGCTGGATTTCCTTGAAGCTCCCGTCGGGCATCACCGCCTGTGCCTTGAAATCCGGGGCAGCTTTTGCAACTAATGTCGCCATGTTTTAAACTCCTATAAGGTAATGGGTGTTTCAATTAAAAAGAAGGGGTACAATTTAACACATATTCGGCAGTTCGTTCAAACTGTTGTTGTAAAATATAGCCCCGGATTCTCCGGTATTTATACTGTTCCGACCAATTAAGTTATAAAATCGGAGAATACTGACGACTTTCTTGACAGCCCATCAGGGGACACCTAAAATGCTATGAAGAGACTGCCGTTTTCAGGGTTATCCCTCTGAAATCGACCTTTTAGATGTTCCTTTCCGGCCAAGGTTGCAAAAAAATATGGAATCGCTCCCCATTCATAAAAGACTCAAAATCGCGCTGACCCTGGTATTTTTTGTGATGGTCGTGGAAGTGGCCGGGGGCATTATGGCCCACAGCCTGGCGCTATTGGGGGACGCCGCCCACATGCTGACGGATGCCTTTGCGCTCAGCCTAAGCCTGATGGCCCTTACCATTGCAGCCCGTCCCTCGACCCAGACCAAAACCTTCGGGTATCACCGGGTGGAAATACTGGCCGCCATGGCCAATGGCATCCTTTTGCTCATCATGGCGTTTGGAATCCTGTGGGAGGCTTACCTTCGATTTACAGAACCCCGGGAAGTACACAGCCTGATGGTAATCGCCGTTGCCACGGTCGGTTTGGCAACCAATCTGGGTATTCTTTATTTTCTAAAAGATCCGATTCATAATTCACATAATCATGACCTGAACCTGAAAGGGGCCTTTTATCATGTAATTGGCGATTCTCTGGCTTCGGTGGCGGTGATTCTCGGCGGGGCGGTGATGTGGTGGACGCAGTGGTATACCCTGGATTCGATCATTGCCGCGGCGGTTGCGCTCTTCCTGCTCTGGGGGGCTCAGTCGATCATAGGAGACTCTTTCCATATTTTACTGGAGGGCGTACCCAAAGGAATTTCCATTCAGGAGGTGGAAAAGGAATTAACATCCATTCCCGCCATCAAGGATATCCATGAACTCCATGTCTGGTCAATCTGTTCAAATATTTACGCCTTGAGTACCCACGCGTTAATTAATGATCAAAAGGTCAATCAGGTCGAATCGATACTTATAGAGATTGAAACCTTATTGAAAGATAAATTTAATATCACGCATTCCACAGTCCAATTCGAATCCAATCCCTGTTCGTCTGCGGGTGTGGCCTGCGATATCAGGCACTAATCATTCATGCAAATTCTGTTTTTGGGAACCGGAACCTCCACCGGCGTACCCAGTTTATGCTGTCCCTGCGCGGTCTGCAAATCGGACGACCCGCGCAATAAGCGTCTGCGTGCTTCCGTCCTGGTGCACAATAATGGGTTCAATACCCTGATCGACACCTCAACGGACCTCCGCCAGCAATGCCTTCAGCACAATATCACACAAATCGATGGGGTTCTGTACACGCATCATCATGCCGATCATGTGCACGGAATTGATGAGCTGCGTTGCTTTAATTTTTTCAATAAAACCGTCATCCCGTGCTACGGCAACGACCTGACCCTGTCCGCCATTCAGAAAAACTTCAGTTACATCTTTAACGGGGAAATACCGATGGGCGGAGGGATACCCAAACTCAATATGATCACCCTGAACGGCCAACCGTTTTCCCTGGGAGGGATTCAGATCACACCCGTCGACATCTTCCACGGCAATATCACCATTCTGGGATATAAGATCAACAACGCCGCATATGTTACCGACTGTAGCGGCCTGCCGGACCGCACCAAGGAAATCCTTTCCGGACTGGACGTCCTCGTCCTGAACGCTCTTGGTTTTGAGCCGCACGCCACACACTTCTGCCTGAGTGATGCACTGGCGGCCATCGAGGAGTTGAAACCGAAACGCGCCATCCTCACGCACATCAATCACAAATTCGATCACGAAACGGTCAACAGGGAACTACCTGGTAATGTAGAGCTGGCTTATGATGGTTTGATGGTGGACTTGTAATCAATCCAGATCAAAATCACGGAGGGGTTTGGTGTTGGATTTGTCGACGTTCTTCTGCGCTTCCTTGAATTTTTCTGCCAGGATACGGGCCTTGTCCTTTTCCAGTTCCTTTTGTTTCTGGAACAGGGTCTGGCTCTCTTTCTGGTGTTCGGCCAGATCATGAACCATGTCCGATATCGATGAAAATTCCTTTTTCTTCTCTTCTTTCCAAAGCACCTCCCCGGTTTTCCGATCGACCACCAGCTTGGTTTCACAACAGGGACATTTGATTTCCATCTTCGAGCTCACAATTCAGCCTTTCCAAAAAAGAATAGAGTAGATCTATATCTACTAAGCTGAATTATAGCAGAAATCAAATACTCTAAAAAGTCCCTACCCGCTGGAGATGGACAAAATCATACTGTAAAAAATCGACAGAGATAGCTAAATTGGCACAATAGACTGCCACGAAACAGCCATCTGTAATGATAGAATTTCTTGCATCACTACCTATAAACCCCAGATATTCCTAATGATAATCTTTCTCAAAAAATGCCCTTACTGTTCAGAAAGTCACTGTATTGCCTGTCGACACCCCGGATATGCTTGGTGAGCCAGTCTTTGAGAAAACTCAGTAACTCATTACCAATGGTCATATCTCCGCCCGAAGAAATAAACTTGTCGCACAGTCCCCCTACTTGTTGAAGGAGGACTTTGTGTTTGGCAACGTGAGCCTCTGAATCTGGATATCCATTACCGACAAACATATTTTCTTCCCAGTCAAAGTGGGTCCCAGTGTAATCCACCAAATCATCCAGGGCTCTTTTAATTTCGGCATCGCCTCTTTCAAGCATGATTGATCGATAAACGTTGTTAATCCGGTCAATCAATATACTGTGCTGTTTGTCAACTTCCTTGATATTGACACTAAAGCTGTCATTCCAATCCATCAGGGTCATGTTTTCATCACGGTAACGAAATTTTGATACCAGGTTCTGGAGGTCACCGAAAACACCAGACAAATCGATAGAGGCTTTTTGAATAGCCTGGGCATTGCGCGACGTTTCTTCAGCCGCCTGAGCCATTCCCGTAATGTTTGCAACAATTTCTTTGGATCCATTGGCGGCCTTAGCCAGGCTTTGTGACATTTCATTAGTGGTAGAAATTTGATTTTCCATGCCAGTGGCAATGCTGTTAGAAATATCGCTCATTTGCTTAATAACATCAGTGATCTCCTGAATCGCCTGCACCGCTTCCTGGGTCTTATTCTGAATATCTTCAATTTTCTGACTGATTTCCCTGGTGGCTCCTGAAGTTTGGTTCGCTAACTCTTTAACCTCGTTTGCAACGACGGAAAAACCCTTTCCTGCTTCGCCGGCCCTGGCGGCTTCTATCGTCGCATTCAAAGCGAGTAGATTCGTCTGTTTAGCAATATTATTAATCAACTTAACAACTTCCCCAATCTCCTCCCCGCTTTTCCCCAATACAAATACCGTCTCGTTGGTATTATTCGCCACTTTAACGGCAGAGGAGGCCACATTTGTCGATAGATTGGCATTTTGTGAGATTTCTTTTATGGCCGCCGCAATCTCTTCTGCGCCGGCGGCCACAGATTGAACATTTTCGCTGACCATCTCCGAAGCCTCTGCGACTGCGTTTGCCTGGGTAGCTGTTTCTTCTGCGTTTGCCCCCAGTTGTGTGCCGATCGAAGAGAGCGCATCGGAGGACTTGGTCGCTTGAATCGTCCCAAGACCTATTGACGATATATTGACCCTTAAATCGCAAATAAACTGTGACAAAACTTCCGCCAGCCGCCCCACCTGATCTTCCCCAACAACATTTACCGATTTCGTCAAATCTCCATCGGCGGCTCTTTTCATAACTTCAATCAATTCTTCCAGCCTAGTATTCAGTTCATAGTTTTCCTTGCCCTGTATTTCTTTATCCTTATCCTCGACCTCAAGAATTTTAATTATTTTTTTTTCTTCTTTAACTGGAACGCCTGACTTTAAAACCTTTAAATCTTGCATAGTTTTGCCTCCATAATTTTCACTTTTTTGTACTTCACCTTAAATTAATAATTAAGAAAAAAGCCATAAGGCTTGAAATGGGCAAAACCGCTTAATTCGCAAGTTGTTCTTGGCGTTCTTTTATTTCTTAAAATCGCCGAATCAGGATACCCTCTCAGTCACACAGGCGGTTTTCGGAAAAAACACCCAATGAATGACTTAGATTATGAAAATTTATTTGCTGTGGTATTAATACGATAACCACCAGATTTTATTCGGTCAACACAAATTTCCGATAACTGAATATTTTTTATTACGCTAACCATGCAATTTATAAGGGACCAGCTTATACCCGGTCATATTATTCCTTATGCCAAACCTTTAAAACTGTCTTGATTCTACGTTGCCATCGGTCAACAATAGTTTAAAATTTGCTTAATTTGCCAAACCATCACAATTCTAAAACGAAACGATTATTTATAAAATGGGGATGAAATGAAGGGTTTATTTATAACGGGAACGGATACCGGAGTCGGGAAAACCGTGGTAACCGCGACGATTCTGGCATGGCTCCGCCATCAGGGGATAAAGACTGGAGTCATGAAACCCATCGAAACCGGCGTCGACGCCAAGTGCAGTTCGGCGGCCAACTCCGATGCACTGTTTCTGATGGAGACCGGCAATATAGAAGACCCTCTGGAGGAAGTCTGTCCCTTTCGACTGAAACACGCCGCCTCCCCTTACCAGGCGGCCCTCATTGACAATCGCACCCTCCAGCCGAAATCAATTCTGTCTGCCTATGATAAACTTGCGGAGAAAAACGATTGGATGCTGGTTGAGGGCATCGGCGGCGTGCGGGTGCCTATCACCCAGGAATACGGGGTGGTGGAGCTGATACGCGACCTGGGATTACCCGCGCTGGTTGTAACGCGGTATGAACTGGGAACCCTCAACCATACCCTGATGACCCTGGAAACACTCCGACACAGCGGGATTGCTGTCAAAGGAGTCGTCTTCAACCGTACCGGCCCCGGGAAGCTTGATGCTATTGCTCAGGATCAACCCAGGATAATTAAAGAATTAACAGATATTCCCGTGCTTGCCGAATTCCCTTACATTGATAAACTGAGTACGGAGAGTTTTTCGCCGGAATATCTGAAAAAGCTGGCAGGGTCCGTCGACTTCGCAGGGTTAACCCGGAATTAGGAGGTCATTTTTATGAATATTGATTGCTATGCCGCACAAGAAGCCAAGGCGCCTTTGGAAAAATTCAGTTATGCTTCCAGAAATCTGAGGCCATGGGACGTGGAAGTTAAGATCAGCCACTGCGGCATTTGTCACAGCGACACCCATCTGGTCGACAACGACTGGGGCATTTCTCAATATCCGCTTGTGCCGGGGCATGAAATTGTGGGCAACGTGTCGGCCATGGGCTCTTCGGTCAAGCATTTAAAAGCCGGGCAACGAGTGGGTATCGGCTGGCAATGCTCGGCGTGTATGGTCTGCGAATGGTGCATTTCCGGCAGGGAAAACCTGTGCCCTGAAATTGGAGCCACCTGCCTGGGGAATCATGGTGGCTTCGCCAAGTCGATTGTCGTGGACAGCCGGTTTGCGTTCATCCTTCCTAACGGTATGGATTCTGAAAATGCGGCGCCGTTACTGTGCGGCGGAATCACCGTATTTGCCCCGCTGATTCATTTTAACATCCGTCCGACTATGAAGGTCGGCGTGATCGGCGTAGGCGGCCTGGGTCACCTGGCTCTACAGTTTTATAGAGCCTGGGGATGTGAGGTGACCGCTTTTTCTGCCACACCCGGAAAAGAAAAAGAAGCAATAGATTTCGGGGCACACCGGATTTTAAACTCGAAAGATCCCGACGTTCTCAAAGCCAATGCCGCCACTCAGGATTTTATCATCTCCACAGTTCCAGCGGACCTCGACTGGGAGGCCTACCTGAATGTTCTGAGACCGGAAGGTCAGCTGTGCGTGGTGGGAGTCCCGCAGTCCGCCCTATCGATCCCGGCATTTCCCCTGATAGCGTCACGAAAAAGGGTATGCGGCAGTCCCATCGGTGGCCGTAGTGATATCGAAACCATGCTGGCATTTGCAGCCCGTCATGGAATCAAGGCTCAAACAGAATCGTTCGGCATGGACGAGGTCAACCCGGCAATGGATCGGGTGCGTAACAACCAGGCCCGATATCGCGTTGTTTTAAAAAACTAAAAAAAAGCCGCATCACAGGAATTCCACCCTAGCTTGACAAAGTCTGTATGAGGTGTCATGTTTTCCTGATCCAATGAACGCGTGAAAGGACATTTTTATGAAAAGATGGTTCATGTTGACCCTGGTGGGCAAGGACCAGCCTGGGATCGTCGCTCAGACAACCCGTGCGTTGTTCGAGGGCGAATGCAACCTCGGGGAAGCCTCCATGGTGCGACTGGGCGGCAACTTCACGGTCATGCTTATGGTCCAATTCGCAGGAGATGAAAAGATTCTGGACGAGTTAATCGGACCGGTCTGCCAAAAGTTCGATCTCCGTCACCATGTGGACGCCATTGAAGGCGAGTTACGGCACCATGTAGAACCGGAAGTCCGCATCACGGTTTACGGAGCCGACCGGGCAGGAATTGTCGCCGATATCACCGGTACTCTGGCAGAAAAAGGATTTAATATTCTGAACTTGGAATCTGATGTTGGCGGCACACCTGAAAACTCCATATATGTTATGAACATTGAAGGGGTTGCAAAGCAGGGAATAGAGGTGATTGAAGAGACGCTTCAAAAGCTGGCGCAGGAAAAGGGACTGGAAACCCAATTGGAACCTATTGATACGTTAATCGGGTAATCTGCATGGCCGTTCTTGATATATTGGTTTATCCCGACCCTCGATTGAAACAGGTTTCCAAACCGGTGGAACATTTCGACGGTGGTCTGCACGCATTCATCCGCGATCTGGAAGAAACCATGCGCGCGGGGCCGGGCGGTGTGGGTATCGCCGCGCCGCAGGTGGGACGATTTGAACGTATCATCATCGTCGATGTTTCCGGAAAACCTAAAATCAAACATCATGGCCGGCTGATTCTGGTCAATCCGGAAATTATTTCGAAAGAAGGGTCAGCGGTCGGACGCGAAGGATGCCTGTCCGTTCCCGACTACACGGGTAACGTGGCCCGGGCCAAATTCATTATTCTGAAAGCACAGGATGAATTCGGCAAGCCGCTGGAGTTCCATATGGAACGGTATGAAGCCCGCGCGGTGCAACATGAAATGGATCACCTTGAGGGTCTTTTGTTCCTCGACCATCTGGTCAGCCGACGTGATTTGTTTAGGCGCCAAACACAGGAAGCTATTTCTTCCAAAGCAAAAATTCCCTGAAATAAAATGGGGAAATCAAAATTCCTATGGCCAGCGTGTAAATCTGAAAATCCCTTGAATTTCGCCCGCTAACCTCCAACTGACCACCTCCATTTCCCGCCCTTGCAATTTACCTGTCGATTCCCTGCTTAAATCCTGTGGCAATCTGAATAGGACCTGTTACATTAATAAGATAGAGTCCATTCATATTTTCTGGGAAGAATATTATGTTTAAAACCAAAACATTGGCATGGATAGGCTGTCTGTTGATCTTATCAGGAAGCGCCGGGGGGTGTAGCCAGAAGAAAATGCAGAACGATGCTTTTCTGGATCTGAATACCCGAATTCTGATCCACGAATCCAACACCGGTAGCGGCAAAAACTTGAAAATTTTCGTTGTGGATAAAAGAAGGAATAATATTCTTGTCAAAAGAGACTCTGATAGAAAAATAAAGTCCGGACGAGCTTTGGTCTCCAAGGATTTTCATCCTTCAATGCAACTGGACGCCAATTTTCAGCAAACCGCAACCGAAGCATTCAAAATGCAGGGTTATGAAACCGACGGCAAAGGGACGGGGAGTACCCGCGAGTTAACAATTTTTATCACCAAACTGGATCTTCGGCTCCGGAAAGAAAAAAATGACTCAGGGGAATTACCCAAGATCCAGGCACGTCTGCGCTCTCAAGTGAAAGTGGCCGCTAAAAATAGAGGCATGACCTATGGTGGCGAATACGAGTTTTTTATCAAAAAATCCTATGCCGCTCTTCCAGAAAAATTGGAAAAGGAAAAGATTTTCAATTACGGTCTGACTCAACTTCTGCATCAGATAATGGAGGATCCCAAGCTGGCTCAATTTCTTACCAGCTAAATAGAAGTCAGGTTCGGCCTGTGGTTTTAAACATAGACCAGGATGTCATGAATAACCTGGGAAAACCTATCCGGCCACATCTGGGATGCAGGATCCAATGGCATCCCGATCGTACTCCCTCACATATCTTGTTCAGGTGGAATTCCAGAACATAAAATCCACCAGAGAGACGTACTCAAACCCTATACTCATTGCAAAATCAAGGGGGTAGTGATAATCTTAGCCCGATATACAGTTATCGATTACCCTCCCCCCAGGAGAAATTCATCCCATAAATCTAAATATTTTGAGAAGCACCTGAATTTCGGATCGCGTGACCAAGGAATTTCAAACCCGTATGACCATTGAATTTTGAGAGGGAAAAAGCTCGTGAAGTATTCTCAACTGACCTTTGACGATCCCAACAACAAAGAGATTCCAGCCCACCTGCGTCGGGATCAGATTATCTCCAAATTGAAGGAAAATTTCGATTTTGAAAGTACCCATCTTCGCTCCTCGACATCTTCAACTGAAGGGGTCTTATCCAAATGTCATGGGTATGAGGCCCCGAACCAGGCCAAGGATCTGGGCATATATCCCTACTTTCGCGAAATCGAGGCCATGGACGGCGCCCATGTCACCATTGGGGGCCGTGAAGTTATTACCGTTTCCACCAACAATTATCTGGACTTGACCCATAACCCCCGTGTCATCGAAGCGGCAAAACAGGCTCTGGAAAAGTTCGGCACCGGATGCACCGGCAGTCGGTTTCTCAATGGCACCCTCAGCCTTCATAAACAGTTGGAGAGCGACCTGTCCCATTTTCTGAAGCGGGAGGATACCATTGTGATGTCCACCGGATATCAGGCCAATCAGGGAACCATTGCCTGTCTGCTGGGCCGAAAAGATATTGCCTTCTCCGACAGGGAAAATCATGCGAGCATCTACGAAGGCTGTGCGGTGGCCGCCGGTAAAACCGTCCGGTACCGCCATAATGATATGGATCACCTGGAGTACTGCCTGAAAAAATATCCCGGCGTGGAAGGCAAAATGATCATTACCGACAGCGTATTCAGCATGAGCGGTGATATCGCAAACCTTCCGGGAATCGTTAAACTTGCGCGGGATTACAAAGCCACGGTTCTGGTGGATGAAGCTCATGGTTTGGGCGTCATTGGTGAAGGAGGCCGAGGGGTCACCAGTTACTACCACCTTGAAAAGGAAGTCGATATTTACGTCGGCACATTTTCCAAGAGCATGGGTTCCATTGGCGGTTTTGTTTCCGCCCACCCCAGAGTCACCGAATACATACGCCACAAGGCATCGGCCTTTATTTTTACAGCCGCGTTACCGCCCGCCTCGGTCGCCGGGGTCAACGCCGCATTAAACCTCATGATTGAGGAGCCGGAGCGGATCCAACGGCTCCACGACAATACCACCTACATGAAAAAGGGATTGTTCGACATGAAGTTTCAAATCAATAACAATCCCATACCGATCATCCCTATAAAAATTGGAGACGAAGCTCTGACGCTTTACTTCAACCAGCTCCTGTTTGATAACGGGGTGTTCGCCGGGGTGGCCGTGTCGCCAGTGGTTCCCCCGTTCAACGCGATGATACGAACCAGCTACACCTCCGCCCACACGCAAGCGGATATGGATCACGTACTCAACACCTTCAAGACCATTGGAACCGAATTGGGCATCATTCCTCAATAATGGCCATCGTTTTAAAGCAAGTGGTCTCTTCAGGAGACATGGATCGCTTCCTCCGGCTCCCACACCAGATATATTCCGACGAATCCCCCTGGGTGGCTCCTTTGGATAGCGAAAGAAAGCATTTTCTTGATCCGAAGACCAACCCATTTTTCGATCATGCGGAAACCGAATTTTATATCGCCCTGTCCGACAAGGGGGATACTGTCGGCCGTATTGCCGCCATTATCGACCACGATCACAACCGATTTCATAACGAATCCACCGGGTTCTTTGGCCTGTTTGAATGCACCAACGATTCCGAGGCTTCCTCTCTCCTGTTAGATGCGGCGGAGCACTGGTGCCGGGAAAAAGGAATGAATCGATTGCGAGGACCCATGAGCCTGTCTATCAATCACGAATGCGGACTGCTGGTGGAAAACTTCGATGATCCTCCGGTGGTGGGAATACCTTTTAATCCGCCTTATTATGGGAAATTACTAGAACAATGGGGCCTGGAAAAAATAAAGGACCTTGTCTCGTTCAAGATTCAGCTTACAGGCATCCCGGAATACCTGCAGAGGGCGATTTCCCTGATTCAAAAGAGAAACCGGTTTTCTGTGCGGACGCTCCAAATGGATCGTTTCGACCAGGAGATTGATGTGCTCTGGGATATTTACAACTCCGCCTGGGAAACCAATTGGGGATTCGTCCCCATGGGGAAAAAGGAGTTTGTTTTTTCGGCCCGTGAATTGAAAACGGTGATCGACCCAAGGTTGTGCTTCATTGCGGAGGTGAATGGAGAACCAGCCGGATTTTCCCTGTCTCTGCCCGATGTGAACCAGCCTCTTAAATCCCTGAAGGGAAAACTGTTTCCTTTCGGTTGGCTCAAGTTTATCCTAGGTAAGAGGAAGATTAATCGCCATCGCGTCATCACCCTGGGAGTCAAAAAACAGTTCCAGCGGCTGGGAATTGACGCCTTTTTCTATTACGCCATATACAAACAATTAATGGAAATCAATATTTTTCAAGTGGACATGTCGTGGGTGCTGGAGGACAACCGGGCCATAATCGGTCCCATTGAAAAAATCGGAGGTATTCCTTATAAACGACATCGACTCTATGAACGAACCATCACCCATTGACGGAAGTACGGCCCTGGTTACCGGTGCTACCGGATTTATCGGAAGCCATTTGGTAGATGCCTTACTGGAACGCGGATGCGAGGTGCATTGCATTGTGCGTGAAACCAGCAATCTCCAATGGCTGGATACGTCCCGCGTGACCCTGCACACCGGGGACCTCCATCACCCCGATACCTATAAAGATTGCTTCGCAGGAGTGGATTATGTGTTTCACAGCGCAGGCATTACCCGCGCCAGAAACCGCCATGAATACCTGCATAATAATGCACGGGCCTGCATACCCTTTTATCAAAGTTGCATTAAGCACGGCAGGCAGATTAAAGGCGTGGTGCATGTCAGCAGTCTCGCGGCGGTCGGCCCCACCCCTCCCGAGCAGAAAGTGGATGAAGACACTCCGTGCCATCCTTTGACCTATTACGGAAAATCCAAGCTGACCGGCGAAGAAATCGCTTTGGGATATTCGTCGGAACTGCCCATGGTGGTTCTCCGCCCCCCCGTCGTTTACGGAGAGCGAGAGGTAAATTTTTTTTCTTATTTAAAAGCCATCAAATGGCACGCCGCAATTAAAATTGGAACAACGCCGCGAACGTTATCTCTCATTTACGTCAAGGATCTGGTGAGCGCCATGATCCGCGCCGCCGCGGCGCCAGATCCGGTGCAAAATGTTTTTTTTACAACTGACGGCCATGTGTACTCCTGGGACGATGTGGCCCAGTCCGCCATGCAGGCCATGGGGGTGCGGGCGCAAACCTTGATTATTCCAGTGGCGGTAATGGGATTTGCCGCCTTGATATCTGAATTTGTGGCAAAAATGAGGGACCAAACCCCTCTGCTTGACCGCCAGCGGTTGATCGATTTGCGCCAAAGCTCCTGGACTGCCTCCTCCGACCGGTTTTTCAGTCACTATTCCTTCGAGCCCTTGTTTGACCTGAATCAGGGCCTGAGACAAACCTGCGACTGGTACAAACAACAGGGGTGGCTTTGACATGCCGCAGGCCAATCCCCTGAATCAAATCCGGAAAGCCCTGACCGAACCGGTGGTACGGTATATCCAGGAACCTGCGGCACGGCCCCTGGTTTACGCATTTAAAGAAACTCCCATCACTCCCAACCAGGTCACTTTTCTGTCGGCACTCCTGGCTATTGTATCAGCGTGGTTTTTCAGTCATGGAGACACGCGCTCCATGATTCAGGGGGGGATTATTTTCGAGATTTCCCTTATTCTGGATAGTGTGGATGGGGAACTGGCCCGTGCCAAGGGCATGGCCAGTGAATGGGGCCGCATTGTGGATGGTATTGGCGATTATGTGTCGAGTATCGCTGTGTTGATCGGATTGATGATCGGTATGCCCGGCTCCCAGGGAGCCCTGCTTGTTATGGCCCTCCTGATATTCCTGAGAGGCGTCACCTTCGATTATTTCAAGGAGAGCATGTCCAACCGGATAAAAAACGGATACGATGGACCCGGACGCGATATCCGCAAAACCTATGAAAAATATTCAGCCGCGCCATCTGCGATTCTTAAAATTTATTTTTATTATTTGCAACTCCAGAGATTGATTTTCAGGGGCCAATGGAGCTCTTTACCTGGTTACGAAACCAGCCAGCGGAACCCCTTGCAGGAAGATGTATGGCCGGAAGAGAAAAGACTGCGCTTTTACCGCAACCAGCGTTCGCTGATTGCCCTATGGAGCTGGAACGGGCCGGACTTGATATTTTTTCTCATGGCCGTCCTTTCCTGCTTCGCAATTCTGGAAAATTACTTACAATGGATATCAGGAATCATGTTCGCACAGTTGCTGTTAACATTTACAATTCATCATTTAATGATTCGCAATGAAACCTCTTCTTAAGTGGTGTTATCAAAACATTACGTCCAAAGAGCCCAGGCTTCTTATCATAGGAGCCGCCCTGCTCACCCTGGGAGCCTTCTGGGTGGCCTCGGGCCTGACTTACAGCCCCCGACTGGACAACTTACTGCCGCAGGACCTTCCGCTGATTCAGGAATTCAATCAGGTCGTCGAAAAAACTGGCGGTACGGGACCGCTGGTGGTTGTCCTGGAAGGATTACACCCCAAAGACGCTCCAAAAGTGATCGATGGCCTGACCGAAGAATTCAAGCGGGTCCCGAATGTCTATTTTGTGGATTCCCGCCTTCCAGTCGAATTCCTGAAAAACCGCCAATTACTGTTCGCTACTCAAAGCGACTTGAAGTCGCTGGACAAAGTTGTCGAACAGGCCATCGAACAGGCTCGAAATGCACTGACTGGATTCTTTGGAGCTTCGCAGGATTCTTCCAACGCTTCCAAACTGGACGATCTATCCGACCATTATAAAATCTTTGAAGACATACAGCCCTTTTATCAGGGGAAAAGCGGTAAACGCTATTATATTTTCATTCAACCGAAAGGCACCGCTTCCAATACCGGATTCACGAAAGAATTCGTTCAGGCTGTTCGGGAGCAGGTCAAAAAATCCGGAATCGAGAAACAATATCCTGATTTAAAAATCCAGTTCTCCGGAGGCATGATCACCCGGCTGGAGGAGAACCGAATCATTCAAACGGATTTACAAAATTCGGCGATTGTGGCCATTATCCTGGTCACCTTTATACTGGCCCTGTACAACCGCTCAGTTCTTTCCATCATCTTATTATTTATTCCCTTAATCACCTCTCTCAGCCTGACCTTTGCTCTCACCCGGATCATCATAGGGCACGTCAACATTATTTCTGGGTTTTTGGTCGCCATTCTGACCGGACTGGGAATCAATTATGGAATCCATCTTTACGTCCGCCTTAAGCAGGAACTGAGAAAGGGAAAGACCATTCCCGAATCAGCAGAACTGGTGGCCACCCAAGTCGGACGGTCTGGAGTGATCGCCATGGCCACCACCATCAGTGTGTTTTCCCTGCTGATTCTTTCGGAATTCAAAGGATTTTCCGAATTCGGCGCGATCGCCGTCATTGGAATCGCCAGTTCTTTTGCCTCCTATTTTTTCCTCCTGCCGGCCCTTGTTTTATGCGCTGATAGAATTCACTGGTTGCGGAAGCCGCGGCCCCGGATGTTTTCCTTAAGAGTGTCCAACATTTATTCTCGCTCCCCTGGCCTCCTGGTGAGTTTATTCCTGATCCTGCTGGCGTCAAGCCTGTTCCTGCTTCCAGAGATCGAGTTTGAACATGATTTCCAAAAACTGCGGGGTGAATCGCCTGCCGCAGACTTTGAATCGGAAACCACGGAAGACTTCGGCTTCGCCTATTCGCCCACCGTGATCATGACTCCCAACAGGGATCACCTTTTTCAAATTCATCAAGCGCTTCAGACAATCAAGGAAAAATATGGAGAGGAGTCCACCATCGGGATTCATCACTCTCTCAACCTGTTCAGCCGCCGGGAATATGACAGTAAAAAGGATACCCTTGACCGCATCCGTGACCGACTGGTCGAGAGCCGCGATATTATCGAAATCTCCATGGGAACCCGTCGATACAGCAAACTCCTGCAACTTCTGGAGACCGAACCCTTTGACGAGAAGAATACGCCCGAGAACCTGTTGAAGCGGTTCAAGGCGCAAGACCAGTTTTTAATCCTGATTTTTTCTCCAGCCGATAAAAACTTTTTTGATGTAAGAAATATTTATCAGCTGCAAAAGGAAATTGATGAACTTAAAACGGTATTGGCCAAAGATGGAATTCAAATAGCGGTTTTAAACGAGAATCTTCTGGCCGCCGCTATCCTGAATTGGGTTCAGGAAAAAGGCCCTCCCACTCTGGCCTGGGCCATGGGAATCGTTTTTTTGATTCTGCTGTGGGATTTCCGAAGCCTCCGGCTCGCGATCAAAACGTTTCTACCGCTGTTTACCGGGCTGGCTCTCACGGGAGCGTTGATGTCGGTTTTTCATATCAAATTGAATTTCATCAATATGGTGATGCTTCCTTCCATCGTCGGCATCATGATCGACCATTGCGTTTATCTGGGCCACCATATTCTGGATTATTCCCGCCATGAAACGGTTAAATCCGTCAAGGAAACCGGGAGTGCCATCATTCTTTCCGCCCTGACGAGTCTTGCGGGATATACCAGCCTGAACATCGCCCACCATGCCGGGGTGCGTTCCATCGCTCACGTGGTGGAATTGGGAATCATCATTTGTACCGCATGCGCGTTGTTCATGCTTCCGGTCCTTTTTGAAATGGGAGCCCATAAATCCCCAACCTTCAGAGCTCACAAGGGGCTGGACAAAAAGTAACTGAATTCCCATAATAGGGTTTCGCTAAATCAAATGAGGCCCCTCATGAGCGACTCGTCACCGTATAAGGGTTTAACCATTGCAGAGATCACTACCCGCCTGGGACTACAGGAGGGTGACTGGACCCCATATGGAACCACCAAGGCCAAAGTCCATCTGGATGTTCTGAAAAAATATCCGCCCCGCGGCAAGCTTATTCTGGTCTCCGCCATCACCCCCACCCCGGCAGGTGAGGGTAAAACCACCACGACCATCGGGTTGGGACAGGGCCTCCAACAGCTGGGTGAATCTGTCTGCATTGCTTTGCGGGAGCCCTCGCTGGGTCCCTGCCTGGGAATGAAAGGCGGGGCGACCGGTGGTGGATTGAGCCAGGTACACCCCGCCGAGGAAATCAATCTCCACTTTACAGGCGACTTCCACGCCGTCACCTCCGCCCACAACCTTCTCGCTGCACTTCTCGACAACCGTATCTATCGTCAAGAAGAGGTAGCGATTGATCCCAGGCGCATCACGTGGAAGCGCGTCATGGATATGAACGACCGCGCTCTTCGAAATATCATTGTCGGCCTGGGCGGGGTCCTGCAGGGCGTGCCACGCGAATCGGGATTTGACATCACCGCCGCTTCCGAAATCATGGCCATCCTCTGTCTGGCAAAGGATTATGATGATTTAAAATCACGGCTCGCCCGCATCCTTGTCGCTTTCACCTATAAAGGCGATCCGGTCACCGCCGATTCACTGAACGCTACCGGCGCGTTGGCGGCCCTCCTGAAAGACGCACTGATGCCGAATCTGGTCCAGACCACTGAAGGGGTTCCGGCCTTCATTCACGGTGGCCCCTTCGCCAATATCGCTCACGGATGCAACTCGGTCATCGCCACTAAAATGGCGCTGGGGCTGGCGGATTGGGCGATCACCGAAGCCGGGTTTGGCTTCGACCTGGGCGCTGAAAAGTTTTTCGACATCAAATGCCGAAGCGCCGGACTCGACACTGCCGCCGTGGTGCTGGTCGCCACCTGCCGGGCCTTAAAAATGCATGGTGGCGTTCCCCGGAGTAAACTGGATGACAAAAATACAGACGCCTTGCAAAAAGGCCTCGCCAATCTCGACAAGCATGTCGAAAACATCCACAAATTCTGCGAGCCGCCGGTGGTTTGCCTCAACCGGTTCACCAGCGACCATGATGAAGAGATCGAACTGATTCGCCACCACTGCCAGAATACGTTAGGGGTGCCCTTCGCAGTCAGCAATCATTTTGAAGAAGGCGGAAAAGGTGCGGAGGAGCTCGCACAAGCGGTTATCAAACATGCGGAGAAAGTTTCCAGCCCGTTCCGCCCGCTTTATGACTGGCAGGAGGACGTCAAAACCAAAATCTGGAAAGTGGCGAACGGTATGTACGGCGCAGACAATATCGTTTATACCCAAAAAGCCGAACGCGACCTGAAATCCATTCAACAACTGGGTTACGACAAGCTACCGGTATGTATTGCCAAAACACAACAGTCCTTGTCGGACGACCCAAAACTGCTGGGACGGCCCACGGGATTCACCGTCACCGTCCGCGAAATCATCATTTCGGCAGGCGCCGGGTTTCTGGTTCCCATCACCGGGGACATCATGCGCATGCCCGGCCTCCCCAAGACCCCTCAAGCGGAACATATCGACGTAGTCGACGGCATCATCACCGGCGTGAAATAAACCTGTTTTATTAAC
>JAOUPX010000171.1 GCA_029879645.1 Nitrospinota bacterium
ATTTTTGAAGGGCGGTTCCGTGCCTTCCTGTTGGGTCACCTTGTACTGGATCGGAGTCAGAGTTTTCTTGAGTTCAGCGTCAGAGGGCTTAATGAATTTCCCGCCGCCTTGTCCGCCGCCCGAAGGCGCGTAGTCCCGATCCGCTCCCCAGGTCTTGTCGATGAACTGATCCCGTCCCGAGCCCCAGCGGTATCCCTTGTAGTGGGTCGTGCTCTTCTTGTAAAAATCCTGATGATAATCCTCGGCGGGATAGAACGCGGTGAACTCGGTGATCTCGGCAACAATGGGCCGAGAGAAACGCCCGCTCGCTTCCAGCTTCTTTTTGGATTCCAGGGCGATCTGTTTCTGTTCCTCAGTATGATAGAAAACTCCGGGCCGGTACTGACTGCCGCGGTCGACAAACTGCCCGCCGCCGTCGGTCGGATCGATGTTTCGCCAGAGTACCTCTAAAATATCGGCGTATGAAATCTGCGCCGGATCAAAATGCACCTGCACGGACTCGGTGTGTCCGGTCAGGCCGCGCGCCACCTGTTCATAGGTGGGATTCTTTTCCGGGCCGCCGGTATATCCGGAGATGACTTTATAAACGCCCGGCAATTCTTCAAAGGGGGGTTCCATGCACCAGAAACAGCCCCCGGCTAATGTTGCGATCTCTAATTGGTCCGGCATACTTTTGGATTCCTTGTTGGTCAGGTTTTCTTGTTTATCGGACGAACTGAATCCGGTCGCCGCGACGGCCAGTGCCGCGAGCCCCAGAAACAATATATAATACGGTCTGTAATTTGTCTTCATAGACTGCCTCCATTATTGGATGACCGGGAAGGGCTCCCGATTCACATTTTATTGCATTTAAGTCGTGCCGGGGCAAAACACCTTACAGCAGGGAAAGATGATCCCAGCTTGATGTCGAACGCCTTTAGAAATGGGAAGGTAGGGTTTTGGGGGGTGTGGTGCTCATTCCCTTTCGGGCCTTGCCCGACCAACGTAACGTTGGACCTGATCGGGCAACGCTCATAGGCAATTTAATATTCCTCCCCTTACGAAGGGGAGGATACAGGTGGGGTTGGTTTTGACTGGATCACTGGATAGAATCAAAAATCAAGGTAGGGGTTTTCGCAACCTCCCCTGTATCCCCTCCTTGGTAAGGAGGGGACCGGCTAACCGTCGGTGGCAATTCTTCCTTATATGGGCGGTGGTGATATTCTACGTGTCTCCCTTATCAGCGGCTGATGACGCACTGCCTAAAACGTTTAAGGGAACCGATCCCAAAGGCTGGCGGCAGTTTCACTGGCAGATGACACAAGCCGGGGCGGCGCAGGCGGGCGCGGAACCGTTCGTCGATGCCGCAGGAGAACGGCGATTCGGCCTGCCCTCGGTGGAACTGCTACCGGGTAAAACCTTTCGGGTGCGTCTGGAGTTTTTTTCGTCGATGGGCTTGAACGCCGTGCGGGTCACACTCGCCCCGCATGAGAAATGCGCGACGGACGTTTACGAAACGTTTTTAAATAATTTTCGGGAGACCACGGCAAGGAGATGGAAACGCGGAATATCACGTATCACAACGCGTATTACAAAAGCCACGACTGGATTGTCGGCTCCACCAAGATCGTTCTGCATCACGCCTGCCCCCAACCCGGCCAGCCCGCCGCTTCGCCACCCACCACCCACGTCTGGTACGAAAAACGCCTGGAATTCGAACCCTGGAATCGGTAAGGAATTCAATTGTTCATATTCCATGGGAATTACTTCATAATCTTTGCCGGGAATTAGATCTGATGTTTGATCTTTGGACGGTTCCATTTTTATTGAAACTTCAGTTCGAAACATTTGTTTTCCACATTTGGGACAAATTTGATCATTATCGGCAAACAGTTCCCCGTTTTCCCCTTTGATGCTCTCAAGAATCCATCCTCTCCAGGTACAGGAGTCCTGCTCAACTGCACAAACGGCATAAGTCACCCAAGCAGTTTTTGGAAGCTCAATATCTTTTTTTGTGGTTTCAAGTAAGTATTTGAATTTTAGAGGGAAGGTCATATTGAGCTCTCCAATAAAAAAGTGCCAATAATTGAATATTAAATAGAATAGGGTTTTTGCGGGTCAAAATCCATAGGATTGAGGCTAAAGAGAGTGGTGGTTTGACAATTGATTAATCGTTTCCTACATTGATGGATTTTAGTTCCAAAGGATTGCATGATGGCTACCTTAATGAAGGTGGATTTTGTGGGGGAGGGGATGAGTATTTTAGTTATTAAATGGATTCATATTCTGAGTGCGGTGGTGATGCTGGGTGCGGGGGTGGGGAGTGCGTTTTCCCTGTATCGGGTCAGCTGGGCAGGCAATTTCCACCGCCTTATGGCAGAAAAATCCTTTTGATTTTCATGATTTGCAAAAAAGTTAGATATTTTTTAAAAAATTAATTGACTAGTTAGTTATGTTTTATTATATTGGGATCATGAAAACGAGAAAGCACGGCAGTGCCAAAGAAAAAATTGTTGAAGCGGCTTCAGACCTCTTTTTTACTCAGGGTTACCAGGCCACTACCATCGATCATGTGATTGAGCGCTCCGGGGTTTCCCGGCCGACGCTGTACAACCATTTCAAGACCAAGGAAGATCTTTGCGTCGAATACCTGAAAGAACGGCGCCAGTTGGACCTCGGTACCTTCAAGGAAGCGATGCGGAAGGAAAAGACAGCCAAAGGGCGATACCTGACGGTCGTTCGTCTGACGGATCACAACCTTTCCTCTACTCAGTTCAGGGGATGCCGTTACTTCAACATGATCAGCGAGGTAGCCGACTGCAGCAGTCCTATCGCCAAAGAGGCCCGGTTATATGTGGATGGCGTTCGTGAAATCATCAAGGACGGGGTGCTGGAGTTGAAAGCCTCCGACCCGAAATATAAAAAGCTGGATGTGGACCGTATTTCGGAATCCTATTACCTGATTATCGGCGGGGCCATTATGGCCAGCCAGGAGTACCGGGAGCGGTGGCCGATCGACCGCGCCCTGAATGAGATTGAGCGGCTCGTGGAAGTCTGATTTTTTTTGAGGCGTTACTTAACTGATTAGTTAGTTATTTTATTAATCTTTGCACTTCAAATTAAGGAGAATTGAAATGACCACTTTACAGGCAGAAGCACACAAAATCGTTAACGGCGTCAACGTGACCCAACTGATTGAAACCATCCGGGCGATCCGCAAGCAACCGGAACTGGCCGACTTCAAATTCCGCTCCAGAAACGAGTGGCAGGGCGGAAGCCAAAATAAATCCACTGTGGATGGATTTTATGGCACCTGTCAGGAAATCAGCCACGCCCAGCCGTTCGAGTTTAAAGCCGACGAACCCCCGGTGCTGTTGGGCAAGGGAGAGGGTGCCAATCCGGTGGAATATCTGTTGACTGCCCTGTCCAGTTGTATGACGACCGGCCTGGCGTATCATGCCGCGGCGGAGGGTATTGAAATTGAAGGGATCGAGTCGAGCTATGAGGGAGACATCGATTTGCACGGCTTCCTGAATCTGGATCCGAATGTGAGAAGAGGGTACAAGGAAATCCGGGCACAATTCAAAGTGAAAACAGATGCGGACCGGGAAAAACTGGCCGAACTGATTAAGCGGTCACCGGTATTTGACATTGTGACCAATCCCACTCCCGTTAAAGTGAGTGTGGTCACAGAATGATGGTTTAAAAGATATTTTATTTGAGGGATTTACCTTGAATATGTTTTATTGGTTTTCATAAGCCGGGGAGAGCACCTCCCTGGCTTTTCTATTAAATTGGATTTGAACAGTGGAAATTTTCCATCACGTGCACATTGAAATTATTTGGGAAAAATATTAAGAAATAATTTGGGTGAAATTATGATTTAATTTGTCTTTTGCATGGGGGGGGAGGGTGACAAGTTTTCTGATTATTAAATGGATTCATATTTTGAGTGCGGTGGTGATGCTGGGTGCGGGGGTGGGGAGTGCGTTTTCCCTCTACCGGGCCAACCGGGTGGGCAATCTCCACGCGATCCGTTTCGTGCTTCGCCAGGTGGTGCTCGCCGACTGGCTGTTCACCGTGCCGCCGATCGTTCTGCTCCCGCTCACCGGAGTGTGGATGATGCGTGTTAAGGGGTACGCATTTACCGAGTTATGGGTCTGGCTGTCGATGATGTTATTCGTGATCGCCGGGCTGTGCTGGATTCCCGCCGCCATCCTCCAATACAAAATGAAAGCCCTGGCGGAGAGCGCCCTGGACAAAGAGCGTCTGCCGGCACGCTACTGGCAGTATGAACGTATCTGGAGGGTCCTCGGCATCATCGCCTTCCCCGCAGTGCTC
>JAOUPX010000083.1 GCA_029879645.1 Nitrospinota bacterium
TGCGCGGACGCGTCTGGCGGGGTGAACACAACTCTTACTGCCTGCTGGTGGCTTATCCGCCGTTAACCGAAGACGGCAAACTGCGCGTCAAGGCCATGATGGATTCCTGCGACGGATTCAAAATCGCCGAGCAGGATTTACAGATACGCGGTCCGGGCGACTTCATGGGCACCCGCCAGTCGGGCATGCCGTCCTTGTTGTTCGCCGACATCATCCGCGACATCAAAATCATCGAAACCACGCGCAAGGAAGCCTTCGCCCTGATCGACCGCGACCCCAAACTGGAAGACCCCGAACACCAGAACCTGAAAACAGCGTTCCAGGACTATCTCGGCGACCGCCTCGATTTTATGGATATTTTATAAGGAAGGAGAACCTAATCAAAACAAAAGGTTCAAGGGGAAGGACTTTGAGTCTCACCCAATACAACACTCACATATAAGCTTCTACCATTTCTAAACACTAAAATCAGGACTTTGTCTCCAGGGCGTTGTTTAGCAATTATATCTATTAAATCTTGATGTCTATAAATAGTTTTCCGATTAATCTCAGTTATTACATCTTTACGTATTATCCCTGACTTTTGGGCTGGGCTATTCGACATAACATTACCAACAAAAACACCACCTGAAATCCGAGAGTTTATATTCAATCTCTTTTTTAATTTTGGCGTAAGAGTTTGAACCTCTATCCCTAGCCATGCACCATGTATTTTAGATTTGGGTATCTGACGTATTCTTTGATAAATGCTTTCGCAGTCCTTGCCCTCCCATCTCCATTTTCTGATCACATTTTCATCGTTTACTTCCAGCCAAAAAGCACATTGAAAAGTATCTGAAGGCATGTCGCTAAGGGTTGAGAAAAAAGGAACATTCCCAAGAGCCATATCAAGCATACCAGCAATGAGCTTCTCTCCTTTTTTATCTTTCTTTATATTTGAAAAGTTATATTCAAAAATCCTATTCTCATTCGGATGATTAAAGGATTTAGCAGGAAAACCAAATCTGTCTGTCATGTACTCAATATCTTTCCCTTTAGTGGATTCAAGAATCTGTTCAAAGGGTGTCTTAGGAGCTTGGGAGACAATATCTTGATATTTCTTTTGGGGAAGAGGGGAAGCAAAAACTTGCTCCTGTTTTGCTCCTGCACTACAACCGAGAAACGGCAGTAGGAATAGGAAAACTATAATTTTACAAATTAATTTTAAATGTAGGATTTTCATGTTGGAGTTGAATATAGATAGGTTTACCAAACCTGTCAACTTTTGATATATTTTGAGCAAGGGACCATAAAGAGTTTATTTTAAAAACACAGACCACTCCCATCCTGTGATCCTGTCAAAGTCCCCTAGCCTTTTCAATATTGAAAAACCTGCCGCACTCCGATAATTTCATCTGTGGCTAATGGACTTTCTCTGTGTCCTCTGTGATGAAAAGGGTTTTGGGGTCCTGCGAATATGGTAAAATAAGGCATGCGTATTACACGGGGTGATAAAATTCTGATTGCCTGCCTGTTTGCACTGAACCTGGCATTGTTCGCGCAAATGGGTTTTTCAAAAAAGGCGGGAAGCTGGGTGGTGATCGAAGTCGACCACAAGGAAGTCGAACGCCTGCCCCTGTCGCAGAACAAGGTGGTGCACGTCACCGGTCCCATCGGCGAAACGGAAGTGGAGATCAAAGACGGCAAGGCGCGGGTGATCAAATCGCCGTGCAGTCGCAAACTGTGCATCAAGTCCGGATACATCCAGTACGCCGACCGCTTCGCCGCCTGCCTGCCCAACCGGGTGGTGGTGCGGGTGATTGGAAGCATGGACCGCGGCATCGACGCCGTACTCAGTTAACCTTCCAAACTTCCCAATTCCAATGGCCGCTTCTTTTTCGAATCATTTCAGAGCACACCGACAATCAATCATCCTGATGGTTGTGTTGTGCATGCTTGCCGGAGCGGTGCCAAGAGGCGAGGCCGCTCCCTGGGTGCGCCCCACCCACCACGATCTGGAAGTGACGCTGGACCCGGCCGGTCACTCCGCACACGTTGCGGACCTCGTCACTCTGTATCCCAGCGGGTACAAGAAATCGACGATTACTTTTCTCCTGCACGCGAACTACAAAACCGTGGTCACGGAAATTCCGCACCAGGGGGACTGGCATGTGGAAATCGATCCCCTGCAGGACGGCCAGGCCAATCTGCAAACAATCACCGTTCACAAACCGAGGGACCTGCCGTGGCCGGATTTCCTGCAGATCAAGTTTTTCTACAATGGACCCTACACTGACGCCCTGCGGGAATCCGACGAACCGCCACCTGGCACCGATGGAGAAGAAAAGGACCACGGAATTTTCCTGTCCGGGGCCAGTTATTTTTATCCCATTATGGATGATAAGGACGGAACCCCGTTGATCACGTTTTCCCTTTCGGCCAACCTGCCCGCCGAATGGAAAGTGGTCAGCCAGGGCAAGCGCGTGCGCGAAACCACGGTCAACGGACCGCGCCACACTTTCTGGCAGTGTGACGATCCCATGCAGGAAATCTTCCTGATTGCCGATCATTTTGAAGAGTACAGCGACACATATGAAGACGTTAAACTTTATGTATTCCTGCGCAAACAGGAAAAATCTCTGGCATCGAAATACCTAGAGGCCGCCAAATCCTATATCGCTTTTTATGAAAAGCTGATCGGCGCCTACCCGTTCGTCAAGTTCGCGGTGGTGGAGAACGCCCTGCAGACCGGGTACGGCATGCCATCGTTCACCCTGCTGGGCTCGCGGGTGATCCGCTTTCCATTCATCCTGCACACGTCCTACCCGCACGAAATCCTGCATAACTGGTGGGGCAACGGGGTGTACGTGAAACCCGGCGAGGGCAACTGGTCGGAGGGACTGACCGCTTATCTTTCCGATCATCTATTCCCTGATTTAAAGGGGCAGGGCGACCGCTACCGCTTTCAGGAATTGATGAAATATTCCAGTTACGTGAACGCCGATAACGATTTTCCACTCACAAAGTTCCGAGAGCGCACCGACATGGCATCGCAGGCCATCGGTTACGGCAAACTGGTGATGGTCCTTAATATGTTGCGGCTGGAGTTGGGGGACGCGGTATTTCTTAAAGCCCTGAGCGAATTTTTCATCACCCAGAAATTCCGTCATGCCGGCTTTGATGCCTTGCGCGGTCATTTCGAAGCCGAATCCGGCAAAAAACTGGACGTTTTTTTCCGGCAATGGGTGGGCACGAAAGGCGCGCCGGAACTGGAACTGGCCGACGCCTCCTATGAAGATTATCAGGGCGAGTACCGGCTCTCTTTAAGTATTTTACAGAAACAGAAACGTCCGCTGTTCGATATGACTCTACCGGTGGCTGTTTGGATGGAAGGAGATGACAAACCGCAAATCCAGAACTTAAAGCTGGAATCAAAATCTCATCAGGAGTTGAGGTTATTCGTAAAAAGAGAACCGAAAGCGGTCATGGTCGACCCATATTATGATCTGTTCCGCAAACTCGACCCCCGCGAAGCGCCGTCCAGCATCGGCCAGAGTTACGGAGCGCCAGCCGCGTCTGTGGTATTTCCCCAAAAGGAAACCAAACCGTTACGATCCGCCTATGAGCAATTCTCTCAGCACCTGGACAAACCGGTAAAAACTTTTGACGACACCACCTACCTCCCCGCACCGAACGCCGCGCTGTGGCTGTTCGGAAAGGACAACGCTGTGGCGCAATCCTTAAAGCTGGCGTTAGGACAATTTGAAATATCGTTTCAAAAGGATGGGATTGCGATAGAAGGTAAAACGTTTGAGTGGGAAAACAACAGTTTCGTATTCACCGTGCCGCATCCGCACGATCCAAATCGTTCCGCGACGTGGATCATTGCCGACGATCCCGAAAGCATTCCCGGCCTGATCCGCAAACTGCCGCACTATGGTAAATACGGAGCCCTGGTCTTCCAGGGCAAAGCGCCTACCAACGTTTACAAAAACACCTGGCCCGCCCAGCGAATTGGATTGATGAAAACGTTCCAGCCCGGACGCTACAAACTGCCCAAACGTCCGCCCCTGGTTCCCTTCCAACCTGAATAATCAATATTTGGAATAGTGGCCGGCGAAACCGGCGGCGGAGATACCGACGGGAAGATATTTTTGCGCGATGGCGGCGATGCGGTCGCGGTACGCAAGACGTGTTGATTCGGGATCAACCGTTTCCATGGAACGTGGCAAATCGGTTTTCCAGGTGCGGGATCCTTCGCGGGTGCCGTCGCCTTCGATAAAGTGATCGATCACCACCGCTGAAGCTCCCGCCTGGGCAATTTGCTCAAAAAAAGATGCGGGGTTTTTCATGGGATACAAGGGCGACAGACACGCGACCGCAACAATTCCGGCTGAGCTCAGTTGCCGCAGTAACTCTACACGTCCGGCAACCGTCGCGGGAGGCGGCGGCAGACCAGGCAGGCGTTCGGTATCGCCTTCGATGGACACATGCACGCGCAGTCGGCAGTGCTGGGATAATTCAGCGACGAGATGGATATCGTCCAGCATGGCTGTGGTATGGGTTTGCAGGATTAATTCCTCCGGAGGACAAGCACGCATTGCTTCCAGTAATCGGCGAGTGAGGCGATACCGCTTTTCGACCGCCTGCCAGGGTTCGGTGGAACTGGAGAAAAAAACAGCAAACGGTTGCTGACGTCGATTCGCCCAGCGCTTCTCCCCTTCCCATGTTTTCAGATAAACTTCCGGAGCGTTCATTTTTACTTCGACGAAACCTCCCCAGTCTCTTCCTTTCGTCAACCAGGCATTGTGGCGAACGTAGCAACCCACCCCACAGGCGGAGCGACCGAAGCCGCAACCGATATATGGATTCAGGGAATGCGAACACACCTCGTGCAGGTATCCCCCGGCGCGGGTAAGAATGGATTGGCACTGGATTTCGGTGATTTCCATGGGAACATCCGGTTATATCACGAAGAAAAGCCAACCGATCATTTTGGGGTTTCGCCCTGCCACCACGATCCCCATTTCAAGGAAGAAATATTCTGATCAAACCCGGATCCCTTCCGATAAAACGCTTCATAACCTCCTGTTTGGTGATTGGCCTGAACGGTGGTCCATCGACCCGTCGCGAAGTTTTCAAGATCACTTATCCAAACCGGCCTGTCGTCCCTTTTACGCACAACGAGGAATCCGTTGCTCTTGCCGTAATTGAACTGTGCATAGAGAGTTACCGCTCTTCCCTTCTCTCCCATTAGCGTCATTTCATAACGGCCCTGGCATAAAAAATAGGGGAACTCCCGCATATCCGCGACATCGCGACCGTACCTGACATCATAAAGAGCCGTGCAGGCTAATTTTCTGGCGTCTTCAAACTCATAAATCGGTATTTTTTTTAAAATCAGGTCACCACGTTGTTCAGCGGCGTGAACGGCACCAACCATAAGACAAACCCAGCCGGCAAAAATAATGGCTTTGAGTTTCATGGTAATTTCTCCTTATATAGTTCAAAAGCGGCAGCCTTTTGATAAATCATACCATTCCATGACTGCTGACCGCCTTCCCAATTTCCCATCCATCGTGGGATAACTCCCGAAATTAAGAATATTCCAATCCCGAGAACCAGTTATTTAATAAGGTGTTAACGATTCCTACTGGCATTCGGACCTGCCTTTAATATAGAATCAAAGCTTATTAGTTTCCGTTG
The DNA here is from genome assembly GCA_029879645.1 of Nitrospinota bacterium. Lineage (GTDB taxonomy): Bacteria > Nitrospinota > Nitrospinia > Nitrospinales > Nitrospinaceae > SZUA-226. The sequence goes on from JAOUPX010000083.1 coordinate 5,686, forward strand.
ATATTCGAGATTCCATACTGAAAAATAAATTTCTAAATTTTCCTACGCTATCCGCGGCCATTTGGATTTTCATGGCCGTTTTCATTTTTCTGGCGGACATTCTGATTCCCACCGGTGTGGCCGATGGCATGCTTTATGTCGTCCTCGTTTTAATCGGTCTGCTCTCAGGAAACCGGCGATTGATTCTTGGAGGTGCGGTTTTAGGAACCCTGCTGATCATAGCCGGTTTCTTTTTGTCTCCCGCCGGCGGAGAATTATGGAAGGTCTTTCTGAACCGGTTTTTGTCCATCCTCACTCTTTGGGTCACTTGCTTTCTCTGTCTGCATCAGCATCGGTCCGAAATAGAATTGTCCCTGGCTCATCAAAAACTGGAAGAGTTCGCCAAAGAGCGAAAGAAGCAATTGGATGAAACAAGCCAGCTTTTAAGGCAGGAAAGCTCCTTTGTCCAATTACATAAAGACACCGCCGTGGCATCCAACGAAACCCGCAATGTAGCTGACACCTTTCAATATTGTCTCAGACGAATTTGCGAGCATACCGGGTGGCCGGTGGGTCATTTGTATCGGGTTAACAAGAAATCCAATCCCCCTCTGGTTTCATCCACCATTTGGCATTTGGACGATTTAAACCAGTTTGAAACATTTCGGGAGATTTCCGAGGCCACCGCATTTGATCCCGGTATCGGGCTTCCAGGAAGAGTCCTGGCAAGCGGTAAACCGGCCTGGATCATTGACGTGACCCAGGACCCGAATTTCCCGCGCGCCAAGCTCTCCCACGTTCTTGGCGTCAAGGCCGGGTTTGCATTCCCCATTTTGATTCGGGAAGAGGTTGTGGCTATCATGGAGTTTTTTTCCGAGGAGGCCGCTGAGCCTAAGGAAGAACTGCTCGAAATCATGGGACATATCGGTGCTCAATTGGGGCGGGTAATCGAACGAGAGAGAGCGGAAGAAGAAGACCGCCAATCCCGGCAACAACTGCTCAACCTGTACCATAGGCTCGAAATGGTCCGGGAGGAAGAGCGAAAGCGTATCGCCCGCGAAATCCATGACGAACTGGCGCAAGTGCTGACCGCTTTGAAGCTGGAAATCTCATTGCTCAAAAAGAAATTAGAAATACAGAATCCAGGCCTTCAAAAAAATACTGAAACTATTCTAGGACTGGTCGATCAAACTATTCCTGCGGTGAAAGAAATGATTCATGATCTGCGACCGCCGATCCTCGACGATTTTGGGCTTCTGGAAACCATTTCCTGGCAAGGCAAGGAGTTCGAACGGCGGACCGGGATTCATTGCGATTTGGATTTGAACCTGACAAATTCCTCAATCGATAGTGCGCGGTCTACAACCATGTTCCGAATTTTCCAGGAAACCCTAACCAATATTACTCGGCATGCGCAGGCCCGGCGTGTTAAAGTTACTCTTGAAGATAAAGAAAACCGCCTTATCTTAAAAGTGGAAGATGACGGCGTAGGAATCAATCCTCGTTGCCTCACTAACGGCAACTCCCTTGGTATTCTGGGTATGCGGGAGCGAGCCCGTGTCTGGGGAGGAACAGTGGATTTTAAAAGTGAACTTCAAAAAGGAACGACCGTGGTGGTCCAAATCAGCAGGAGTTGAACATGTTAACTGAGTGCAAATCTAAAATTAAAATTATGATCGCAGACGACCATCCCCTATTCCGCCAAGGGTTGAAAAATACTTTTGGAGATACCCCAGACATCGAAATAGTGGGTGAAGCGGAAAACAGTAACGATGTTCTGGAAATAGTCCGACGAACAGATTTAAACCTGGTCCTGATGGATATTTCCATGCCCGGCAAGGGGGGGCTGGAGGTTCTCAAACAACTGAAATCAGAATTCCCCAAGATCCCGGTATTGATCCTCAGCGTTAATCCCGAGAGCCAATACGCCGTTCGTTTCATCAAAGCAGGCGCGGCCGGTTACCTGACCAAGGAAAGCTCCATAGATACCCTGCTCGAAGCTGTACGGAAAGTAGCTCAGGGGGGAAATTATGCCAGTGCCGACATCACTGAAAAGTTAGCCTTTGATTTTCTCAATACCGACAAACCCCTGCACGAACTGCTTTCTGACAGGGAATATCAGGTTTTTTCTATGATCGCGACCGGGAAATCCCTCACCGAAATCGGGAAGGAGCTGTCTTTGAGTGTGAAGACCATAAGCACACACCGGACTCGCATCCTGGAAAAAATGAAAATGAAAAAAAATGCTGAATTGATTCACTATGCAATTCAGCACGAATTGATCTGAAACTACCGGTCAGGCTAAATTACCCGACGGCTATAGTCCTATAGCTATTAGGCTTATTTCCTACAAAAAATTAGGATTTCGGCTGATACCGCCGACGACCCGGATCAACTACACTCCCACCAAAGACCGAACTATCGGAAAATTTCAGAGGGTCTTGCAACCAGGCGGCTGATGGCCTTGCCGCCATCTATTTATGAGTCTATTGAATAATCATTCAAATAAATCTTCAATTGGCTCTTGGGTAACAATCGGTGCTGCGGTATTTGTCGCATTTCTTTTCCCCGCAAACCTTTTTGGTGAATCCCTGGCTCGCACGATCTCTTTGGAAGCAGTTGATCAAAAACAAAAAGTTAGTATCCCGGTTGGAGCTTCTGTCACTTTTCTCAATAATTATCCACAGGAGCTTTATCAGACATCGATCATTACCAATCATTCTGATAAAAGAATATTAAGTATAGATTCCTTCCCGGCGGGTCAGTCATTCGGCTTGGAATTTTCTAAACAGGGTCCTTACTCAATTTGCTATTCGTTGAAACCAGAAGAGGATTCAGCTCAACCGATTTGCATACAGATTAACGTAGTTCCGCTCCAAGCCGCATAGCACTGAAAATCGCGAGCGAAGGGCAAAGTTTTTGTCTGAGTTATTGAAAACCAGTAGTTTCACTTACTTTGAAAGGAGTGGGGAATGAAAAAGGTAACTTTGCTAACTGTTGTTCTGTCTGTGGCCTTCACCGCCACCGCTTTTGCCGGAAATATCAATACCGGCCAAACAGCTACTTGTAACGATGCTAAAGCCATCACCATTGAAGTTGCTAAAATTGCCAACAAGGCGAATCCAAATGATTTCGGTCACACCATGAATGATCGCGGTACCGGAAACGTTGTTGTTTGGAAATCAGCTAATGCCACAACGGTTCCCATCACCTTGGGACCGAACGATGACAACCGCTCTCTGAACGTAGAGGATCACGGAAAAACCGGTATCCCTGTGATGGGCTCCATGGGCCGGAGCAAAGTGGTATTGACCTCTCAACCTGCTTTCAGCAGAGGCGATTCCATAGGTGACATCAGTGGTACCGTGACTGTTACCAACACCGGCACCAACCCTGTAACCGTTTCCTGTAATTAATTTGGAAATAGCGCGTCAAGCGTTATGACATTGGATGTTGTAGCCTGATACAACTCCGATACCCAAAAAGAAACAGCCGGCTCCCCTGAGCCGGCTGTTTCACTTTGTACCCCTACCTTTATTGATTCGGAATTTTCCCCTTCAGTTTTAACTTTCCCTCAGTTTAGTCGAGCGTTTCCTCGCCTTCAAATTCCTCTTTCCGCATGAACTTTTGAAAAATTTCTGAACAATAATTAGGATCTGTGCGATTGTCGTAACCACTATCCCCCATCGATTCCAAAAATCCGATTCGTGCTTTCTTTTTACCCGACTTGACGCGTTCGTGAACATTCTTTTTGGGACGGCTGGGCTGGATCGCTTTACTCATTGTCATCTCTTAAATGTCAGGGGTTAGCAATATCCAATAATACCTTTACTGTAATAGTAACAAGGCAAACCCACTCTATCAATACCCAAAAAATACCTCCGGATTAGCCTTAATTATTCAATAACATAGCTAAACACACCAAAGAGAAATCTCCCACCACCCGTTGATTACGATCAGCCAATATCCTCAAAGCTAACTAGCGGTATTGCACCCTTTGGGGAGCGAACGAGTTTAAAGGTATTTTTTGAATCGGTGGATAGCCAACAGGAACACCGACACGCCCATCACCAGCAGAGCCAGCATCTGTGGCCAGAGAATTTCCGGGCCGATTCCCTTGAGAAAAATACCGCGTATGATCACCAGGAAATACCGAAGAGGATCCAGGTAAGTCAGCCACTGAACCGGCTCGGGCATGTTTTCGATGGGAAACATAAAACCGGACAGCAAAACCATCGGCTGGAAATAAAAGAATGTAGTCATCAACGCCTGTTGCTGGGTGCGGCTGATAGTGGAGATGAGCAGGCCCATACCCAGCGTCGACATCAAATACAGGCCGGTACCGAGGAACAACCACCCCAGACTCCCGCGTATCGGCACATCAAACCACCCCCAGGCAATCAGTACCACCAGCACCATGTCAAAAAAACCGATCAGGGCAAAGGGAAGAGTCTTCCCCAGAATAAATTCCATTGATGAAATCGGGGTTACCATGATCTGCTCCATGGTGCCCATCTCTTTTTCGCGCACGATGGCCATACTGGTCAGCATCAGGGTCACCAGCATGAGAAGGATAGCGATCACGCCGGGAACGTAAAAGTTACGGCTCTCCAGATTTTCATTGAACCAGGCCCGCGACTGCAAATCTAATCCCCCTATGGCGCGAACCGGTCCTGCGCTTCGTGCCACCCGGTCCAACAGGATTTCCTGGGAGTACTCCTGGGCGATCCTCTGTCCGTAATCGAGCAGGATACCGGCAGTATTGGAATCTGTCGCGTCCACGATCATTTGAACCTGTGCGGTACGTCCGGACCGCAAATCGTTCTCAAAGCCTTTATTGATCTGCAGGACAGCCTTTACCCGGCTGTGATCGATTAAATGGCGTATTTGCCCTTCCTCCCGGATATTTTCCTTCACCTTGAAATAGCGGGACCGGATAAACCGGGAGGTCAATTCCCGGCTGGCCACACTGTTATCCTGATCGTAAATGGCCGTGGCGGCATTTTTAACGTCAGTGGTCACAGCATAACCGAACACCAGCAATTGAATAATCGGCGGAAGGAAGATGATGAACCGCGTGCGCGGGTCCCGGAAAATCTGGATGAATTCCTTGATCAGCATTTCTTTCAGACGACCGAACATGGCTACACCAGCTTCCTTTTAAATTTGTAATTCGCCAGCAAGACCACGATCACGCCGAACAAAACCAGTAAGACGGCTTCCAGAGCCAACACTTCTAATCCAATTCCCTTCAGGTAAATTCCCTTCAGGAGCGTGATGAAATACCTTGCCGGAATCAGGTAGGTCCCCCACTGAATCACCGTTGGCATGTTGCTGATGGCAAAAATAAAACCGGACAGCAGAAATGAGGGCAGAAAGGTCACCACAATAGCCGCCTGACTCGCCACCATCTGGCTTTTGGTAACGATGCTGATCATCATTCCCAGGGACATGGAACCGGCCAGAAATACAGTCGCCATCGTGAACAGCAGTGCGACGTTTCCGCGCAGGGGAACATGAAAAAGGTACTCGCCCATTAATACAGCCAGCAGAACATCCAGCAAACCCAGAAAAATATAAGGAATCAATTTACCGGTGATCAACTCCGGCCCTTTCACGGGTGTGGAAATCAACTGCTCCATCGTTCCTGTTTCCCATTCCCGGGCCACCGTTAACGAGGTCAACAGCGCTGAGATGACCATCATGATGACGGCAATCAATCCCGGAATGATGTAATTCTTCGATTCCAGGTCCGGGTTGAACCAGGCGCGGGCCCGCACATCCAACGGTACCGTCAACACCTGCCCGCGCAACTGCCGCACTTTTTGCAGGATGATTTCCTGCGAATAAATCAGCGCGACCACCTGAGCATAACCGAGCGCCAGAGTGGCTGTATTGGCATCGGTGCCATCCACGATCAATTGCACCGGTGTGGGCTCGCCTCCTCCCAGGAGCTGGGCAAACTCGGTGGGAATGATCAAAGCCGCCAGCGCCTGCCGGGTATCAATGGAATGTTCGATTTCCTTATAACTGGAGACAAAGCTCTGTGCCGTAAAATAGCGCGACCCGGTGAACCGGCTGATCAACTCCCGGCTTTCGGTGGTTTCACTTTGGTCCCAGATCACCATCGGCACCCGGTCCACGTCCAGCGTCAACGCGTAGCCATAGAGCAGGAGAAGCATCATGGGAAGCGCAATGGAAATATAAAGACTGCGCGGGTCGCGCAGAATATGCAGGCATTCCTTTTTGGCCACCGCCGCCAGCCGCCGTAAATTCATGCGCCCTCCCCTCCCGTGGCGGTTGCCTTGCCCTGCGCCTCGATCAACGATACAAACACATCTTCCAGAGCTGGAGAAATTTTTTCCAGACGGGACAGCTTTATTGCATTCTCACTCAATACGAGCTGGATGGCTTTATGAGCGGTCCTTGCATCTGGAACCACAGCATGAAGATGGTTGCCGAACAAAGTGACTTCCTTGACAGCAGCCAAATTCTGGATGACGGCCATTGCTTTCATCGGCTGTTCGCAGGAAACCTCCAGCACCGTTTCCTTCATAAATTCCTTCTTAAGTTCTTCCGGTGTGCCCAGCGCAACCAGCTTGCCGTCATAAATCATTCCCAACCGGTCGCAATACTCTGCCTCATCCATGTAATGGGTGGTCACAAACACGGTGACCCCGCGTCCGGTCAGTTCATAGATTAAATCCCAGAACTGTCGGCGGCTGATGGGATCGACTCCCGATGTGGGCTCGTCCAGAAATAAAATGGACGGCTCATGCAGTAAGGCGCATCCCAGGGCCAGCCTCTGTCTCCAGCCTCCTGAAAGAACCCGGGTCAAAGAACCGCGATGCCGTTGCAGGCCCGCCATTTCAATCACCCACTCCTTGCGCCGCCTTAACGTGTCTTCCTCAATTTGATAAATACCGCTGTAGAAATTTATGTTCTCCTCTACCGTAAGATCTTCATATAGCGAAAATTTCTGGCTCATGTAGCCGATCTGCCATTTGATCTGTTCCCGCTGGGTATGAATATCCAGTCCGGCCACTTTCCCTTCGCCGCTGGTTGGCGGCAAAATACCGCACAGCATACGGATGGTGGTAGACTTCCCAGCCCCGTTGGGTCCCAGAAAGCCGAAAATCTCCCCCTTCTTCACTTCAAAATTGATCCGGTCCACCGCCGTGAACCCGTCGAACTGCTTGCTCAGATTGTGAACCGATACCGCAATGTTCCTGGGATTACTCGAATGCATGCGTCCCTCCGGCATCTTTTTTCAAAACGGAAATAAACACATCCTCCAACCCTGGATCGATGACGCGCGAACTTAGAAGCTCCAGGTGAGATTTGGCAACCACAGACCGGGCCTGGTTCAAATCCCTTTCGGGATCCTGGGTCAACATGTGCACCCGGTCTCCGAACAAACCGACAGAGGACTCGGGACGATCCTCGCGCAACAATGCCGCCGCCTGACGCGCATTCGAAAAACGCAATTCCAGTACCTGTCCGTTAAGAAGTTTCTTGATATTGGCAGGAGTGTCACAGGCAATCAGCTTGCCTTCATGCAGAAACCCCACACGGAAACACCGCTCCGCCTCGTCCAGATAGGCGGTCGAGACAAACACAGTCACTTTTTGCCTTTGTAATTGATACAAAATGCGCCAGAATTCGCGCCGGTATAAGGGGTCCACACCATTGGTGGGTTCGTCGAGGAATAACACGCGCGGTGTGTGAATCAATGCGCACGACAGGCCCAGCTTTTGTTTCATGCCACCGGAAAGATTTCCCGCACGTCGGTCCTTGAACGGAGCGAGGTTGGATAACTCCAGCAGTTCGTCGATTTTCTGTTCGCACTGGCGGCGCGGCACTCCGTAGATGTCTGCGTAAAACCGGATATTCTCCAGCACCGTCAGGTCGTGGTACAACCCGAACCGCTGGCTCATGTAGCCGATGTCATCTTTGATGGCTTCTGATTCGCGTATAACGGAGCGCCCGAACACCCAGCCGTCGCCGGAGCTCGCGTCCATGATCCCGGTGAGCAGACGCATCGTGGTGGTTTTACCTGCGCCGTCGGGACCCACCAGGCCGAAGATTTCCCCTTCGGCCACCTCCAGCGACAATTGATCCACCGCCGTCACATCGCCGAACCGCTTGGTCAATCCTTCGGCTCGTATCGCGCTCATGGTTTTATTCCAGTAAAATATCCGCGTCGGCGGGCATGCCGGGTTTCAGTTCCATTTGCGGATTGTCGATGCTCACCTTCACCCGGTACACCAGTTTCACCCGTTCCTTCTGCGTCTGCACGTTTTTGGGAGTGAATTCCGCCTTGGAAGCGATAAAGGTGATCGTGCCTTCATAAATTTTGTCGGGGAAGGTGTCGACCCACACGTTCACTTTCTGGCTCAGCTTCACCCTCCCCAGGTCGGTTTCATTGATATACCCCCGCAACCAGATGTCCTGCAAATTCCCGATGGTCACAATCGGCGTTCCCGGCGAAACGTATTCGCCCGGCTCGATGTTCTTGGACAGCACCACACCCGGCATGGGCGACACCAGTGTGGCGTAACCCAG
>JAOUPX010000172.1 GCA_029879645.1 Nitrospinota bacterium
TTAAGTCGTGTATTCGGCGTTGATGCGGACGTAGTCGTAGGAGAGGTCGCAGGTGTAGGTTTCGGCGCTGGCCTTGCCCATGTGCAGATCGATGGCGATCCCGATTTGTTTTTTCTTCATGATTTTCTGCAGGGACGATTGCGAAACGCCTTTGACCTGCTGGCCGTTCTTCACCAGCGGCGTCTCGTTCAGCAGAACCTCCAGCTTTTCCGGCAGGATCGGCACCCCGGCACTGCCCACGGCGGCGATGATCCGCCCCCAGTTCGGGTCCTCTCCGAACAATGCGGTTTTAACCAACAGGGAGTTGGCCAGCCGCTTGCCGATCTGTTCGGCCTGCTTTCTGGTTTTCGCACCGCTCACTTTGAAGGTAACGAACTTGGTGGCGCCTTCGCCATCTTCCACAATCTTGAAGGCCAGGGTTTTGCACACGTGGGTCAGCGCGCTCACGAAATCCTTGTAGCCCTGCGATCCCGCCTTCACCGGCGCGTTGCCCGCCTGTCCGTTGGCCATCAGGAGCACCATATCGTTGGTGCTGGTTTCGCCGTCGACGGTGATGCAGTTGAACGTCGGGTCGACCGCCTCTTTCAAAGCGCGCCGCAGGGTTCGCTTGTCGATCCGGATATTTGACGCAAGAAACGCCAGCATGGTGGCCATGTTCGGCTGGATCATCCCCGAGCCTTTGGTAATGCCTCCGACGACGATATCGTCGTACTGCACCACGCAGGTTTTGGACACCAGATCGGTGGTCATGATGCCTTCCGCCGCATGAATCCAGCCATCGGGAGACAGCTGGTTGACCAGGCTGGGAATTCCCGCAGTGATCTTGTTTACCGCCAGCGGAACGCTGATCACGCCGGTGGAGGCGGTGAGCACTTCATTGACCTGGATGTCCAGCGCTTTTGCCGTTGCCGCCACCACCGCTTTGCAGTCTTTCACTCCCTGCGGTCCGGTGAAGGCGTTGGCATTGCCGCTGTTGGCGATAATGGCGCGTGTCGTCGCAGACGCTTTCAGGGCTTTCCGGCTGATCGGCACCGTCGGCGATACCATCTGGTTCTGCGTGAACATTCCCGCCGCGACCGCCGGCACTTCGGAATAAATCAGGGTGAGATCCCTGATCCCTTCTTTCTTCTTAAGGCCGCATGCCATGCCACTGGCCAGGAAACCGGGCACTTTAAAGTTTTTTAATTCTTTAAGCTTCATATTCGATCAAGGAAACTGGGGCGGCGCATCGAGCCCTGTGGTCTCTGCTATCCCCAGCATGAGGTTCATATTCTGGATCGCCTGACTGGAAGCGCCCTTCATTAAATTATCGATTGCGCTGGTGACAATGGCCCGCTGATTGCGCACATCCACCTGAACGCCGATATCGCACAAATTCGAACCTGAGACATGCGAAGTATTGGCGTACTGTCCCAACGTATGCACCCGCACGAACGGTTCCTGCTCGTAAAACTTTGCGTACCGGTCGTGCAATTCGTCGCGGCTCACCCGCTTTGTCAAATTCACATAAGCCGTGGTCAGCAGGCCGCGCGTCATTGGCATCAGATGCGGTGAAAACGATACGGTGATCCCCTTGCCCGCCAGTCCGCTCAACTCCTGCTCGATCTCCGGCGTATGGCGGTGCTCGCCCAGTCCATATGCGGCGACCGACTCGTTGGCCTCGCAAAACTGTGTGGCCTGGCTGAGTTTGCGTCCGGCTCCCGACACGCCGGATTTGGAATCGATAACGATCGACGCCGCATCCACCCAACTTTCTGTCATCAGGGGCGCCAGCGCCAGAATCGCTCCCGTCGGATAACAACCGGGGTTGGCCACCAGCCGGGCCGGGCGGATGGCTTCCCGGTGCAGTTCCGGCAATCCATATACGGCCTCTTTTATGATTTCCGGATTCAAGTGCGGGGTCTTGTACCAGTCGCCGTAAACCTGCGCACTCTTCAAACGGTAATCGGCGCTGAGATCGATGACCCTGCATCCGGCCTTCAACAACTCCGGCACATTCTGCATGGAGGTGGTGTGCGGGAGCGCCAGGAACAGCACATCGCATCCCCGGGCCACCTCCGGGGACAGCTTGACCAGCGTCTGGTCGAAATGCCCCCGCAAAGACGGGGCGACTTCGGCAATATTTTTTCCGATATGCGACTCGGCGGTAAGGGTGACGATTTCCACCTCCGGATGTTTCACCAGCAGGCGGAGCAATTCGATACCTGTGTAACCGGTGGCACCGGCAATACTGACTTTGATCATAACGGTTCCTCAGGATGAATTCCGGCGAACCGGAATCATAAACCCCGGCGGATACAACCGCCAAAAACAATTACGGAAATTGATTATACTAGGAGCGGAAACATTTCGCCGATATTTAAGGACAGGAACTGCGACGGTAAAAGGGCAAAGCTCCGCAGCGCCCGGCGAAATTTCCTGGAGGCTGTAGCCTGAATTAACGCTTGGAGAACTGGAAGCGTTTACGGGCCCCGGCGCGTCCGTATTTTTTACGCTCGACTTCGCGGGGATCGCGGGTGAGGAAGCCGGCTTTTTTCAAAACGGGCCGGAGATCGGGATTGGAAACGATCAGGGCTTTGGAAATACCCAACCGCAGTGCCCCCGCCTGACCGGACAAACCGCCGCCCAGAACAGTGGCTTTAATATTGAGGGTTTTCAGAGTTTCGGTGAGCACCAGCGGCTGATGGACAACCATGTCAGCGGTTTTTCGGCCAAAGTACGCGCTGAGATCTTTATCGTTGACGGTTATACTGCCTTCGCCAGCTTGAATCCAAACTTTGGCGATCGCTTCTTTCCTTCTGCCGGTTGCGTAATAGGTATCTTCCACTGATCAGACTCCATACCGGGAATGGCCCGGCGATTTTAATTGATTCTTAAACGGAAACCGTAGCCGGTTTCTGCCCACTGTGGGGATGTTCTGCGTTATCGTAAATCCGGTAATTATTTTTCAACGTACGGCCCAGGCGCGTCTTCGGCAACATGCCGTTGATGGCCTTGGAAAGCAGTTCGCGCGGGTTTTTTTCCAAAATCTCCCGAGCGCTGGCGCTTCGCAAATGTCCGACGTAACCGGTATGGTGATGATAAATTTTATTGCCCCACTTGTTCCCGGTCATTTTAACCTGGGCGGCATTGATAATGATGACATTGTCACCCGTATCCACGTGCGGGGTGTAAATGGGTTTGGTTTTTCCGCGGACAATCGACGCCACTTTGCTGGCTACCCGGCCCAGAGGCTGGTCGGCCGCATCGATAATGACCCATTTCTTAACGACGTCCTGCGTTTTGGCTGAAAACGTTTTCATAGATGATTCAACAAGTAGGGGGTTAAAACCAAGTATAATAGAAAATTACTGCCTTCCTGTCAACAACGAAAACAGTCCTTTTATCACTATTTGTAATATTCCGTTTCTTGATTATAATGAGGGTTGGCCGCTGATAATGCAATAGTGAATCAGGACCGGCCCCCCGTCCCCGGACAATCCCGGACCGGAACGATAGCCACCCGCATTGCTTTTTCCAGGTGATTCATGCCCGAGAACAAACCCGAAACCTCTTTAAATACAGCTCCTACGCCGGATTCACCTGTTCCCTCAGCCGGCCCCCGGTCCCCGCTGGATACGGCGATCGACCGGGCCCGGGATTACCTGTTCTCCCTCCAGCATCCGGATGGCTACTGGGTGGCCGAATTGGAATCCAACGCCACCATGGTGGCCGAATATGTGTTTTTCATGCATTTTATGGCCGTCTGGAACCCGAAACGGGTGGATCAATGCAAAAATACCCTGTTTGCGACCCAGCAGTCCGACGGCGGGTGGCCCCTTTACTTTGGAGCGCCCAGTGATATCAGCACGACGGTGGAGGCCTACGTTGCCCTCCGCATGGCGGGAATGGGACCCAATCACCAAAAAATGATCGAGGCCCGGCAATGCATCGCCAAATTGGGCGGGGTGAAAAACGCGCGCGTCTTCACCAAAATCTTTCTGGCCATGCTGGGCCTGAGTTCGTGGGACGACGTACCGGCCATGCCGGTGGAAGCCATCCTGCTCCCCAAAAGCTTTTACTTCAACATCTATGAAATGTCGAGCTGGTCGCGCGGAACCGTGGTGCCGCTGACTATCGTGGCCTCCCACCAGCCGATATGGCCGCTGGAAAAGGTGCAGGCCGCCAGGGAACTCTTTACCGATGCCGATAGCGATCTGTCGGTCCAATCCAAAAAGAAG
>JAOUPX010000084.1 GCA_029879645.1 Nitrospinota bacterium
GCCCTCGGCCAACAGCACGCCATCCCCACCCCCGCCAACACCGAACTCTCGCGCAAGATCCGGTTCATGGAAAGCGATATAAATCCAAAATAATCCCCTCTTGATCTATACACATAAAACTGATATTTTTGGTGTATAGATAATTGGAGGAATTTATATGTCACGAACCAATATTGAACTCGACGAAAAGCTGGTGAAGGAGGGTTTGAAGCTCACCCGCAAGAAGACCAAAAAGGACCTGGTGAATCACGCTCTCCAAGAACTGGTCAGCCGACTCAAGCGAAAGAAAATCCTGGAACTCGAAGGCAGGGTGAAGTGGTCGGGCAAGCTGGATGACCTGCGCAAAAGCCGGTCATGATCCTGGTCGATACCAGTGTCTGGATCGATTTCCTGAACGGCGCCGGCACCCGCCACCGGCGTTTGCTCCATCAACTCCTCGAAAATGACGAAGACCTCTGCCTCACCGGAATCGTGCTCACGGAAATCCTGCAGGGCATTAAAGAGGAAGAGGACTTTAAAACGGTCCAAGAAACTCTGCTGGCATTTCCCCTCTATCAGCCGCAGGGCACCGAAACTTACCTGAAGGCGGCGGACATTTACCGCCAGTGCCGCAAACAAGGCAAAACCGTGCGTAAGACGGTCGATTGCATCATCGCCGCCGTCTGCCTGGAAAACAATCTCACGCTCTTGCACAAAGACAGCGACTTCACCCGCATCCAGTCCTGCCTTCCGCTGAAATGCCTGGCGGTAGAATAACTTCAAAAAATTTCGATTCGGCGCAAGATCCGCTCTATGGAAAAGCAGTGACCGGGCTTAAGCCGGACGGCTCACGATGACTGGATATTTTGATGCTTTAAGTGGCAGGCGATGCAGGATGTTGCCTGGATCATCAGGAATGGATTCCGATGCTTCGGTTCAGGGCAGGGTCCCCGAAGCATCGGTAAGAATTCTGAGGGCAGTGGATCAGGATGCCGAACTGGATTGATGGTTGGCGGTGACCATGAACTGTTCCAGTTCGTCGATCACCTTGTCGACCTTTTCGGTATCGGTGCCCAGCTTGGCCTGGATGGCCCGGCTGTTTTTATAATGCTCCAGCGCCAGTTTCACCTCGCCCTGCTTGTCGTAAATGGCCGCCAGGGAGAGCCAGTTATCCGCCGCGTGTTGGCTCTGTTTGCCGACATACTGGTTGGCGTGATCCAGCGCCTTTTTAAAATGTTCGATCGCTTTGGGATACTTGAACTGTTTGTAATAAATGTTCCCCATTCCAGCGTAGGCCACGCTGATTCCCGGATCGGTATTGGCCGGGGCCGCCGAGTGATCGTCCAGAAAGGTCTGGTAATACTTGAGAGCTTTCGAGGAGTCTCCAGCCTGCTCCGCTTCCCGCGCCAGTGCCAGCACATCCACCGATTTCTCCCCGCCGGTGGTCTTTTTAACCATCACTTCCAGTTGTTCCAGGTTCATGTATCCATACGCACCTGCGCCCACCAGAGCCAGCGCGGCGACGATGATTAAAGGCAAATTGTTTTTCTTTTTGTCCGTCATGGAGTCTCTCACCTCATTGATTGTGAAGAATCTATATGTATTTATTGTAAGGGCAGTCAGAGGACGTGTGAAGTGTAATTCGAGCCTTGCCTCTAACCGGGGTTTTTTCAAATATTAAAATCCCTCTCCACCGGGGTGGAGAGGGATGGATAGGCAAAAAATCCGTGTTCCGCAGGATGGGTTAAATTTCCAGCGGCTTCAGGATAAAGATCGATTCCATCATTTCCTCCAGGTCCGCATCGGTGGCGGCATCGCATTCCAGAGGAGTCGAGACGGTGATCTCAAAAACATATTTCCCGCGCGGAATCAGGTACACCTGGTTCATCGCGGATTCGTCTTCTCCTGAATTGAGCTTTCCATTCAGGGTGAAGCTCAGATAACCCGCTTCAAAATTGGAAACCCGGACCAGCCGGATTTTATCCATCATTTTGAAGCCGTCATTGTTCTCCGATACGCTCTGGGCCATCACCGCCGCAATCGCCAGCGGGGATACATCCTTGGGCAGGTCATCGATATAGTGCAGGGAGACCTTGATCATCGGGTTGAGATGCGGGTAAGGCTCCTCGTGCCGGGCGATAAACAGGGGCGTCATACCCGTGAGGGCCTCCTGCTCCCGCAGGTTTTGTATGTGTTGTTTAAGAGCCAGTTTGCCCTCGGCGGTGTCGTCGGACGAGGTCATCCAGGTCTCTGCATTGTCCAGGCTCAGGAAATGCCAGTCCGCCTGCTTGGTGATGGCAAACCCGACGTCGCGGTTGAAATACTTGTTACTCTGGCGATCTATCTCAAAATTGCCGGTCGTCCCCATCAGGCCGAACGCCAGCAGAGACACGAAGATCAATTTTTTCATAACCTCCTCCTTCTTGCCCGGACCCCCTTGTCAGGGAGTGGAAGCGAGCTGAACATTCTTTACCTGGAGCCGATCGTTGAGCGAAATTACCAGTATTTGACCGAACCCTGAATTTGCGGAAACCCCACTTTCCGGCAGATACATTAGAACCAGGTTTCAACCTATCCAGTATAAAGGGAGAAATTTATTTCGCATACAAAATCCGCCCCATCTGGGGCATTAATATAAAGAAGTATTGAAAAACGCGGAGTTACCGGTGGGGTATTTTTAAAGAATTACGGGATGGGATTCGGAACTAAGAAACAGGAAATTGAAAAAAATGACAAATAAAAAACCCCTCCCTTGTGCAAGGGAGGGGTATTGAGTTTCCTGCGGGCGTGGCCCGCTTATATTTTCTGGTAAATCTCCGCGCCTTTGTCTTTGAAGGTCTGGGACATTTCGGCCATGCCCTGGTCGAGCGCTTCTTTCTCATCCACGCCCAACTGCTCGGCGTAGTCACGCACGTCCTGGGTGATCTTCATCGAGCAGAACTGTGCTGCTCTTTGCTTTTCAATTATTTTTATTTTCTCTAACTTGGGAGGCAATGTCATTAAGGTGAGCGGCATCTCCTTCCAGGCCTTCGAAAGCGTAAGGATTCAAAAACTGACGCCCCCATAGCAGGTTGCGATCCACTTCACTGAGTTCTGCTTCACCGCAAACCATCAACCAGTTATCTCCTATGCGGGTTATCTGATTTTCAAGAATTTCAATGGCTTCCTCCCTCGAAAGTAAAAAATGCTTAGCGGCATCCAGGCAGGAAGCAATCCGGCTCATGCGTTCATCACCGGAAATTAACATTGCTTGGGTTGCTTCGCCGCCAGACCTTCCCTGCGGACATATATCATAGGCAGGCGTTAGCGAGAGCATCTTCCCATCCCAAAAAGCCGCGTGGTTGCGGGCGTGATCGTCCGTATTACCAACAAGAATATTGAACGTAAGGCGGCCAAAAAGTTCTCTGAGTGTTAATTGCGCATTTGTAAATTTGTGCCGTATGATTTCTGCAAGATCTTCATAACTGGCATACCGAGCCATCAATTCATCAAGGCCAAATAGAGTGAGGGAGGACAGCATGGATTTCCGTTGCCATCCCTCGGGCACTTTAACTCTATCGAAACGTTCTATCAGCAGGACATCCTTGTGGGAGGACAGGGTCAAAGATACGGGTGCCACATTCAGCCCGGTAATCGCCGCCAGGCGCATGGCAATAAACTCCGCTTTGACTACACTGAATAAATCCGCTGTCGCAGAAAATTTGGCAATATATTTCTTATCATTGTCTTCAATCAATGCCTTGGGGCGGGCTCCTCCAATGGAGCTTCCATGGTGAAGGGCCTGATCCAGCTCCGATGTCAGAGGAATCCCCTTTTCAACACGCTCGGCAGATTCAAGTAACTCGTCAAGACTGGCGTTGACGGACAACCGAGGCTCATAGTGTGTTGCAGATCGTTGAAAATCTAAAGCGCCGATACGGTCGGATCCCGACTCAAGCAGAAAGGTCAGTTCATCAAGCTGCGCATCATCCGCGTTAACTCCCTTTAACCCCAACATTTTATTGATGATTACCCGTCGTCCCCAAGCATCGGGAGCGGCGTCCCTTAGGCATCCGGGCATGTTCAAACCCTTCAAAAGAGGCGCTATTCCGGCTTTAAGTGGCAACTCTACGTCATAAATAGGAATTGCATTATTCCTTTCCAAGTAGCTTTGACCGTAATTGAAAACGAAATCATTACCATCCTTAGATAACTTCCCCGCAACAATCGGTGCAGTTTCGCCCGGTAGCCAAATCCAGACGAACGCTTCTGTGTAATTTTCTGTTTTAGAAATCGTCATCTAAGTTCTTGTCTGATTTACGAATAGTTTTAGGAAGCAAAGCGATCTTGTCATCGGCCCGCTCAATTTGCATGGTGAGGAATCTGCTGTCAGCTTCAAAAAGTTTGATACCAACAATAGTGGCGACCTCGAATACAAGGCCCATCTCACATGTAAGGTCACCTTTCTCAATCCTTTGTAGAGTGCTCCGTGAAATGCCTGCACGGTCTGCTAGATCGGACTCGCTGAACCTTCGCTCTTTTCTGGCGAGCTGAATCAGCTTGCCGAGCAATTGTGCGGCATCCCTGCAATAGCGTGAGTAGGTCCTTTCTTTCTTTCGCAAAGTCATGAGATTATTCCATTCTCTAAAAGGGCGATACATAATCGTATTCCTAAATAAAAACCATGTCAACCAATATGACTCATATATAGATCACAAAATAATTATTTGACCTTTATAAGGGTCATTAATGTGCTTTTGCTAAGGCTTTGAAACAATCCGGCAATAAAAAACCCCTCCCTTGTGCAAGGGAGGGGTATTGAGTTTCCTGCGGGCGTGGCCCGCTTAGATTTTCTGGTAAATCTCGGCGCCTTTGTCTTTGAAGGTCTGGGACATTTCGGCCATGCCCTGGTCGAGCGCTTCTTTCTCATCCACGCCTAACTGCTCGGCGTAGTCACGCACGTCCTGGGTGATCTTCATCGAGCAGAACTGCGGCCCGCACATGGAACAGAAATGCGCCACCTTGGCGCCCTCCGCCGGTAATGTCGCGTCGTGAAATTTCAACGCGGTCTCCGGATCGAGTGACAGGTTGAACTGATCCTCCCACCGGAACTCGAAGCGTGCTTTACTCAGCGCGTCATCTCTGACCCGCGCTCCCGGATGACCTTTCGCCAGGTCCGCCGCATGCGCCGCGATTTTGTAGGTGATGACGCCCTGCTTGACGTCTTCGCGGTCGGGCAGTCCAAGGTGTTCTTTCGGCGTCACATAGCACAGCATGGCGCATCCGTACCAGCCGATCATGGCGGCGCCGATGCCGCTGGTGAAATGATCGTAGCCCGGCGCGATGTCGGTGGTCAGCGGCCCCAGCGTATAAAACGGCGCTTCGTCGCATTCCGCCAACTGCTTTTCCATGTTCTCCTTGATCATATGCATCGGCACATGGCCGGGTCCTTCGATCATGGTCTGCACGTCGTGCTTCATGGCAATCTTGGTCAGTTCGCCCAGCGTTTCCAGTTCGCCGAACTGCGCGGCGTCGTTGGCGTCGGCCAGCGAACCGGGGCGCAGTCCGTCGCCCAGCGAAAAGCTGATATCGTAGGCTTTCATGATTTCGCAGATTTCCTCGAAGTTCGTGTAGAGGAAATTTTCCTTATGATGCGCGAGGCACCACTTGGCCATGATCGCCCCGCCGCGCGAGACGATGCCGGTCATGCGTTTCGCCGTCATCGGCACATAACGCAGGAGCACCCCGGCGTGAATCGTGTAGTAGTCGACGCCCTGCTCCGCCTGTTCGATCAGCGTGTCGCGGTAGATTTCCCACGTCAGCTCTTCCGGTTTGCCGTCGACCTTTTCCAGCGCCTGATAAATCGGCACGGTGCCGATGGGCACGGCGGAGTTGCGGATGATCCACTCGCGCGTCTCGTGAATGTTCTTGCCGGTCGACAGGTCCATAACGGTATCTGCGCCCCAACGCGTGGACCACACCATCTTTTCGACTTCTTCCTCGATGGATGACGTGATCGCCGAGTTGCCGATGTTGGCGTTGATCTTCACCAGGAAGTTGCGGCCGATGATCATCGGTTCCGTTTCCGGGTGATTGATGTTGGCGGGGATGATGGCCCGGCCGCGCGCAATTTCGTCGCGCACGAATTCCGGGGTGATTTCGTTCTGCAAATTGGCGCCGAAGGAGTTGCCCTTCAGCCGCGCTTCGCGCTCGGCGTCTTCCATCAGTGTCAGCCGTTTCTGGTTTTCGCGGATGGCGATGTATTCCATTTCCGGGGTGATGATGCCCTGCCGCGCGTAATGCAACTGCGAAACGTTCTTTCCGGGTTTGGCGCGGTAAATGGCGCGGCCCGTGCGGTTGAAGCGTTCGATGTCCGCCATCTGGTTTTCGTTTTTGTAGCCGTTGTCTTCCGGGCGCTCGGTGCGTCCGGCGTAGGCTTCCACGTCGCCGCGCGAAAGAATCCACTGCTGGCGGATCGGCGTCAGCCCCTTGCGCACGTCGATGGTTACTTCCGGATCGGTGTAGGGTCCGGAGGTATCGTACACCAGCACCGGCTCGTTCTTTTCCTCGATGGGCTGGCTTCCGGCAGAATTCTGGATGATGGTCGGCGCCAGTTTGATTTCGCGGAAAGGTACCTTAATATCCGGATACATCTTTCCCTCAACGTAGATTTTCTTCGAGTTGGGGGAAATCGGATCGCGGGACAATTCGATTGTATGTTCAGAGGACGACCCTGAAGGGCGTTTCGGCATATTCATGGAGTTTCTCCTGTTAAGGCATTTATGTATTTCACAGATTCGTGTTCAATATCAGAGCTATTCCAAATTCCGCGGATCAGGGCGACCCCGAAGGCCCCCTGCTCGCGGACGGGTGTGATGCGGGACAGATCGATTCCCCCCAGAGCCAGCACCGGGATATCGAGTTTGGCGCAGACCTGTTTCAGTTTTTCGAGTCCCTGGGAAGGACCGTAAGGTTGCTTGGACGGCGTGTCGTACACCGGGCTGAAGGTGACGAAATCCGCCCCCTGGTGTTGCGCGCGCATGGCGCCTTCCAGCGAGTGCGTCGACTTGCCGATCAATAAACCGGGATACTGCTTTCTGACTTTGCGGACGGCGGTGCTGGACTCCGTCAGGTGCACGCCGTCGGCGCCGATAGCGTGAGCCAGGTCGGCGCGGTGGTTGATGATCAACCGTGCGTTGTATTTCTGCGTCAGCTTCAATATATCCTGAGCCAGTACCCGTAATTCATTGTCCGTCAGATTCTTTTCGCGTAACTGAATGGCCCGCACCCCGCCTTTCAACGCCGCCTCGATGCCCGCCAGAAATTGATCTTCCGGCAGAAGCGAACGGTCGGTGATCAGGTACAGCCGGAACGCGTCGAGGCGTTCCCGGTTATGAGCGGTTGTTGAATCGGATGTCATTTCCAATACGGTATCGGTCATGGGGCAACTCTTCCCGTTTCCGGTTTAAACGTCGATCAGTCCGTCAATGGGACTGCTGGCGGTGGCGTACAGTTTTTTGGGAATGCGTCCGGCCTCGAACGCCAACCGTCCGCTTTGCACCGCAAGTTTCATGGCCTGCGCCATTTTCAACGGCTCTTTCGCGCTGGCAATGGCGGTGTTCATCAGCAGGCCGTCGACACCCAGCTCCATCGCGCGGCTGGCATCGGAGGCGGTGCCGACCCCGGCATCGACGATGACGGGAACCTTGACCGCTTCCAGAATCAGTTTGATGTTGTACGGGTTGCGGATGCCCAGCCCGGAGCCGATGGGCGCCGCCAGCGGCATGACCGCCGCGCAACCGATGTCTTCCAGCTTTTTGCACAGTACCACATCGTCGGTGCAATACGGCATAACGTGGAACCCGTCTTTCACCAGCAATTTGGAAGCTTCCAGCGTGGCTTCGTTGTCCGGGAACAGGGTCTTCTCGTCGCCGATAACTTCCACCTTGATGAAGTTGCCGAGTCCCGCCTCGCGCGCCAGTTGGGCGGTCATCACCGTTTCCTTGACACTGAAGCACCCGGCGGTGTTGGGCAGAAGCGTGTACTTTTTCGGATCAATATAATTAAGGATCGATTCCTTCGTTTTGTCGAGCTCGATCCGGCGGACGGCGACAGTGATCATTTCCGCTCCGGAAATTTCCAGGGCCTGACGGTTCTGGTCGAACGACTCGTATTTGCCGGTACCGACGATCAGCCGGGAGCCGAACACCTTGCCGGCGATTATCAGTTGGTGTGTGCTAGCTGTTGCAGTTTCCATAAACATCCTATCTCAAATAAAAATTAAACCATTCTCCCGGAGGAGACGGGGTTCTCAATAATCAGCCGCCGCCGACGGCGTGGACGATCTCCACCTTGTCCCCCTCGTTCAGCCGGGTTTGGTCATAATTGGACCGGGGCACCACCTGGAAATTGAGCGCCACCGCGATATGCGGTCCGGTGATATCCAGTTCCTCCAGCATCTGGGAGATGGTCGTGCTGGTTTGCAGTTCCTTTTCTTGACCGTTAATGACGAGTTGCATGATGTTGCGGCCGGGAGCGGTGCATTAAATAAAAAAAGCTGTAATCCACGAAAGGATTACAGCCGATTTATAACGAAACATTATAAATTAACTTCCCTTCGCTGGTATGAGCCAGATCAGGTTCAAAGGGTTGTCCGGTCCGGACTCTCAGTTCAAGGCAACACCCCTAGTTCCTATTCGAATTTCAGGGGTAAGGTTACTGCAATTAAAAAACAAGTCAAGAGATATTGACCTTGAAAATAAATCAGTTATCCTAAATGTATGAAAAAATTCAAATGTAATATTCCGGTTGCCCTGTTGACAGGGCTGGCGCTGGCCGTTTCGGGTTGCGCCTCCAGCGGCGAGAAACACGTCGCCCAGCAGTTCGACGCCCCCGCAAAAGAAGTGGCGGCGCCTGATAAGGACTTGTTTGATAAGGCCTCCAAAGCCCAGAAAGAGGGTCGGCATGAGGCGGCGGTCACTCTGTGGAAGAGTTTTCTGGCAAAGAATCCAGACTCCTTTACCGGCCATAACAACCTGGGTATGGTGTATTACAACCAGGACATGTTGTCGCAGGCCCTGGAGGAGTTTGAGGTGGCCTACCGTTTACAGTCTCAGGATCCGCTGATTCGAAAAAACCTGGCCCGGGCGCTCCGGTTCAAGGCCAATATGTTTCATGAAAACCGGGAATACTTCAAAACCCTGGAAATCCTGAAACGGCTGGAAGGGATCGTCGAGCCGGAGGGAAAACAGGCCCTGCTGTTCAAGCAGGAGCAGGTTGAGGACCAGATTTTCCTGCAGGTCATCAAGGCCGATAATTCGGAAGCGTATAACGATTTCGTAGAGCGTTTTCCGGATGGATTGAATGCCGTCCGGGCCCGGGAATATCTGGCAGAGCACCCGTATAAAGTCTCCAAATCCGTTTCACAAAATAAAAGCTGGCTATCGTCAGGTAAAACGGCAGCCGATCCGGGTGCAAGTTCCGGAAACGTTAAATCCTGGCTGTCGGCGGAAAAACCGCCCCAAAATGATGCGCCGCAAACCAGCGCCACCTACACACCGCCGGCCAGCGGACCGGTCACAAAGAAAAAATCCGATTTATTCGGGATCGATCCCAATTCCGAGGAAAAGATTATAGAGGGAAATCTTGGAGCGGATGAGGCCCCCGCTCCCATTGCCATCCCGCTGGATGACTTTCAAAAACCGGAACGCGCCGAAGGCGCCACCGCCGCGGCGGAGGAACCCGGTAAAGAAGATCGAATGGCCATGGATGCCCCGGCCACCGAACGCGGTGTACCGAATGCCGCCCTTGATACCAGCCCCGATCTGACCATGGCCGAGGCTGAGGCCTCCCCAGAGGAAGCGGCCCCGGATCAGACCGCTGAAGCGCCTGCCGGCGATATACAAACGCAACCTGGCTCTCCGGAAGAAATGGCGGCTTCAACCACTCCAGAAGCAGGCCCGGAATCCCAAACTCCACCGGAAGAAAACCCTGCAGAGCAACCGATACAGGAAGCCCCTGAGGCAGTAAAGGTCCAGGAGGAACCAGCGCCTGCGGCAGAAACGGCCCCGGCCGAGGTTTCCCCGGAAGTGCAGGCGGAAATCGAGAAGGCCCTCAAGGAACCGGTAGAAGAAGCCAGCGCCAACGATGCGGCGGAAAAGGCCCAGGCGGAATCGACTGAAAGCGAAGCCGAGCGCATCGCACGCATTGTCCGCGAAGAACTGGCCAAAGAGGAAGGATCCGCTTCGGCAGAACCTGCGCCGTCAGCACCGGAGCCGGTAGAAGAAAAGCAGGCCGAGCCCGCTCCTCAGGAGGAACCACCGGTGGAAACCGCCAGTCTTCCTGAAGAAGCCATGACCGCACCGCAGGAAACTATCCCGGCCCCCAGCGCCGAGGAGCATATGGATCAAGAAACACTTACCGAAACGGTGGCTTCGCTGGTTCCCAAACCCCAGATTTCAGCACCACAGGCGGCACCTGCCGAATCCGCACCGCAGAATCCTGCGGGCGCAACCATGGTGGTGATCCGGGTGAGTGAAGGGGCCACGCTGAACGTTCGGTCCGCGCCGTCTTCCAGCGGCGAAGTTCTGGGTTATCTGGAACGCGGGGATATGATGCCGTTCGTGAGTGAAAAAAATGGCTGGTACGAGATCGAAGTCGAGAAAGGCCTGACCGGCTGGGTGAGCGCGAAGTTTTCCGGCCTCGAGACGGTCGGCGCTGAAAATCTATCTCCCGCCACGGAACCCGAAGCAGAGGGCGAAACGTTGGCCGGCGCAGAGCCGATGGAAGAGCCGGAACCTGCAGAAGAGACCGGAAACATGGTAGTGATCAAGGTCCGCGAAGGGTCCAGTTTGAACGTTCGGTCCATGCCCTCAGCCACCGGCGCGGTGGTGGATATGGTGATGGCGGGCGATATGCTTCCCTTGGTCAGTGAATCGGGTGACTGGTATCAGATTCAATTTGAGGACGAAACCACCGGCTGGGTCAGTAAGCAGTTTGCCTCCCTGGTGTCCGCACCCGGCGAAGCCGCAGACGCAAGCGAAATGCCCGACGCCGATCCGGTTCCGGCCCCGGCACAGGAAAAAGTGGCCGCAAAAAAATCACCGGCATCCAAATCGCCGATCACAACCGTCGTGGTCATCAAGGTGAAAGAGGGTACTTCCTTAAACGTGCGTTCCGCTCCGTCCTCCCAGGGCGAAGTGATGGGCAGTCTGAAAAGCGGCGACATGCGACCCCTGCTGGAAGAATCGGGCGAGTGGTACCAGGTCGAGCTTCAGGACGGCACCACCGGCTGGGTCAGCCGCAAATTCACCGGCAAAATGGACCTGACCTCCAACGTCGTCCCCGGACTTTGATTCAGCCGCTCAAAACCCCCTGTCACAATAAGACTTCTGCATAACGCAAACCTACTCCCCTCCTTGAAAGGAGGGGCTGGGGGTGGTTGATGAGCCATTCCTTATCTAACCCTACCAAATAATTGACATTTTCGGTAAGTCGAAATATAGTGCGGACATCCAAATACATGTAATAGGTAGCTGACTGTGTTTCCCCTTTTGAAGAAAAAAAAGAGGTTGTTGCGCATCCTGCTGATTCTTGTTCTTTTGCTTATAACCCAAGCTACAGTAACAGCAGATACAATTGTCGAGAGCGCATCTGTATATTTTGAGAGCATCTATCAGAAGGCTCTTAGGATATTTGAAACACTCGCAGGACAAGATATTAAAAATAATCTAACGAAAGCCTTTAATTGGATGCTAGGCATGATGTGGTTTCTAATACCGCTTGCCATTTTAGTATGGATGCTAAAATTAATAGCGAGACCAGCATTTTCCACGTCTAAGGGCGAGGTAGGCGAGCTTATTGTGAACCTGGAAGCAGAAAGGTTGCTCGATAAGGATAAGTACTATCTACTAAAAAATGTGACTTTGCGAACAGGAGATGGAACCACTCAAATTGATCACATAATAATTTCCATTTATGGAGTATTTGTAGTCGAAACAAAAAACATGTCGGGTTGGATTTTTGGTAACCCCAAACAAAGGACATGGACCCAAATCATATACGGAGATCGCTATAAGTTTCAAAATCCACTGCATCAAAACTATAAGCACGTAAAAACCTTAAAATCTTTACTCAGATTAGCCAGTCTACAACTGCATTCAGTGGTGGTTTTTGTTGGGGAAGGTGAATTTAAGACTGAAATGCCAGAAAATGTGACTTATATAGAAGATTTTATAGAATATATTGAGTCGAAACAACAGCCGGTGCTTGTTGAAAATGAGGTTAAAGAAATTATTGAAAAAATAGAGACAGAAAGGTTAGAGCCATCACTCGAAACTCATCGAGAGCATGTAAATAACTTAAAGAGTAGAATATATAGAACAAATTAAATCTATTTGGTAGATTTGAGTGACTTAGTAACGGAACCCATTATCCTAAATGTTTTGTGAGTGTGACGCTACCTTCCGTACCTCTCATGAACTAAATCCCCCTAAGCTCCTGCGGGGTTCACTGCCATTTTCCCGGTTCGTTGGATTAAAAACCTCCCCATTTGAATTTAAAATCTGATACAACATCAGCTTTTCTGTGTTTTCTTTGGAGGATGCCTGATGCAAGCCCTGATATTGCTGGCGGGTTATGGATCGCGCCTGGGGCGCGACGATATTCCGCACAAATGCCTTCTGCCGTTCGGCGACGAAACCCTGCTGTCGCGCCACCTCACCACCCTCCAGTCGCTGGGTTTGGACAAGACCGTGCTGGTGGTCGGTCATAACAAGGAAGCGGTCAAGCAGTATGCGCGGGGACTCGGCCTGGAAATGCCGGTCGAGTTCGTCGACAATGACCTCTACGAGACCACGGGCAACACGTTGTCACTGGTGATGGGACTGCGGGAGCGCGAGGGTGATTTCCTGGTGATGGACGGGGACGTGCTGTATCCGCGGTCGGCGCTGGAGGAATACGTCCGGCAGGCGCGGCCTTCATCCTTTGCGGTGACGCCGGTGGACATCGACGACACCGAGGCCTCCAAGGTGCTTCTGCGGGGCGATCAGACCATTGAAGCCTTCATCACCAAGCGGGATCTGACGGAAAATGAAAAAGCCCGGTTTAAGATGGCGGGGGAAGCCATCGGTTTTTTCATGCTGACGCAGGAGGTGTCGCGGCAACTGGTGGCCCTGTACGACCGGGAAGAGGCGCGTTTCCGCCAGGCCCTGTGGGAAATCATTTTTAACGAAGTCACCCCTCTGAATGAAATTCGAATTTACCCCCTCCCAAATGGGGAATGCATAGAAATAGATACACAGCAAGACTACGAAGAAGCCCTCCACCTGTACCAGTCCAATCCAGAAAAATATTGAAAAATCCACTAGTTAGATAAAATCCCAGAGTTCTCGCGCACTTTTAATCAATTGAAAAATATGGCATTACCGTAGCGAAAAGCGAGATGAGCGGCCCCTCCACCCCTTAATCCGGCCATTATTTATAAAATTTTAAACTATAAATGTAAATATAACAAATATTCATACATTTTGTAATTATGGTAAATATTTTATAATTTATTTAGCTCTATGTTGCTGAAAAATAACCTGTATTTCTAGTATTTATATAAATTTATTCTTTATGCAGATTGTGTGCAGATTTTGGCACGTGGATTGCTTTATTATCAATAACTTTTGATTTTATGTTTAATTACTGAATTGGGGAGTGAAGAAAATGGAAGCGATTTTAAGTCAGATGCAGCAACTTCAATTTTCTTTGACTACGAGTCAAATGATCATCAGTTTTGGAATTCTGGCCCTGGGCGCGATTTGGGGACGGACCCGCACGGGAGTTCTTCTTTCTCTGGGGACCTGTGCCTACTGGGAATACACCGCCAACAAGACGGTGCTGTTCCAGATTGCGGTAGCCAATGTCTACAGTATTTTCTGGACGTTGTTTATCGGTTTCTTTTTGGGATTTCTGCTGGTGTATGCGTTCTGCCTGCCCTCTTCCTCCCGCTAATCATCCGGGAGTGCTGATCGAGGAAAAGTATGGCTTTCGACGTCACAAATTGTGCCGTTACTCTGGATATGATTGTTGTTG
>JAOUPX010000011.1 GCA_029879645.1 Nitrospinota bacterium
TCCAGCATAAGTGACAATCCAATAAATCGCGGAGCTCTGCATAAACATATTTACGATGGATGCGAGGACGATGCCGATCAAACCCATAAAAAGGAAACTGCCCCAGGAGGTCAGGTCCTTCTTGGTGGTGTAGCCGTAAAAACTCATCGCTCCGAACATTCCGGCCGTGACCATAAACGTGGAAGCCAGAGAAGCGGTAGTATAGAGGAGGAACAAAGGCGCCAGGGTGATGCCGTTCAATCCTGCATACAGGAAAAAGACTCCCATTGCCTGACTGGCAGACATGGTCATGACTCGGGCCGCCAGATAAAAGACCAGGCCGATTTCAGCAATTAAAAGGACAAAAAACAGAATGGGATTGGTTACCAGAATATTAAGAATCATTTCGTTGGTGCTGGCAAACCAGGCCATTCCACCGGTCAGAGCCAATCCGGCACCCATCCAGTTGTAGACGCGCACCATGAACCGCTGTTGTTCTGCGGCAATGGCATCCTGGCTCATGTAACTCGGTTTGGAATAATCTTCCATTATTTAAACTCCTGTAAAAATTAACTTGGAAATAATTAAGTACTAATTAAATAAAATGACTTAGCTTTGTTGTCAAGGTACCGTAAACCTTTTAAACATTGAATGTTATTGCTTTAATATCTTCATTGTACCAAAAATCTTACCCTGGCTGTTTTATTTTTCACGGAGCCAGCGTTCCCCGGCGAGGCACAGTAACCCGGCCAATATCAACCATTGGAACCGTTCGATCCAACGTTTACGGTGGGACGATTTCAACTCCTTCTTTTCCATCGATTGCTGTATCTGTTCCAGATAGATGGTGCGCAAATCCATATCACCGTGGACCGACCGGACATAAGTACCTCCGGATTCCACGGCAATTTTCTGCAGAAGCGGTTCGTTGATTCTGGAGAGAACGATTTCACCTGTTTGATTGCGTTTGAATCCTCCGGAGGGATCGGGTACCGGAACGCCTTCGTCTTTGCCGATGCCGATAACAAAAATCTTCACTCCCTCGTTTTTTGCCCTTTGAACCGCCTTCAAAGCAGTGCCTGCGTGGTCCTCCCCATCGGTGATCAGAACGATTGCCTTCGATTTTTTTTCCATAGTGCTGAACGCGTCAATAGAGGTTTCGATGGCGTGGCCGAGCGCCGTTCCCTGCAAGGGGATGAGATCCGTATCCAGCGCGCCCAGAAACATCTCCGCCGCCTGGTAATCAAGAGTTAAGGGGCAATGCAGGAAACTGGTTCCGGCAAATGCGACCAGACCGACCCGGTCCCCCTGAAGCATGCGAAGCAGGTCCGCCACCTTGTGTTTGGCTCTCTCCAGTCTGCTGGGTTTGATATCCGTTGCCCGCATACTGTTGGACACATCGAGCGCCACGATGATGTCCACCCCTCGCTGTTTCAGGTCCTCCCATTGGAATCCCCAACGGGGCTGGGTCAACGCGATCATTAAAAACAGGAGGCCCCAAATAAGAAGTTTGGTTTTCCGGCGGCGTTGTTCCCACACGGCAGGGGAGACCAGCCGGGGTAACAGAGAGGGGTCCGCAAATCGCGCGGCGAGAGCTTTTCTGCGCTTTTCCGTCCAAACGATGAACCCGATCAGAAGCGGAATCATTCCGATCAAATAGAAGTATAGCGGGTCGCCGAATCTCATATCAGGGAACCCTCAGCAAACGGGTTTGCGACAGAATCATTTCCGCGCATACCAGGAGCAGGGCCGGAATCAGGAACAGCGGAAACAGTTCCCGGTATTCAGAGTGATCGATCCATTTGACTTCCGATTTCTCCAGTGAGTCGATTTGCGCATAAATCTGCTTCAAGGAATCTGAATCAGTGGCGCGGAAATACCGGCCGCCGGATTGCTCGGCTATTTGTTTGAGAGAATCCTCATCAATATCAACTTCCTGCATCAGCATTCTTTTTCCGAAGGGGGTATCCACCCGGAATGGGGCCTGACCTTTAGTTCCCACGCCCACCGTATAGATTTTAATTCCGTAGGTTTTCGCTATGTCAGCCGCTTGAAATGGGGTGATGTTGCCGGAGTTATTCCGGCCATCGGTGAGCAGGATGATGACTTTCGATTTGGATTCCAGATCCTTCAGGCGCTTGACGGAAATCCCTATGGCAGATCCAATAGCCGTTGAATCCCCTGCCACGCCGATTTCCAGTTTGTTCAGGAAGGTGTGAAGAATATCGTGATCCAGCGTGAGCGGGCATTGAGTGAACGCCTCTTTGCCGAACACCACCATTCCCATACGGTCGAATTCCCGGCTGTCGATGAACTCGCTGACCACATCCTTCACCACCGTTAATCGGTCGACCGGTTGATGATTCTTTTCGAAATCCAGTGCCCGCATGCTGCCTGAGGTGTCGATGGCCAACAGGATATCCACCCCGGCGGACAGGATTTCCGTGCTTTTGCGTCCTTCCTGTGGTCGCGCTATTGCGATTATCAATAAAGTGAGGGCCACACATCGCAGGATCAAAGGTGTGGCCGCCAGAATATCTACCCCTTTCCCGTGAAGTGTCTTCAGAGTATCGAGTGAAGAAAAATGCAGGGTAGCCGGTCGGTTTTTCAGATTCCGATAAATGAGTAGCGGGATGATGGCCAGAAGAAGAAACAACCATGGATCCTGAAACTGGAAATAACGCATCGTTATGATCCTCAAACAGCCGGTTGGGAACTGACCTGAAACTTGGAGGTGTTTTTCGGCGTGGTCGCTATAATGAAATCCCGCACCGCCTCCACATGCTGCCTGGCAGTATTCATGTCCACCGGAGCCTTGGCAAACTTGACCCGGTCGGTGGCCGGAAGCAGAGAGAGAATGGTTTGCCGCACACTCGCCTCCAATTTCGCCTGACCGGATACATAAGCCCCGATTTCTTCCGTCGTCCAGTCCGGGGCGGGAATTGACAAAAGCGCTTCCAGATACCGACGGAAGATTTCCGATAAATCAAAATAATGTTCCCGGAATTGTCCGCTTTCGATCAGTTGCCGGGCCAGCAGTTGATCGAGTTCCTCAAGAGCCATTTCGTGCGGCTTTAAATCCGGGGCGGGAGCAGACGACAGGGTATCAGTTTTTTCCCGGCGGGTGAGCCACCATAAAAATCCACCCGCCGCCCCCATCGCCGCCAGTCCTAAAAGAATCCAGTTGAGATATTTTAGCCAATCCCAGCCCGCGCCGATGATGGGTTTGATGTCTTTAATGTCGTTCGCTTCACCATCCAGCAGGAGAACCGACCGGACCTCAATCACCGCTTCCGGCGCCTGCAGGATTCCCGGCAAGGGTTGAGAGGGGTTATCGGGTGCCGGGGCGGTAAACTGAATGGGAGCTTGCTTCAGGTTATAAAAACCCACGGCATCCGCCCGGAACTTGAACCAGAAGGTTTCTTCGATCTGTCCGTTGATTTTCCTTGGCTCATCGATCCCACGGTCCACATACTCGAATCCCTTCTCAAAAAGAGGAGTGGGGTCGGGCGGTGAAACCTGAATATTCGGATCGTGGCGGACGATGATCGAGTAAGTGACAATATCACCTATCGTGACCTGGCGTTGGCTGACATGGGTCTCGGCGGCAATAGGGGATTGAGTGGCAGGATTTCCTATTGCCAGCGAAGGGGCCAGTATCAACCCCAGCAGAGTGAGCAACTTCATTAGGTTCATGGGGATGTCTTTGCGCGGCTCCGGCATTGTTGTAAATGGGATTCTGAATCCTGAACCCACGTCGCAGTGGGTTGTGCGGTTTTGGCGTGCAGGAACCAGGCCACCGCATCATCGCATTGTCCGAGTTTGACATAGAGGGAGGCGATGTCGAAAGAAATTTTGGAGCGGGTTTCCATGTCCGTTTTCTGGGTGTCCAGATATTTCTGGTAATGTTCGATGGCCTGCGGATGCAGTCCCTGGCCTTCCAGTTCTTTGGCGATAGTCAATAACTGTGGACCCCATGTAATGTCTTTGGGTCCTTTGACGAACGCTTTTTTGACGAACATGGCAACGAAGATTCCAAAAGCCATGATGGTTAAAAACGTCAATCCGATCACAAAGACTTTGAGTTTGGGGCTCACTCCCGCCGACGGGATTTTTGGAAAACCGGTTCCTCCGGTTTCACTTGTTGCCGGCTTCAATTTAGGGCTTCCAGGATTTTCCGGATTGTTTTTGTCGTTGGGCATCGGCATTTTTTAGTGTCTCTTTTCTCTCATTTTGAAGAATTGAATCAGCGGTTGCGTCAACGACCGGTCGGTGAGAATCTCTATAAGGTCCACCCCGTTGGCATGGAATTGCCGCTTGCGTTCCACCCGTTCCTTCATTTTAATTTGAGTTAATTGCCGGGCCATGTCCCGGTTGGAGGTATCGACCAGAAGGGTTTCCCCGGTTTCGGCGTCTTCCAGATAAATCCAGCCCGCATCGGGTAACTCCTGTTCGCGGGGATCGAGTATGGATATGGCGATCAGATCATGTTTCTGCCGGGCCAGTCGCAGGTTGCGTAAATAGCCTTCGGCCTGAAAATCCGATATCAGAAATGCCACTGATTTCCTCTTTTGAACTTTCGACAAATATTCGAGCGGCAGATTCAAATCGGTATGGCGTCCTTCCGGTACGAAATTGAGTATGGTGCGAATCAGGTTCCAGATATGGGCGCGTCCTTTCTGGGGTTGAATGTAGTGCTCGATTTTGTCGGAAAATACGATCAATCCGACTTTATCGTTGTTCTTGATGGCCGAAAAGGCCAGAACCGAAGCGATTTCCGCGGCAACCTCGTTTTTAAGTTTTCCCACCGAACCGAACCCCCCCGACGAACTGACATCCACCAGTAACATGACCGAGAGCTCCCTCTCTTCTCTGAACTCTTTGATGTAGGGATGTCCCATGCGGGCGGTTACATTCCAGTCGATCAGCCGCACGTCGTCTCCCGGTTCGTATTCCCGCACCTCGCTGAACTCCATGCCGCGCCCCTTGAATGCCGAAACATATTCTCCCGCGACCATGTGATTGACCAGGTGATTGGTTTTCACCTGGATATCCCGGATTTTCTTGATCAGTTCCGGCGAGATGGTCTTCTCGAATTCATCCGGCGGAGGAGGAGGTTTGTGGAAGGCGCCGGTCAGTTTTTGTAAAATTGGAAGCATGAGCGGTTTCAGGGAACCTCAATGGTGTCGAATATTTTTTTCAGAACATCATCCGTCGTAACGCTTTCCGCCTCGGCTTCGTAAGTCAGGATGATGCGGTGTCGTAGAATATCCAGGCCGATGGTTTTTATATCGTGTGGCACCACATACCCGCGTCCCTGCATGAAGGCGTATGCCTTGGAAACTCGATTCAAAAAAATGGAGGCTCGCGGTGATGCTCCGAATTGAATCATGGGTTTGAGGGAACTGAGGTTATGGGTTTCCGGCGACCGGGTGGCGGCTACCAGATTGACGATGTAATCCTGCAGGTTTTCGTCGATGTAAATTGACTCGTAAACTTTCCGGGCTTTGGCAATGTCCTCCGGATGAATCACTGCGGTAATTTTGGAATGGCTGTTGGAGGACGAAACTCTTTGCATGATCTGTTTTTCTTCCTCTTTCGAGGGGTAGTCGATTTTCAGTTTGAATACGAATCGGTCCACCTGAGCCTCGGGCAGGGGGTAGGTGCCTTCCTGCTCGATGGGGTTCTGCGTGGCCATCACCATAAATGGATCGGGCAGAGGGAAGGTTTCGCCGCCGAGTGTGATCTGCCGTTCTTCCATGGCTTCCAACAGTGCGCTTTGCACTTTGGCCGGGGCACGGTTGATTTCGTCTGCTAGAATGATGTTGGCGAAAAGCGGCCCCTTTTTTACCACGAACTCTTCTGTCTTTGGTTGATAAACCTGGGTGCCGATTAAATCGGCCGGTAGCAGGTCCGGGGTGAACTGGATACGTTTGAAGCGGGCTTCAATGGTTTGAGCCAGGGTTTTAACGGCAGTAGTTTTGGCCAGGCCGGGAACCCCTTCAACCAGGATATGTTCGCCGGTCAGCAGACCAAGGATCAACCGGTCGATCAAATAGCGCTGGCCAACCATAACCCGTTCCATTTCCTGGATCATGTTTGGGATAAACTGGCTGGATTGCTGGACGGCGGCGGTGATTTCTTCAATGTTCCGGGTCATAGATAGGGATCTTTATTAGAGGGCAGATTCAGGGTTAAGGTCAAGAAAACCAATATTCTATTAAACCCCCCACAGGCGGGGAAGCCCGGTTATCATATCAACCTCCCCGCTTTCCTACAAGCGGAGGGTTCAATCTTTTAAAATTAACCCTTTACAAAGCAGTTGGTTTTTCTAAAATAGGCTTCTTACATCCATCAATAGAGAAAGAAGGCAGGAAAGCATTATGGTTGATACGGCGGATTTGGTCAAAGAAGGTCTCAATGTCGAGAATAGCGAACTCGATTTGCGGGAAAAAGAATTAAAAGATGCAGATGTCGTCGAGATCATGAAAAGTGACGAGATCAAGGGCGTTACTGCGCTGTTTCTCGAATTTAACGAAGTGGGTGACGATGGACTGCGGGCCATTCTCGAATGCCCGGCCATGAAGAATCTGACCGTCCTCAACATGTTTAAGAACGAGGTGACGGATGAAGGCGTCAAAGCCATGGCCAAATCCAAGGCCATGCTGAACCTTTCTGAATTGATCCTCAGCGACAATAAGGTTGGAGTCGAGGGCGCAAAGGCCCTGGCGGAGTCCAATATTATGGGGAATCTGGTTTCTCTATGGCTCGGTGACGGTTTGGGAGATGAAGGGGCGACCGCTATCGCCACCTCCAAAAGCCTCACCCGGCTCAATCAGTTGTCCCTGTACAGAAATAATATCGGCGACGAAGGCGCGAAGGCTATCGCTCAATCGCAAAACCTGTCTAAATTGACCGAGCTTAACCTGAACTGGAACTTCGTCGAAACGGAAGGTGCCATTGCACTGGCCAATTCAGATACCTTGAAAAACCTTGTGCAATTAACGTTGACCTACAATCCCATAGGAAATCAAGGTGTAGCGGCCATCGCCAATTCGGAAAAGATGCAAAATCTCACTCTGCTCGATTTGTATGAGTGCGAAATCACTGACGAGGGGGCCCGGGCGATAGCAGAATCCAAGCATCTTAAAAATTTAAAGACCCTGGTGCTGATTCATAACGATATCAGTGATGAAGTGCAGGAAATTTTAAGAAATTCCCCCAATCTTCCGAATCTGGAAAATCTGGTGTTTCGGCTGGGGCAGGGAGGGGAGGCGGCCTGAGGCTGACCCCCTGCTCTAATGCTTATCAGGTATTCAAATATTCCCCCCTGCCATCTTCCTTTTAATTGAGTCCCCTCCAGTTTCGGTTACAATACATGACTTCGACTTTACCAGATGGTGAAGCGCGTGCCTGCATTAAAGAAAGGTGAAGAGATTTTATGTTTACTGGAGAAAAACCGGACCTGTTGGATATCTGCCCTCTTCGCGAAGACAGTATATACGTGGTTGGAAAAGACGGCGTTCCCCAGCATTATGACGGGGAAGACTGGACCCCTGTGCGGACCGAAAACACCAATCCGCTGATGGGCATCTGGGCCGCACATGAAAACGATATCTACGCGGTGGGCATCGGCGGCGTGGTGTTGCACTTCGATGGCAAGGACTGGTCGCCGATCGATACCGGGAATTACGACTCGCTCAACTCGGTTTACGGGTATGGCTCGGATCAATTTTTCATATTCGGGGTGGGGGGGCGCGTGTTGTTTTGGAACGGTGAGACCTGGGAATACCGCGAACCCAACACCATCCATGATCTGTTTGGATTCTGGGGAGAGGATATCGAGCACATCCACGCCGTCGGAGGCGAAGGCATTTACCGTTTCTACGACGGCAAAATCTTCCAACGGCGCGAAGAACTGACCGAAGAAACCGTTTCTCTTTATGGCGTCTGGGGTACCGGCAATAACAGCGTCTACGTTGTCGGGTCAGAGGGCACCATCCTGCATTTCAATGGCGAGGAATGGTCACCTATGGAATCGGGTACGCAGGAATATCTTTTGGCGGTTTGGGGAACGGCGGATGATCATGTTTTTGCTGTAGGCGATAACGCGATCATTTTGCACTTTGACGGCAAGCGATGGTCCCCCATGGAATCGGGAAATGACAACTATCTGACCAAGGTGAGAGGTTTGGGCCCGGATCAGGTTTATGCCTGCGGAGAAAACGGCACCGTTCTCCGGTACGATGGCAAACAATGGAATGATATGTCGCTGTAGTTGGAGCGGCAGGTACTCATCATAAGGAAGGAAATTTAGAATGAGCAGTCTTACCACCAGTCACCTGCTGTCCGTATACGGGTTTGGCGAAGACAATGTGTTTGTCGGCGGAGCGGAAGGCACCATTCTCCATTTCGACGGCAAGCAATGGTCCAAAATGGATTCCGGCGGACGATGGACGGTGAAGCGCATGTGGGGGAGCTCTCCGGATAATCTGTACGGCGTGTGCACGGACGGCAAGATTTTGCGTTACGACGGCA
This sequence comes from Nitrospinota bacterium, assembly GCA_029879645.1. Taxonomy (GTDB): domain Bacteria; phylum Nitrospinota; class Nitrospinia; order Nitrospinales; family Nitrospinaceae; genus SZUA-226. The sequence continues at coordinate 8,518 of JAOUPX010000011.1, forward strand.
AAGAGTGGAAGCCGGAGGATACGGAAAACTTTCCCCCCATGTCTGGTATTTGGGGACGGGCCCCGGATGAGATCTATGTCGGTTGCCGTCTTGGGAAAATCGCCTGCTGGAACGGTTCACAATGGAAATTCATGAGCTCGGGAACCAACACCGATGTCGCCGCCCTGTGGGGCAATGACGACTGCATGTATGCGGTCGGATTCGATGGCCTGGTCCTCAGGCTGGTGGACGACCACTGGCAGCGCCTGACGTTCAATTCTAATGCCGAGTTGTACAGCATCTGCGGTTTCGGCTCGGACAATATGTACTTCTGCGGGTCCGACGGCACGCTGATCCATTTTAATGGCGCCGAGTTTAAGGAAATGCCCTCCCAGACGATGGAGTTTTTCCTCGATATCTGGGGCCCCAGCGCGGATTTCGTCTTCGCGGTCGGCGACATGGGCATGATCATGTTTCTCGATGGCGATCAGTGGACCCGAATCGAATCCAATACCGAGGAATACCTGACCGCTATCTGGGGCACCTCTGAAGAGAATATGTACGCTGTAGGAGACAATGGCCTCATTCTGCACTGGAACGGCGAGGACTGGACCCCAGTGGAATAGCTTGTTACTAGTTGAATTTTTTATGGTTTAAGGGCCGGATCAACGAGCCTTCCTGCTACTTGCAAACTCCTTGACCCATTTCATCCGAAATGATACAGTCTGGAAACTAACCTATTGAAATTGTGACGACTTTTACAGTCGCGGATCACCCGGGCACAGTTTCGCTGTGCTTTTTTTATTGAGTTATCATGGCGTATAAACCGACATTTGAGGAATTTAAAGAGAGCGCCAAGCGGGGAAACCTGATTCCGGTCTACAAGGAAATCCTGGCCGATCTCGACACACCCGTTTCCGCCTACATGAAAATCGGCGGCGAGCCATATTCCTTTCTACTGGAAAGTGTGGAAGGCGGCGACAAGTGGGCGCGTTATTGTTTTCTGGGATGCGGCCCGTCCACTATCATCGAAACCAAAGGGACCTCTGTTACCGTTCGCAAAAACGGTGTTGAGCAAAAGACCGATGTTGATGGCGACATTCCGTTATCGGTATTGAAGGAAACGTTATCGCGGTACCAGCCGGTGGACATGCCGGACTTGCCCCGGTTTTCCGGCGGTGCGGTCGGGTTTATCAGTTACGATATGGTGCGTTATTTTGAAAACCTGCCGGACCAGACGGAAGACGATCTGGATATTCCCGATTCCATTTTTATCATCACCGACACGCTGTTGATTTTCGACAACGTCAACCAGACCATCAAGGTAGTGTCCAATGCCCATACTGAAGGGCGCGACCTGGAAGAGGTTTATCAGGAAACCATTTCTAAAATTGATGCGCTCGCCAGAAAACTGCGCCAGCCGGTGCCCAATATGGAGACCGGGGCCGCGGATTCTTCAGATGACGATCCCCTTATCGAATCCAATTTTGCCAAGGAGCATTTCAAGGAAGCGGTGCTCAAGGCCAAACGTTATATTCATGAAGGCGATGCCATTCAGGTGGTTTTGTCGCAACGACTCAAATTTGATCTTCAGCAGGACCCGTTTACCATATACCGGGCTTTGAGAACGATCAACCCCTCTCCCTATATGTATTATTTGAATTTTGAGGACATTCAAGTGGTGGGCTCGTCACCGGAAGTGCTGGTGCGGCTGGAAGGGGAGCAGGTAGAGGTCCGTCCCATAGCGGGAACGCGCAAGCGTGGCAAGAACGAGGACGAAGATCAGTATTTGGAAAAGGATCTGCTGAGTGACGAAAAGGAACTGGCCGAGCATATAATGCTGGTGGATCTGGGCCGCAACGACCTGGGGCGGGTGGCGCAGATCAACTCGGTGGAGGTCAACGAAAAATTTACTATCGAGCGTTATTCTCACGTCATGCACATCGTGTCCAACGTTCGCGGAAAATTGAAAAAAGGCCTGGATTGCTTCGACGTTCTGAAAGCTGCGTTTCCTGCAGGAACGGTTTCCGGTGCGCCAAAAATCCGGGCCATGGAAATTATCGACGAGCTGGAACCCACGCGGCGCGGTATTTATGCCGGCGCTGTCGGCTACATCAGCTTCTCGGGAAATATGGATACGGCCATTGCCATCCGTACCCTGGTGGTGAAGGATCAGGTCGGTTATCTTGGCGTCGGCGCGGGAATTGTCGCCGACTCCATTCCGGAAAATGAGTTTGAGGAGACCATGAACAAGGGTAGAGCCATGCTCAAAGCCATTGGCCTGGCGGGAAGGGGGCTTCTGCCATGATCCTGATGATCGACAACTACGATTCATTCACTTACAACCTGGTGCAATACATGGGCGAGCTGGGAGCGGAACTCGAAGTATTCCGGAACGATCAGATCACCCTTGCCGAAATTGAAAAGTTGAACCCCCGGAAAATTGTGATTTCACCAGGCCCCTGTACCCCTTCAAAAGCGGGCATCTCCAAGGATGTGATCAGGCATTTTGCGGGAAAGATTCCCCTGCTGGGTGTCTGTTTGGGGCACCAATCGGTGGCGGAGACGTTTGGCGGAGAAATCATCAAGGCCAAAAAGCTCATGCACGGAAAAACATCGATGATTTCCCATGACGGCAAATCGGTTTTTAAGGGACTGCCCAATCCGTTTGAAGCCACCCGGTATCACTCGCTGGTCGTCAATCGCGCCAACCTGCCGGATTGTTTTGAGATTTCCGCGGAGTCGGATGACGGGGAAATCATGGGGATCCGCCATAAGGAATTGGCGGTCGAAGGGGTCCAGTTTCATCCGGAATCGATTCTGACCGTGTATGGCAAGGATTTACTGAAGAATTTTATCGATTTGCCTGCGGAAAAGGTAAAGGAACATGAAGGCACAGGATATCCTGCATAAAGTTGTCGACGGCCACGACCTGAGTCAGGGCGAAATGGTTTCCATCATGACCCAGATTATGGAGGGTAAGGTGGAGCGTTCCCTTCTGGGTGCGTTTCTCACCGCGCTCCGTATGAAAGGAGAGACTGTTGAGGAGATTTCCGGCGCCGCCCAGGTAATGCGCGAGAAAGCGGAACCGCTTCACATTCCCGTTCAGGGGGTGGTCGATACCTGCGGTACCGGAGGTGACGGTGCCGACACGTTTAATATCTCCACCACCGCCGCGTTTGTGGTCGCGGGAGCGGGGATTCCTGTGGCCAAGCACGGCAACCGTGCGGTTTCCAGCCGATCAGGAAGCGCCGACGTACTGAAATGCCTTGGGGTTAATATCGAGGCGGACAAGTCCGTTGTGGAACGATGCGTCGAAATGGCAGGAATCGGATTTCTATTCGCTCCAACTTTGCATAAGGCCATGAAACATGCGGCGGATGTGAGACGGGAATTGGGGTTTCGCACGGTGTTCAATCTGCTGGGACCGTTGACCAATCCGGCCCGGGTGAAGGCGCAGGTGGTAGGCGTATTTGATTCCAAATGGACCACGCCGCTTGCCCAGGTACTCAAGAATCTCGGTGCCGTTCACGCTTTTGTGGTTCATGGTGAGGATGGTCTTGACGAAATAACTCTAACTTGTAACACGAAGATATCTGAGCTAACGCATGGAAAAATAAAAGATTATTATCTGGATCCCACAGAGCTGGGGTTTGAGTATTGTTCGGAACAGGATTTGAAGGGCGGCTCGGCGGAGGACAATGCCACGATCCTGCGGGAGTTGCTGGATGGCAAGGGCGGACCCAAGCGCGATATCGTTTTGATGAATGCATCAGCGGCGATTGTGGCGGCGGGCAAAGCCTCCGATTTCAAAGAGGGGATCGAAGTTGCCAAAAGATCGATCAATTCCGGTGAGGCGCGGCAAAAGTTGAAAGACCTGTGCCGTCTCAGTCATTCGTAACGTTTATAGATAGGTGTCATGCTGAGCTTGTCGAAGTATGACACCGTGCCGCCCTTCGACAGGCTCAGGGTGACACGGTTAACATAGCAAGAGATAGCCCTATGAGTAATATTCTCGATAAAATTTTTGCCGCAAAAAAGACGGAATTGGAAGGTACACGCCGTGCGGTCCCCCTGGCCGAGGTCAAAAATAAAATCGGCGACCAGCGGGCTGTGATTTCCATTATGGAGACGCTACGGGCCTCAGGAGACGGCTCAAAGATCGTTGCCGAGATCAAGCGGCGAACGCCGTTCAAGGGCGATCTGGTGGAGCAGTTTGACCCTTTGGCGATTGCCCGGACGTATGCCGATAGCGGCGCTTCAGCGATTTCCATTTTGACCGAGAGTCAGTTTTTCGGTGGTGACCTGAAGTTTGTGGAGCAGGCCAGCCAAGAGGTATCGATTCCGCTACTGCGTAAGGATTTTATTTTTGACGAATACCAGGTGCATGAATCGCGCGCCTGCGGAGCGGATTTTTTTCTGCTGATTGCCACTTCACTGGATAGGAATCAGTTGAAAGATCTGTTGGAGTTGGGAAAAGAGATCGGCCTGACCGCCCTGGTGGAAACCCATCACGAGCAGGATATGGAAAAAGCATTTTATGCCGGGGCCGAGTTGCTGGGAATCAACAACCGGGATTTGACTACCGGAAAAACCGATTTGGAGATTTCGAGGCGATTGCTTAAAGAAACGCGCGGTATGGGCCATTTGGTATTGGTTTGCGAAAGTGGCATTGACAGCCGGGCCCAGATTGAGGAATTTGAGGAATTGGGGATGCACGCATTTCTCATTGGCGAAAGCCTGATGAAAGCGGCGAATATTTCCGATAAACTTCAGGAGTTTACGGGACATGGCAAAATCCAATCCGCCGGTTAAGGTTAAGGTCTGCGGCACCACGCGACTGAAAGATGCGCTGTTAGCGGTAGAATGCGGGGCCGATGCCATCGGGTTTATTTTCTATAAAAAAAGCCCCCGATGTGTGACGGCAAAAACGGCGAAAGATATTTGTGCGAAACTTCCGCCCTTTGTCCACCGGGTAGGTGTGTTTGTCAATGAAACGGCTGATAAAATCAACAGCATCGCGGACCGATGCGGATTGGATGCAGTGCAACTGCATGGTGACGAGTCCCCGGCGTTCTGCAAAAAGATCAAGTGCAGGGTGATCAAGGCGGTGCGGGTGAAGGATGCCGCATCGTTGAAAGAGATGTCCCGGTATGCAGTAGATGCCTTTCTGCTTGATACCTATAAAGTGGATCAATGGGGCGGTACCGGGAAGGTATTCGACTGGGAACTGGCCGCCCGCGCCGGGAAATATGGACCGGTGATCATTGCCGGGGGATTGAACCCGCGCAACGTGAAAGCCGCTATACAAAAAGTGCAACCCTATGGGGTGGACGTCAGTTCCGGAGTGGAGCAGTCGCCGGGAATAAAAGATCCTAAAAAAATGAAAGCGTTTTTAAAAGCCGCGCGCCAGGGTTAAGAAGGAGAGTGATATGAGTACACCCACATTGCCGGATCGAAAAGGTCATTTTGGAGAGTTCGGCGGGAAGTTTGTGATCGAAACCCTGATGCCCGCGCTTCAGGAGTTGGAGAAGTTATATAATGAAGCGCGGAACGATCCCGAATTCCAAAAACAACTCAAGTTTTATCTGGAGCATTATGTCGGGCGTCCTTCGCCCCTGTATTTTGCAGAGAACCTGACGCGAAAGTTGGGCGGCGCGAAAATTTATCTCAAGCGCGAGGATTTGAATCACACCGGCGCTCACAAGATCAACAATACTATCGGTAGTGCCTTGCTGACGCAACGCATGGGCAAGAAGCGGGTGATTGCCGAAACCGGGGCCGGTCAACACGGCGTGGCCACCGCCACCGCCGCCGCTTTATTCGACCTGGAGTGCGACGTGTTCATGGGCGAGGAAGACATCCGCCGTCAGGAGCTGAACGTGTTCCGCATGAAACTGCTCGGGGCGCGGGTCATCCCGGTTTCTTCCGGTACGCGTACCTTGAAAGACGCCACCAGCGAAGCGATCCGCAACTGGATCACCACGGTGGAAGATACCCATTACATCATCGGTTCGGTGGTGGGGCCGCACCCGTTTCCCATGATCGTTCGGGACTTTCAACGGTGCATCGGCGATGAAAGCAGAGAGCAGATTCAGGAAGCAGAAGGACGTTTGCCGGACCTCTTGGTTGCCTGTGTGGGAGGAGGAAGCAATTCCATGGGACTGTTTTACCCCTTCGCGGAAGATAAAGAAGTCAAAATGATTGGTGTGGAAGCCGCGGGACATGGCATCGAGACCGGCAAGCACGGCGCGTCGCTCGGGCACGGTGCAGTGGGTATTCTGCACGGTATGAAAAGTTATTTGCTGTTCGACGCGGACGGGCAGATTACCGAAGCGCATTCCATTTCCGCCGGACTGGATTACCCCGGAGTCGGCGCCGAGCACAGTTATTTTAAAGACAGCAAGCGGGCGGAGTATGCGTCCATTACCGATAAGGAAGCGTTGGAAGGATTCAAGCTGTTGTCACGCACCGAGGGCATTATCCCTGCGCTGGAATCGTCGCACGCCATCGCCCAGGTGGCCAAGGTCGCGCCGAAAATGAAAAAGGATGAGATCATCATAATCTGCCTGTCGGGACGAGGCGACAAGGACGTTAATCAGGTCGCTGATTTTCTGAAGGAGGAACTGTGAGCCGTATTCAAAAGCGATTCGACGGGCTGAAATCAAAGAGCGAAAAAGCGCTGGTGGCATTTATTACTGCGGGCGATCCTGATCTGGAAACCACTAAAGAACTATTCTCGGTGATTGAGGAGGGTGGGGCGGATATCATTGAATTAGGAGTACCGTTCTCCGATCCATTGGCAGACGGTCCCGTGATCCAGGCGGCTTCCCAGCGCTCGCTTAAAAGCGGAACTACTCTAAAAAAAATAATTCAGCTTGTGCGTGAAATTCGCCAGTCCTCCCAACTGCCCATTGTCTTGATGACCAGTTTTAATCCGGTGTTCGTGTATGGGCAGGAAGCGTTTGTGAAGGACGCCGTGGAGGCGGGAGTCGATGGGGTGATTATTCCCGATCTGCCACCGGAAGAAGCGGGGGAGTTTGATGAGTTTGCCAAAGCGAAGAATCTTGACATGATTCATCTTCTGGCCCCGACCAGCACTCCGGATCGAATCGAAATGGTGGGAGCGCAGAGTCGTGGGTTTATTTATTACGTTTCGCTCACCGGGGTTACCGGAACCCGGGATTCTCTGGCGAAAGGGGTGGAGGATAAAGTGAGCCGTATCAAACAGGCCACTCCTTTGCCGGTGCTGATTGGGTTCGGAGTTTCCGGGCCGGAGCAGGCCAGAGCCGCTTCAAAATGTTCCGACGGGGTGATCGTCGGAAGCGCCATTGTCCGCCTGATCGCGGAAACCCCGGATCCTGCCGATCGGAAAGAAAAGCTGGGTACTTTTGTGCGTGATTTGAAGCAAGCCCTTCAAGACAGCAAATAGGGACGGCTCATGTCCCCTAAAATCTCGGTTATCATTCCCGCCTACAACGAGGAGGAATCCCTGCCTCATGTCCTGAACGACCTTCCCAGGGACCGCCTGCACCAGATTATTGTGGTCGATAACCGGTCCACCGACCGGACCGCTGAAGTAGCCCGTGAAAATGGCGCGACTGTGGTTTCAGAAAGGCGCCGGGGGTATGGCCGGGCCTGTCTTGCGGGAATGGCTGTTCTAGATGACCCCGATATCGTGGTTTTTCTGGACGGTGACTACAGTGATTACCCTGAGGAAATCGACCTGTTGCTGGACCCTATTTTGAAAAATGAGGCTGATTTTGTGGTGGGAAGCCGGATGATCCTGAAAGAAAGCCGGACAACCCTATTGCCCCAGGCGCGTTATGGCAATCAGCTGGCTGTTTTCCTGATCCGATTGTTTTTCAGTCATTCGTTCACCGATCTCGGTCCCTTCCGGGCGATCCGTTATGAATCCTTACAGGAGATTGGGATGCGCGACAAGGATTTCGGCTGGACGGTAGAAATGCAGATCAAGGCGGTTCAGAAAGGCCTTCGCATTCAGGAGGTTCCGGTACGTTATCGGATGCGGATTGGTGTTTCCAAGATAACCGGCACCGTCTCCGGCACTTTCCAGGCGGGCACAAAAATTATCTACACCATCTTCAAATATTTGGTAACCTAACCCGGCTCATAAGAATAGGCCGGTTTCATGGCCGAACCTTCACCAAATCGGGAATTGCAATGTCACGATCCCCTCTTAGACACCTGGCTGTGTGGGCCTGTATTTTTCTTGGATTATTTTCCAGTCCGGTTCACGCCCTGGATATGGAAAGTCTGGTGAAAAGCCGGTTGAGCAAAGATGGCAAAACCCTTGATTTGGCGCGAATGAAAATTAAGGCGGCTGGAGCGCAGGAGTTAGCCCGGTTGGAGGTCTTAAAAGGGGTAACCACTTTGTTGCTGGAGGGAAACCGGATTAAAAAAGAGGGAATGGAGGCGTTGGCCCAATCCCCTCATCTCGCTCAATTAAAGCATCTGGATTTGTGGGGTAATTTTCTGGGAGACATTGGCGTCCAGGCTCTGGTGGAATCGCCTTACCTGAAAAACCTCGAAACGCTGAAACTCTGGAAGAATGAAATCGGTGAAGATGGCCTTGCTCTGATGGCCGAATCTGATAGTTTTATCCACTTAAAAACTCTCCTGCTGAACGATAATCTCATTACTCCAGAGGCGATTATCTATATAGCGCAGTCAAAGAAATTCCCGGCATTGGAAACCTTGAGCCTGTTTCGAAATGAAATAGGAGATGAGGGAGCGGCGAGCCTGGCCAGTTCCGCTAATTTTCCCAATCTGATGAATCTTTATGTCGGGCAAAACGCGATTACTGATGTCGGGGCTGTGGCGCTGATTCAGGCTCGCAACTTTCCCAAATTGGTATTGCTGGATATGATCCAAAATCAATTGGGGCAGGAAACGCTGAAAGCCATGTTCAAATACAATCGGGACCAGCGGATTCAGATCGTTATTCGCTAAGCTAGAAATAACATTTAGTTATTCGTTTTAAGTATAAATAAATATGTGTAATTTTTATGGTAATTAAAGTCCCTATATTCTTGGCTTGCGGATTCATATTGTTGTTTGGATCCAGTGTCTGCGCCGACCTTGGGCAAGTCTACCCTCTCAATAAAAATATCGGCGACGGCAAAAAAGCCACCGAAGCGATTTTAACCTTGGTTGATGGTTTGGCGATTGACCGGGAAGGGGGCATTTATATTTCGCACCGGTCTAAAAACCGGATACGGAAAATCGGGAAGGATGGCATTATCACCACCCTGGCCGGTAATGGAACCGCAGGTTTCAGCGGAGACGGCGGCCCCGCTTGGAAGGCCTCGTTTAATTTCCCGGCCGGGCTGTGTCTGGATGGAGATGGAAACTTATTTGTTGCGGACCGGAACAATCACCGGGTTCGGCGGATCGACCCTGCAGGGACGGTTACGACCGTAGCCGGTACCGGAGACCCCGATATGGGAGGGGATGGTGGGCCGGCGGTTCAGGCGCACCTGAATTATCCCTCCGATCTGGTGTGTGATGATCATGGAAATCTGTATATTTCGGACCGATCCAATAACCGTATTCGCAAAGTTAATGCCAAGGGAATCATTTCCACCATTGTAGGGATGGGGCTCCCCGATTTTGGGGGTGATTTTGGACCGGCTGTAGAAGCTTTCCTGAAATATCCGTTTGGGATCGATATGGATTCTAAGGGGAATCTTTACATCGCGGATCGGGGCAATAACCGAATCCGTAAAGTTGATACCCAGGGAATTATCACGACAGTGGCAGGTGACGGCACCCATTTTTTTGCGGGTGATTATGGTCCTGCCACCCGCGCCAGTCTGGCTTATCCTACCGATGTGGTGGCGGATGACCGGGGCAACCTTTATATTGCGGACCGGAATAATAACCGTATCCGCAAGGTAGATTCGCTGGGGATCATAACCACCGTCATGGGTATTGGAAAATATGAGTATAACGGGGATAACGAAATCGCGTCCGAAACCACCCTCCATTTGCCCTTTGCAGTGGCGTTGAGTCCCGATGGCAAGTTGATTATCGTCGATAGGAACCATTTCCGGGTCCGCAGTATGGATTTAAAGTCACATACCGTAGCAACAGTGGCGGGTAACGGAAAGTCCTGGTTTCGGGGCGATGGCGGTCCTGGGCCGGGCGCCACACTCGAATTTCCATCGGGAATCGGGGTGGGCAGCAGGGGCAGGGTCATTTTTTCTGATAAAATGGCCAATCGTTTGCGGTTTATCGATCAAGAAGGGTTTATCTACTCCTTTGCCGGTAATGGTAATCAGGGAAACGAAGGCGATGGCGGGCCGGCAATCGAGGCATCGCTTTATTTGCCGAATTCCCTGGTGGTGGATCAAAAGGACAATATATATTTTGTTTCTCCTCAGGGAAACAGTCAATATGTCCGGAAAATTGATTCACAGGGAAATATAACCCGGTTTGCGGGAAATGGAATATTGGGAGATTTTGGGGATGGTGGTCCGGCAGTCCAGGCTTCCTTTGGGGTGATTCAGGATTTAGCCGTGGATGTTCACGGTAATATTTATATAGCGGATTTGACCAACCGGAAGATCCGGAAAGTGGATACCCAAGGCATTGTATCGACCCTGGCTTCAGACAATTGGAAGGATATTGCAGATGAAGAGATCCACCCCAACGGGATCGCCGTAAACTCTTCCGGAGAAATATTTGTTTCAGACTCAGGAAGTAGTAAAATCAGAAAAATCGACAGGGATCAAAAAATCACGGTTTTTGCCGGTTCTGGTGAATTTAAGGATTCCGGCGACGGCGGTCCGGCGGTTTTAGCGGGAATTCGGTCGCCGGGAGGGTTGGCTTTTAGTCCGGTTGGCGAATTGTTTATTGCTGAAGAAACAAGCCATCGGATCCGAAAAATAGATAAAGCTGGGAATATCTTTCATGTGGCGGGAACCGGTAATGCCGGTTATGAAGGAGATGGGGGCGTGGCAACCCAGGCATCCCTGAAGAGCCCCTACCGCCTGGCTTTCGACAAAGAAGGCAACCTTTACTTTTCTGACCGGGACAACCATCGAATACGAAAAATCGATTCCCGGGGAATCATTACTACAGTGGCTGGAAACAGCAATATTGGCTGGTTGCAGGATGGCTTGGAAGTACGAATAACGGTGCATAATTTTCCATGAGGTCTATGAAAATCAAAAATACAGGTTTTAGCTTGCTGGGGGCGATGCTTCTGCTGTTTACAGGAGTGGGGATCGTTTATGCGCTGGATATCAATGCGATCATCCTCAAGGAGCTGAAAGAGGATGGTAAATACTTGAAGTTGAACTACAGTGGAATGCTGTATGACAAGGGGATTAAGGAATTGGCACAATCCAAGCTCCTTGAAAAAGTGGAGACTCTGGATTTAAACACTCACAATTTGGGAGATGAAGGTGCCGAGGCCTTGTCTAAGTCTGAATTTCTCAAAAACCTTAAAACTCTCAATTTGTTCAACAACCAGATTGAAAGCGGGGGAGTAAAAGCTCTGTTTGAGTCCAAAGGGTATCCACATCTGTCTTCCATCAGCTTGTTTGGAAACAAGATTGGAACCAAGGGCGCCCAGGCCATTGCCGAATCTAAAACCATAATGAAACTGGTTTCTTTGGATCTCACTGGAAATCAGATTGGCGACGAGGGCCTGAAGGCTCTGGCGCAATCGGATGTTCTGGGCTCAATCAAAGAGTTAAGGCTGGCGAAAAACGGAATCAGCGATAAGGGTCTTAATGAATTGACCCAGTCCAAGCATTTAACGCATCTTGAAGTTCTGGATTTGGGCGAAAATAATATCGGTCCGGATGGTATCCAAAGTATTGCCGAGTCCAAATCCCTGGTCCAGCTTAAAATATTACTGCTTAAAAATAACAAGCTGGGTGACCAGGGTATGCTGTCGATGACCGAGTCCCAGGTGTTTGAAAATCTGGTGGAACTGGATTTGCAGTGGAACGGAATCACCACCCAGGGGGCAATGTACCTGGCCGGTTCCAAGGTGTTGGCCGGGCTTCAATTTCTCCGCATGTGGGGCAATGAAATTGGTGAAAAGGGAGTTACAGCCCTGAAAGAAAAACTGAAACAAATTAAAAACCCTATTTATCCTTCAGCCGCCAGTGACTAACGTGACCGAAAAAAACTTATCTGAAATAGCCGCAGATGCCAAAGCCGCGGCCTTGGTTCTTGCTCGTCTGGATACAAAAACCAAGAACCGGGTTTTACGCGCCATGGCGGATCAGATCGAAAATAATTGCGGAGAAATTCTCGAGGCCAACCGTCAAGACCTTGAATTCGCTAAAAAGGAAAATATTCCGGGACCTTTAGTCGCACGTCTGGCGGTCGATGAAACCAAGGTCCTGGGAATGGCCAAAGGCATCAGAAGTGTCGCGGAACTGTCCGATCCGGTGGGACAAAACCAGGGTGCGATGGAGCTGGATGAGGGGCTGGTTTTAACGCGCGTTTCCTGTCCCATAGGGGTGATCGGAGCGATATTTGAGTCGCGACCGGACGCGGTTCCGCAAATATCCTCCCTGTGTTTTAAATCGGGTAATGCCGTGATTCTGAAAGGCGGCGCCGAAGCGCAAAACTCCAACCGGGTCATTGTGAATCTCATCCAGAAAGCCTTATCGGAAGTGGAAGGTGTTCCCGTTGCGGCGGTGCAATTGATTGAAACACGGGCGGAAGTGGCGGAGATGCTCAAGCAGGATCAGTACATTAACCTGATCGTTCCGCGCGGAAGCAACCAGTTCGTCCGCTACGTACAGGACAATACCAAAATTCCCGTTCTCGGCCATTCGGAAGGGCTGTGCCATGTTTATATTGATGATGAGGCCGATATCCAGAAAGCGATTCGGGTGGCGCTCGATGCCAAACTTCAGTATGCAGCCGCCTGTAACGCGATGGAGACCCTGCTGGTGCATCAGGCCATTGCCCCGGAAGTGTTGCCGCCTCTTGTGAAGCAATTCCGCGAACAGGAGGTGGAACTGGTGGGTTGCCTGAAATCGTGCAGTCTGGTTCCCGACCTGAAACGGGCCGAGGAAGGCGATTGGGATGCCGAGTACAATGATCTCAAGTTGTCCATCAAGATTGTGGATGACATGGCCGAAGCGATTGATCACATCAATACCCACGGGTCTGGCCATACCGATACCATAATCACGGAAAATAAGGATCGGGCCGAGCGGTTTCTGAACGAAGTGGATTCGGCGAGCGTGATGGTGAACGCTTCGACGCGGTTTGCCGATGGTTTCCGGTTCGGATTAGGAGCCGAAATCGGGATCAGCACCAACAAAACCCATGCCCGGGGTCCGGTGGGCCTGGAAGGCCTGGTTATTTATAAATACAAACTGGTGGGCGATGGCCAGATTGTCGCTGACTATTCCGGCAAGAACGGGAAAACTTTCACACACAAGCCGTTAAGCAAGAGTTGAGATGCAGATACGGGTTTGAAATCCCAATGTGATCCGGCCAGTGGAGTTACTTTAATCAATGGATATGGAATCACACAACCGGCCGGAATCCGAAAATGAATCGCTGAATCCGGGTTATCCTCCCTTTCCTCAAGTTCCCGGTCCCCGCTTTCCCATCAACTTTAAAACCGTTTCCATTTTTCTCGGGCTTTTTTCTGCCACCGTATTGACCACGTGGATGGTGGGCGGGCCGTGGTATTCCTTCGGGTTGATTCTGATTCTGGGCACCCACGAATTCGGTCACTACTGGGCCTGCAGGGTAAATAATGTCAATTCCTCCCTGCCCAATTTTCTACCGGTTCCGATAATCCCATTTTTTTTAAATATAGGGACAATGGGCGCGTTCATTATGATAAAGGAACCGATTCCCAATCGCAGGGCGTTGATGGAAATCGGCGCCTCTGGTCCCATCGCGGGATTTATTGTGGCTGTTCCAGTGCTTTGGGTTGGTTTATTGAACTCCGAAGTAACGCTTTTAAAAAGCCTGGAGGAACCCAACCTTTTTTTTGGTTCTTCATTGATTTTATGGGGAATGGGTAAAATGGTCCTTGGGGTGGATCCAATGGCTGCCGATGTTACTATCAGTTTGCATCCACTGGCATATGCCGGTTGGTTGGGGATGTTTTTTACGGCCTTGAACCTTCTGCCTTTGGGACAGCTGGATGGGGGGCACGTGGTGTATTCATTATTTAATCGAAGATATTCTCTGTGGGTGGCGAGGGTATTTTTTATTGTCTTAATTCCGATGGGATATTTTTGGACAGGTTGGTGGGTGTGGGCCGGTTTGGTATTTTTTTTAGGTTTACGACATCCTCCGGTATTGGATGAATCCCTCCCACTGAAACAGAAGCATCGTTATGTAGGTTATGCGTCCTTATTGATACTTCTGGTTACTTTTGTACCGATTCCCTTTTCAATATCTCCATAGGCAATACTTTAAAACTAATTGAATTATAAGCTATTAATTGATATGCGGAAGTAAAAGAGTGCTGATTTTCTGCGGGATACGCGAATCTATAACTCTTTAAAATTCAAATAAATAGGAATTAAGCCTTGATCTCATCATGGCAGGCGGAATCTGGTTGCAAAAAAATGTAACATATTGATTTAATTGATTAAAATTGATTTGTTTTGCCTAATTAAGAGGGCTTTTCAGCCCAAAATTGTATTGACACTGCGCCTTTTTATATGCTAACTTCAACTCATAAAGATTCGGGATACTGGACAATATGCCTAATATTTAGGCAAAAAAGCCTGAAGGAGTTAAACAAGATAATTTCGATTATCTTCTTGGTTGCCATCAAGATCTCTTTTCGGTTGTTCAGTATCCCTTTTTTTTGGTTCCCGCCAGCTCGATCAGTAGCCCAGCCATTTTTGAACATTCCGCGTGGTTTAGAAGGAGCTGAATCCGTGATTACCATCAGCCATATCAAAACTCCATTGGCACAACTTGTCCCTTCATTGGTACTTTGGCTGACTCTTTTGTTCTCCTGGCAGGGGGTTGCTATAGTGGAGGCTATCGAGCCTTTGAAAAAGCTTCCCACGCTGGCTGAGGTTCTGAAATTATCAGCCAAACAGTATTCTGATGGGAAACCGTCCAATACCGTTCAGGGAATGACTCAATCAGAAAACCTGCTATCGGTAAAAAACAATTATGATCTTATATTGGCACGGCGAGAACAGTTGGAGATTTCTGATGAGGTGAAAGGGCACTTTGAAAAAGCGGTTTCCCAGGCGGAAAAGAAGTATGAAGAGGGAGACGAGAATATTTCCCAATCCGCCATCACCAAACTCAAACTGGGCCTGGCAGGCACTTTAAACGATATTTCTCAATTTAAAAGCGATATTGAGTTGGCTCAACTTCAGCTTGAAAAGTATCTGGGGGTGCAGTGGGTTCAAAATTTGGATATATCGGAGCCTAAGTTTGACCCGGTAAACTTTCCCCATAAAACAGTCGATGAATTCCTGAAAAACCGTTCGACCGGTTCCAAAACCCCAAAGGGGTCCGGTTTGTTTGAGTTGAAGGAAGCCGTCATTGCGGTCAACAAGGCCCGGGAACAATTGGCGCTGGCTGGAAAAAACCGGAAAATGACTCGCGCTCTGCTGGTGACCGAATCGGCCAACTATGACTTTGGAATCGGCAACGAAGCGGAATTGTTTGAAGCGTTAATCATTTATACCCGTGTTCTGGTGGGTTATTATGAAGCAATTCACACATTTAATGTTGCGGTTTACCGCTTTCAAAACATATATTCTGAAAAATGATATGGAATCCGCATACGAATAGACTCTGAGCGTCGATGATACACATCGAATTGACCACAACCATATATTCGCGGGCAGAAGCCTGTTTTGATGTATCTCGGGATGTGGGATTGCATCAAGTTTCCATGAGAAACACCAGAGAGCGGATAGTGGGAGGAAAAACGGAGGGCTTGCTTGAACATGGAGAAGACGTCACTTGGCGAGCCCGGCATTGGGGGCTTTGGTGGAATTTAACCTCGCGGATAACCGAGTTTAATTTTCCAGTCTACTTTTGTGATGAAATGGTGAAAGGTCCGTTTAAAAGCATGCGCCACGAGCACCATTTTGTAGAAGTGAAAGGGATAACTCACATGAGGGATCTCTTTATATTTGAATCGCCGTTTAAGCCGATCGGTCTGTGGGTGGATCGGTGGATACTTAAACCGTACATGACAAGGCTGTTAAGTAGCCGTAACCGGTTTCTGAAGGATCGCGTGGAAAGCCAAACCGTGGTTTCTCAGGGAAAACGGTGATTTACCTATTTCCATAAATCTTGGGATGATTCGCGACAATTGGGATTCTAAAAAATATTGGGTGGGTCTCAACATGGTGTTGGGAGTGGGCAAGACCCTGTGCCATCGCTTGGTCAAGGTTTTCGGGTCTCCCAAAGATGTGTTCCAGGCCTCGCGTAAAGAATTAATGGGGGTGGAACGGGTTGGGGAGAAAGTCGCCCGGCACATTCTGGACTTTGATCTGGAGCGAAGCGTTCAGAGGGAATATCAATTGATTGAGAGGCGCGGTGTCCGGATTCTCACACTCGACGACCCGCAATATCCCTCCCTGTTGAAATCGATCTACGATCCGCCGCCGGTGATTTATTACAAAGGCACACTGCCGAGTGAGCGGTTCGTGCCGTTGGCAGTTGTGGGTACCCGCAAAGCCACAAATTATGGCCGGATGGTGGCAGAGAAGCTGTGTACCTCACTTTCAGAAATGGGGTTTTGTTTAATCAGCGGCATGGCGCGGGGGATCGATACCATTGCCCACAAAGCGGCCCTGAACCTGGGAAACCCCACCGTGGCGGTCTTCGGATGCGGTTTGGAATACACCTATCCCCCGGAAAGTGGATCCCTGCGGCGGCAAATTGAGGAGCAGGGTACCCTTATTTCGGAGTTTCCGATGTCCACCAAGCCGGACCGCAATAATTTTCCGGCGCGCAACCGGGTGATCAGTGGTCTGTCTCACGGAACCCTGGTGGTGGAAGCGGGAGAAAAAAGCGGCGCCCTGATCACGGCCCATTTCGCCCTTGAGCAGGGGAGGGAAGTGTTTGCAGTGCCGGGAAATATTTACTCTTCTGAAAGCCGGGGAACCCACGCCCTGATCAAAATGGGGGCGAAATTGACCGATTCCCCCGAAGCGGTGGTGGAAGAGCTGTCTGATTCGATTTTGGAATTGCTGAAAGAGCGCAAAAACAGAGTGCTGGAGTCGATTTCGCTCAACCCCAAAGAGGAGCATTTGATGTCCCTGATGTCGGTTCAGGAGCAGCATATCGACAGGGTCATTGAAAACAGTTATTTGTCACCTGCGGAAGTTTCCGCTACACTGGTAACGCTGGAACTCAAGGGAATGATTCGTCAAACCGATGGGAAAATGTTTGTCATGAGCCCGTCCGATGTTTATTGAGGAGCTATGGGTAAGTCATTGTTGATTGTGGAGTCACCCACAAAAATTGATACGCTGAAGAAGATCATTGGCAAGGGGTTTACGATCAAAGCCTCTGTGGGTCACCTCAAGGACCTGCCCAAGAAGAAGCTGGGCGTGGATGTCGAAAATGATTTCAAGCCGGACTATATCACCATCCGCGGCAAAGGAAAGATTCTTGCGGCCCTTAAGGCCGCTGCTAAAAAGGCGGATGATATTTACCTGGCGCCCGATCCCGACCGGGAGGGAGAAGCCATCGCGTATCATATTGCCAACGAATTGACGAAGCTGACCAAAGGCAAGGTTTACCGGGTGATGTTCAATGAACTGACCAAAAAAGCAGTAACCGATGCCATCAACAATCCCACTGTATTGAACTACAACAAAGTCAACGCCCAGCAGGCCCGCCGCATTCTCGATCGATTGGTGGGGTATAAAATCAGCCCGCTCCTGTGGAAAAAAGTGCATCGAGGACTCAGTGCCGGACGGGTGCAGTCGGTTGCTTTGAAAATGGTTTGCGACCGGGAAAAAGAAATCCAGGATTTCAAGCAGGAAGAATACTGGACTATTACTGCCGACCTGAAGGGGAGCAAGGATCCGGAGTTTCAGGCTAAATTATTCAAGATTGATGAAGACAAGGCGGAGGTCGGCAAAGAGGACCAGGCTCAGGAGATCGTTAAGGCGGTTGAGAAGGGCGAATGGGTTCTGGATGATGTGACTAAAAAGGAACGCAAACGCAATCCGGTGGCCCCGTTCATCACCAGTACCCTGCAACAGGAAGCTTCCCGCAAACTTAATTTTTCTCCGAAAAAGACCATGATGCTGGCCCAGCGTTTATATGAAGGGATCGCCCTGAAAGGCAAAGGGACCGTGGGTTTGATCACTTATATGCGTACCGATTCCACCCGCATGGCGGATGAGGCGGTTGGCAATCTGCGTCAATTCATTCTTGATAAATTCGGCAAGGAATACGTTCCTGCCAAACCCAACACATATAAATCTAAGAAATCTGCGCAGGAGGCGCACGAAGCGATTCGTCCCACCGATTTCCTCATTGAACCCAAACCTCTTAAAGATCTTATCGAAAAGGATTTGTACCGGCTTTATGAGTTGATCTGGTTGCGGGCTGTTTCATCACAGATGGTCCCGGCGATTCTCGATACCACGCAGTTTGATGTACGGTCCGGTAAGTATACTTTTCGCGCAAATGGTTCGGTGATCAAATTTATGGGTTGTCTGAAAGTGTATGTCGAGGCGACGGATGACGACAGTGGTGCGGCCCAGCGAACAGATAAAATCCTTCCGGATCTGTCCAAAGGTGAGAATCTGGAGCTTCTCAAAATTCTACCTGAGCAGCATTTTACTCAGCCGCCCCCAAGATATACGGAAGCGCTTCTGGTCAAGGCATTGGAGGAGAAAGGCGTCGGGCGTCCCAGTACTTTTGCGTCCATCATCAGTGTGATCAAGGACCGGGATTATGTTAAAACGGAAGAAAAGCGGCTGGCGCCCACTGAACTGGGAGTTCTGGTATATGATCTTCTGATGGAAAACTTTCCAGATATCATGACTGAAGAATTTACCGCACAGATGGAGGATAAGCTCGACCAGATTGAGGAAGGAAAAATGGAATGGGTGGATACACTCAAATCCTTCTACAAACCGTTCGAAAAGGACCTGGTCGAAGCCGAGAAAAAAATGCGTGATATCAAGAGCCAGGTAGAGGAAACCGACGAAGTTTGTGAGAAGTGCAATCAGCCGATGATCATCAAATGGGGCCGTTTTGGAAAATTCATGGCCTGTTCCGGTTATCCCGAATGTAAAAATACCAAAGAAGTGGGTGGCAAGGAGGAGGGTCCAGATGCCGTGCAGGCGGAAGGAAACTGTGATAAATGCGACTCGCCTCTGGTTATCAAGGTGGGACGTTTCGGTAAATTCATGGCCTGCTCCGCCTATCCGGAATGCAAGTTCACCAAACCGATCAGTCTGGGCGTATCCTGCCCGGAAGCGGACTGTAAGGGATATATCTCCGCGCGCCGATCCAAAAAGGGGCGCACATTTTACGGGTGCAGTGAATATCCAAACTGCACCTTCACTTCCTGGGATAAACCGGTTGCAGAATCCTGCCCGGAATGCAACAATCCCTACATGGTTCAAAAGTGGAAGAAGAATGAAGGGGAGAGTCTTCTTTGCCCCAAATGCAATTTCAAAAAATCCACTGAAGCCGCATAATTCTCCCAAGCCGATTAAAGTATGACTTCTCACCTGACGATTATAGGTGCCGGCCTGGCAGGTTCGGAAGCCGCATGGCAGGCCGCCGAGGCGGGCGTGCCCGTGGTTCTTTATGAGATGCGTCCCGAACGACCGACGCCCGTCCATAAAACCGGAAGCTGTGCCGAGCTGGTATGCAGTAACTCCCTGGGTTCCAATCAGGATTCTTCAGCCCCTTTCCTGTTGAAGCAGGAATTGCGAAACCTGGACTCTCTGGTCATCCGTTCAGCGGATAAAAACAGTGTTCCCGCCGGTAAAGCCCTGGCGGTAAACCGCGATCTGTTTTCTGATGAAATAACCCGGACGCTGGAACAGCACCCCAATATTACCCTGAAGCGAGAGGAAGTGACGGAGATTCCCATGGAGGGGCCGGTGATTATTGCTACTGGACCGCTAACCTCGCCGAAATTTTCCGAGCAGTTATCGAATTTGCTTGGACAGGATTATCTGTATTTTTATGATGCCTTGTCACCCATTATCGACGCTGAATCAATTGATATGGACAAAACCTTTTTTGCTTCCCGCTATGGCAAAGGTGATGCTGATTATTTGAATTGTGGCATGAGCCGGGGTCAGTATGAGAGGTTTGTCGATGAGTTATTGAAGGCCGAAAAAGTATCGCTGAAAGAATTTGAGAAGCCGGTATATTTTGAAGGATGTATGCCCATTGAAGTGCTGGCGGACCGAGGGCCTCAGACCCTGGCCTTTGGACCGTTGAAGCCTGTGGGGTTGAATCATCCCGACACCAACGAGCGGTATCATGCGGTTGTTCAATTAAGGAAGGAAAACAGGGAAGGTACAGCTTACAATCTGGTTGGGTTTCAGACGAAACTGACCTATCCCGAGCAAAGAAGGATTTTTAAAATGATTCCCGGTTTGGAGAATGCCGAGTTCTTCCGGCTGGGAGCTATTCATCGCAATACCTTTATCAATGCCCCCCAGTTATTATCGGGGGATCTCAGCTTGAAGAGTCATCCTGATATCTTTTTTGCCGGTCAGATCATTGGAGTCGAGGGATATGTCGAATCCTCCGCCATGGGATTGGTGGCCAGTCTGAATGCTATGGGCCGGTTGAAAGGGATAGCTTTGACACCGCCACCGCCGGAGACTGCGATTGGGGCTTTATGTCAATATGTGACTGGTAAAGAAGGAAATTATCAGCCGATGAATATCAACTTCGGATTGTTTTCAGGTTTGGAAATGCGAATCCGGGATAAAAAGAAAAGAAATGAGAATATTATCCTTAGAGCCCTGGCCGGGCAGGAAAAGTGGCTGGCGGGCCTGGAGGATATTAAACAATACAGACGGCCAAAACCTGCTTGAGGTCGCAATCGCCCTTGAACACCTTTATGATGCCGTCCTGCTTCAACGTGGTCATTCCTTCCCTTAACGCCTGTTTTCGGATTTCCTCCACAAGCGTTTTGCCCATGATCATTCGCTTTATTTCATCGGTGGCTTCCAAAACTTCATGTAATCCCGTACGCCCGGCATAACCCGTATCATTGCATTTGTCGCATCCGACAGGTTTTTTCAGTCGAAGATCATTAGTGTATTGGATACCCAGCTTTCGAAATTCCTCAATGCCGAATTCCCGAACCAGAATCTCGAATTCTTTTTGGGAGGGATGGTAATCTTCCTTGCAGTGTTTGCATAGTGTGCGGACCAGCCTCTGAGCGACGATCAATAACAAGGCGTCAGCAAAATTCAGAGGATTCATCCCCATGTCCAGAAGCCGGGTAATGGTTTCGGGGGCGGAGTTCGTATGCAGGGTGCTGAAGACGAGATGACCCGTCAGAGATGCTTCGAGGCCGATGGAGCAGGTTTCCACGTCGCGCATTTCACCCACCATGATGACATCCGGGTCTCCGCGCAGAAAAGAACGCATGGCCCGGGCAAAGTCCAACCCGATCTTTGGGAGCATCTGAACCTGACGCAGGCCCTTTTGGGTGATTTCCACAGGGTCCTCGGCGGTCCATATTTTTTTATCCTTGGTGTTGATATGCCCCAAGGTGGAATGGAGGGTGGTTGTTTTACCGGATCCGGTGGGCCCCACCACTAAAATCAGGCCGTAGGGTTTGGCTGCCATTTTTTTTATGAGGTCAACATTGCGCTGGGTAAAATTCATTTGATCCAGAGGAATGGGCTTGCTTGCGGCCAGGATACGCAATACCGCATCTTCGTTTCCGCCCACGGTAGGGCAGGTGGCCATCCGGAATTCGATCTCTTTGTTGCCGTATTTCATTTTTATTTTGCCATCCTGCGGCATGCGGCGCTCGGCGATATCCAAGCGTGCCATGATTTTCAAACGTGACAAAACGGCGTGTTTATACATCGGAGGAATTTCCTGAAAAACCCGGCAGGAACCGTCGATTCGAAAACGCACCTCCATATTGTCTTTACCTATTCCCGGTTCAATATGTATGTCGGAAACCCCTTGCTCATAGGCATCGATCAGGATTTTATTGACCAGTTTGACGATGGTGCTATCCGTTTCACTGATAGCGTTCATATCATCATCATCGGTGTTCGCATCGACAAGCGCATCTTCCTTTTCGTATTTAAGGGCATGTAATAAATCTGTCATATCCTCTGCGGAAGCCGGTCCTTCGGAAGATTCAGCGATCGTCGAATTCAGGAAATCCCGGATATCTACTTTCAATCCGACTTTCAACTCAACATTTCTCTTGGGAAAAATAAGCCTGATGTTCTGGATTTTGTCTTTGTTAAAGGGGTTATCAATCAGAACAACCACTGTGTTGCCTGTTTTTTCCAGAGGAACCCAAAAGTTCTTTGAGAGAAAGCTCAGGTTGAGGCCTTCAAAAACAATGGAAGGCAGAACAATGGAGCTGTCGTAGCCCAGGTAAGGCACTTTGTAGAACTGCTCCAGAGACTTGCCAAGATCTTTACGCGTAACCTTTAATTCATCCAAAAGTATGGTTTCGATATCGACCTGGTTACGGCGGGCTTTGCTGATGGCCTGATTGAGTTCCTGGTCTGTGATAATTCCATTATTGGTCAGATAGGAAAATTTGGTTGGTTTCTGATGAACAAATTTGGTTTGATTGAAAAAAGCCAGCGCCAGGGTTTCTGAAATTATTTGAATATTTTTCTGGTCGGTGGGCGTAAAACTTCCGCTTCCCTTTTTGTTAATCAACTGGATGACACCCATCAGGCTTCCCTTGTGAACGAGAGGGCAGACGAGCATTCCTTTGGTCTTGAATCCGGATTTTTTATCCCATGAGCTGTCAAATGTCAGATCGGGATGAAATTGTTTCAACTGCCTGGGATCATGGACATTTTCGATCAGGGCCGTTTGCTGAGACATTGCCACATAACCGGCGACGCTGGAGGGGGAGATAGGGACTCTGATTTCGTTTATCGCATCGCCGGATTTTAGTTTTGAATAGATTTCGTTTCGTTGAGTGTTGATGGCGTAGATTGTAATCAAGGAAGCATTGAACAGCTCAAGAATGGAGAGTTTCAGTTCAATTAAAATTTCATCTACA
Source organism: Nitrospinota bacterium (assembly GCA_029879645.1). Lineage (GTDB taxonomy): Bacteria > Nitrospinota > Nitrospinia > Nitrospinales > Nitrospinaceae > SZUA-226. Next base: position 31,712 of record JAOUPX010000011.1, read on the forward strand.
TTTTTTGCAGAGTGAATCGCATTGATGATCTGAAACAACTTTTGCTGGGTATCGGTATTTTGAGGAGAGGGGTTGGTTCCATTTTCCATTTTGAGTTTTGATACCAGCAATCCCAAAGGGTGCGCCATTTCTTTGGAAACTTTAAAGTCCGCATCTGTGAATTTTTGGCCGCCCTGCTTGTTGATGATTTCAACCACTCCAATCAGTTTTTGCTGAAAAGGCAGGGGAATCACCATCATGGACCGGGTTTTGATTTTCAGGTAACTCTCCAGGCTGGAGGATATGGTCATGTTTGGATTGTACATGGCCAGCTCCGCTTTGGATATTTTGTCGCTTATGTTAAGCGCCTTTCCGTAGGATGTTACATATCCCACGGGGGTTTTGGGAGACATTTCTATTTGTATTTGAGGATTTTTCTGGGAAATGTGATTAAGGGAGGCCAATTGCTTTTTTTCCCTGTCCACGAGGAACAGGGCAATTGCTTCACAGGAAAATACCTCTTTTAGATCATTGATGATACCCGGCAAAAGAGACGCGGCGTTGGTGGCGGAAGTTATTCGGGAGTTCAGAGATTGGATGGTGCCATTGCTTGAAGACGATGTAATGGGCATAAAATAGGATTCCTGTGCATTTATCTCAGATCAATCAAACAGTTGGATTGGGTGATATTTTCATATAAGAGCAGAAATCTTTAGTGCTTGGTCTACTCTCTGAAAGCCCTGGCCGGCACCGCTATTTAAACAATACAGACGGACATGACCTGCTTTAAGTCACAATCACCTTTGAAAATCTTCCAAATGCCATCCTGCTTCAAAGTGGTCATACCATCTTTAATAGCCTGGTCCCTCAGCTCCTCCACCAATGCCTGTTTCATAACCATTCGTTTGACATCGTTGGTACCTTCCAAAACCTCGTGAAGACCGGTTCGTCCGGCATAACCGGTGTCGTTGCACTTGGAGCAGCCGACCGCCTTTTTGATAAGCAGATCGTCAGAATAAGGTATATTTATATTCTTGTTAAAAAGCTCTTCCCCGCCGTATTCGTGAACCAGCAAGTCGTATTCTTCCCTGTCTGGGTGATGATCTTCCTTGCAGTTTTTACAGAGAGTTCTTACCAGTCTTTGCGCCACGATAATGAGGAGGGCGTCGGCAAAGTTCAGGGGATTCATCCCCATATCCAGAAGCCGGGTAATGGTTTCGGGGGCGGAGTTGGTATGAAGGGTGCTGAAAACGAGATGACCGGTGAGGGACGCTTCGAGACCGATGGCGCAGGTTTCCACGTCACGCATTTCACCCACCATGATGACATCTGGATCGCCGCGTAAAAAAGAGCGCATGGCCCTTGCAAAATCTAACCCGATTTTTGGAAGCATTTGAACCTGGCGTAGACCGTCCTGGGTGATTTCCACCGGATCCTCAGCAGTCCATATTTTTCGGTCGGGCTGATTGATGTATCCCAATGTTGAATGCAGTGTGGTCGTTTTACCCGATCCGGTAGGTCCTACTACCAAAATCAATCCATACGGTTTGGCCGCATAGCTCTGGATCATTTCCAGGTTTCTTTGGGAGAAGTTCATGTTCTCCAGGGGAATCGGTTTGCTTGCGGCAAGGATACGCAATACGGCATCTTCATTGCCGCCGACCGTCGGGCAGGTGGCAACACGATACTCAATTTCCTTTTTGCCGTATTTCATTTTGATTTTGCCGTCCTGCGGCAGGCGACGCTCTGCAATGTCCAACCGGGACATGATTTTAATTCGCGACAGAAACGCCTGCTTGTACATCGGCGGAATTTCCTGATAAACACGGCAGGCGCCATCCTTGCGAAAACGGACTCTCATGAGCTTTTTGCCGATGCCGGGTTCGATGTGAATATCCGATACACCCATGTCGTAGGCATCGATCAAAATCTTATTAACCAGTTTGACAATTGTACTGTCTGTTTCACTGATGGCGTTGGTATCGTCATCATCAGCGCTATCCAGAGTGACGTCGTCTTCAGATTCGTTCTGGAGAGCATCCAGCAGGCTGGATACCTCTTCCGTTTCTACCGGATCGTCGTTATCATCAATATCGCTTCCCTCGGGAGTGATTTTGAGAAAATCATGAATATCCGCTTTCAGGCCGACTTTAAACTCCAGAGCTTTTTTGGAAAAAATCAGTTTGATATTCTGGATTTTGTCCTGATTGGCTGGGTTGTCAATCAGGATCGTTACCTTGTTGTCGTTTTTCTCTATCGGCAACCAGTTATTTTTGGCAAGGAAATTGACGTTTAAACCGGTAAACAGGCTTTGGGGTAATACCACCTGATCAGAAAACCCGAAATAAGGAACTTTGTAGAATTCTTCCAGGGATTTACCGTAATCGCTCCGTTTGATTTTGGTTTCGTTCAAAAGAATGGTTTCTATATCCAAACCGCTTACGCGCGCCTCGGTAATCGCTTTGGTCAATTCTTCCTGGCTCAGCAATCCGTTATTGATCAGGTAACTGAATTTGGTGGGTTTGGTTTTGGCCTGCTTTTGCTGATTATGAATGGCAAGGGCCAGAGATTGACCAATAGCCAGAATACATTTTTCATCGTTAACGTTAAATGGTTCTTCATTCTGCTTGTTAACCAATTGAAGAACACCTACCAATTCACCCTCGTGGATCAATGGGCAAACCAGCATGCTCTTTGCCTGCTCCCCTGAGAGGGTATCCCAGGATTTATCAAACGTTAATTCAGGGTGATATTTGACCAACTCCACCTGATCATTAACATTTTTGATATTGACCGGCCTTTTTTCCATGGCCACGCAACCGGCGATACTTTCAGGAGAAACCGGGAGGCGGATTTCCTCAAGGGTATCCCCTGGGCGGACCTGTGAGTAGATTTCGTCCTTGGCCTTATCGAGAGCGTAAATGGTAACCATTTTGCACTCGAATAACTGAAGAATGGGAACCCTTAGTTCGATCAGAATTTCCTGTAGGCTGGCCGCGGTATGGATTGCGTGTGCGGTGGCCTGGATTCTTTCGTCAATGATTTCTGATTGCATCTTAACGATGGAATGCCCCAGAGTTCCGGCCAATTCCTTGGCCAGACGCACATCTTCATCAGTGAATTGAGAATCACTCTGCTTATTGATAATTTGCAGAACTCCCATAAGCTTTTTGTTATAGGGCAGGGCGACAATCAGGCATGATCTGGTTTTATAGCCTAACTTTTCATCCCATTGTGTATCCAGATTTAACTCGGGATGAATTTTAGACAACTCGGATTTATCATAAGCGTCGGCTATGTTTAGGGTTCTTCCTGAAGCCGCAACGAAACCCGCGAGACTTTTAGGAGATATGTCAATCCGGATTTCCTGGCTGTTGGTGGAGGTGAAATTTCGGGAAAAGAGTTGCCGCTTGGGACGATCAATGGCGTAAATAGTTACTTTGTCGGCTTCGAAAAGGTTTTGAAGATCCTCAGTCAACTCAAAAAGGGTTTTAGTGATGCTTTCGGTGGATAAAATTCTGTTTATAATCGGCTTTAATTTGTCCGAAGCCCTCCGCGCAGGACTTGCGGGCGCGGAAGGACTGGCTGCCGGTTTATCCGGTGTTAGTGATATTGTTTTTTCTTCAGGTTTATCTGGCACGGCAGGCCTCGCGGCTACTGCGGGTTTCGCAGGGACTGCAGGCTTCGCGGGGACTGCAGGCTTCGCGGGGACTGCAGGCTTCGCAGCTTCTGCGGGTTTCGCGGCTACCGCAGGTTTCGCGGCTACTGCAGGCTTCGCGGCTACTGCAGGCTTCGCGGCTACTGCAGGCTTCGCAGCTTCTGCGGGTTTCGCGGCTAACCCCGGGTTGGGTCGGATACCGGGTTTGGCGGCTATGGCCGGTTTTACCACATTATTAGGAGAGGACGGCTTTGTAGGTTGAGCCGGCTTTGCCGTTTTGGCTGGAACTGGATTCATAGACAAACTCTTCCCAAACGGGTTTAATTATCTGCCATTTAGGTGGGGTCATTTATAAGTACTTTACCTGTAATTCTACTATTAAATGCTTATAATTACAAGAGTAATTGTAATTATAAGTGGGATTTTGCTGGCAACATGCTAACTGTTTAAATAATTGTGGTTTAAGAAGTTTTCCGGTGAACCGGAGAAATGGGGAGGGGCTAAACATCTAACTCTTTGAAAAAAGGAGCTTTTTCCTGAATAAACTTAAACCGGTGTTGAGGTTCCTTACCCATCAACCGGTCAAAGGTCTGGTCGGTTTTCTTATTATCGGCAATTGTAACCCGGATAAGGGTTCTTTTGCCTTTGTCCATGGTGGTGGATTTAAGGTCGCTGGCTGGCATTTCACCCAATCCTTTGAAACGTCCCACCTCAAACTTTGCACCATTCAATGTTTTAATCACCCGCTCCTTTTCCTTATCGTCCACCGCATAAAAAAGCTTTTTGCCGGAATCAATCCGATACAGAGGCGGTTGGGCTATGAAGAGATGCCCCTTTTCGATAATTTGCGGCATGTATCGGTAGAAAAAAGTAAGAAGAAGGGAACAGATATGGGCTCCGTCGACATCGGCGTCGGTCATAAGGATGATTTTACCGTATCGTAATTTTTCATAATCGAATTTTGGCTCGATTCCTGCTCCCAAAGCGGAAATGATATTTTTAATTTCCGAATTGGCGTGGACCTTGTCCTGTGTGGCGGTTTCAACGTTTAGTATTTTGCCGCGAATCGGCAGAATAGCCTGGGTTTTCCGGTCACGCGCTTGTTTGCTGGAGCCACCGGCCGAGTCTCCCTCACAAATAAATAATTCGGATTCTTCGCGGTCGGTCGAGGCGCAATCGGAAAGCTTTCCGGGAAGGTTCAGTCGATGCGAGATGTGGGTTTTGCGATGCACCGAATCTTTCGCCTGGCGGGAAGCGATGCGGGCCTGCGCGGCCAGGATTACTCGATTGGCGATCAGGTCGCCAACGGTCTGGTGATCGTGCAGGTAATGCTCAAGGGAATGTTTAACAACCGACTCCACCTGGGAGGTGATGTCGGAATTGAGCCGGCCCTTGGTCTGGCCCTGAAATTCCACATCCCCTTGCAGGTACACGTTGATGATGGCCACCAGGCCTTCTCGGGCATCATCGCTGGTAATTCCGGGAACTCCCTTAGGTAAAAGTTTGCGACGGTCGATATAAGCCTTCAGGGCCTTGGTGATACCGTTGCGGAAACCGTTTTCATGGGTGCCGCCATCGATGGTCTTGATTGCGTTGGCGTAGGAATGGATGATGGTATCGGTATTTGAAGTCCAGACAAAAGCCGTTTCCATTCGAAGCTTTTTGTCTTCTTTTTCGGTATAAAAAGGTTCTTCTACCAGAGCCGGTTTGCCGTTAATGATTTGGCGGATGAAATCCTTGATTCCCTCGGGATATTGGAAGGTGTGAGTTTTCTTGTCCTCTTTAACGATGATCTTGAGGCCCTTATTGAGGAACGCTTTCGATTCCGCACGCTCCAGAATCCATTTCACGTTGAACTCGATTTTTGGGAAAATCTGCGGGTCCGGTATAAAAGAAACTTCGGTCCCGCGGTTCCGGCAGGCTTTGCCTTTTTTCAGCTTGCCCTGGGCTTTGCCCCGAGAAAACTCCTGGGTCCATTCAAAACCATCCCTACGGGAGGTAGCGGTCAATTGTTCCGATAAAGCACATACCACGGCCATCCCCACACCGTGTAATCCCCCCGACACCTTGTAACTGCCTTCCTGAAACTTTCCTCCCGAATGCAGGGTGGTGAAGAGAACTTCCATGGCGCTCTTTTTAGTATTCTGGAAGGTGTCGATCGGGACGCCACGGCCATTATCTTTGATCGTGATTCTGTGGTCCTTTGCGATCTCAATTTCAATCTGATCGCAGTGGCCGTTCAAGGCTTCATCGACGGAGTTGTCCAGGATTTCCCAGACAAGGTGATGCAGTCCCTGTAAAGAGGTCGAGCCGATATACATACCCGGCCGTTTGCGGACCGGTTCCAGTCCTTCCAGAACCTGAATGTCTTTTGCTTTATAACTGCTCATAGGATTCAAATAAGGTTGATTATTTTTTTATCTTTCGCAACAAACACTCCCTGGCCGCCGCGATTTTGAGGGGTTATTTTGGAGAGATTCAGCTCTTTGCTTTTTCCTTCCTCGAAAATCATCTGGATGGTTGCCTTGCGGTCCATGCAACGGGCGGCGGACACTTTACTTTTGGCGGGGTTCATCAACTTGACACCCAGTCCCGCGCCGCTCAATTGAGTGACTTGTTCAAGTTCTATCAGCAGGCCTTTGCCAGCCTCCGATACCAGGAATACGTAACTCCCCGTTACCGGGCTGACCGCTACCATGCGTGCATCCTTTTTAATGGACATGACCCGTTTGCCGGCACGTGTGGTTTCCGTCAGGTTAGCCACCGGGAACCGGAAGCCATTGCCCGCATCGTTGACGAATAACAGTTCTTCGGAATTTTTAACGCTATCTTCGAAATCGAATGCGTGCTGTTCTCCTGTGTCCTCGGTTTTTGCGGCCTCAGTTTCGGTTCCAGGGAGTGACAATATTTTGATGACGCGCTCGCCATCACCGAATTTGAATAAACTCTGAACCGGTTCTCCGAAGCCACCTCGCGTATAGGGCAGATTGAAAACTTTATGAATGTAAACCATCCCAGCTGAGGTGAAAATTGCCACCAGATCACGGGTATTGGTACGCACGATTCCCAAAAGACCGTCTTTTTCCTTATATTTCAGCGTCGCGGGATCGTTCAGGGTTTTTATTTTCCGTAACCAGCCATTTCGAGAAAGCACCAGTACCACGTCTTCGTGTTCGATAAAATCTTCGGCATTGTATTCCACCGTTTCAATGGTTTTGATTTTTGTGCGCCGTTTGTCACCGAATTTATCATCGATTTCCTTGAGTTCGGTTTTGACGACACCCCAGATTTTTTTTTGGGACGCCAGAATGCTTTTTATTTCATTTTGTTCTTTGAGTTTTTCATTTTGCTCAAGCTTGATCTTGTCGATTTCCATGGATACCAGACGGTATAACGGAATCTCAAGGACAGCGGTAACCTGCTCGTCATCCAGTCTGAACTCTTGCTTGAGTTTGGTCGACGCTTCCTGCCTGGATTTGGAAGAGCGAATCAGCTTAAGGGCCTGGTCAAGGTTTTGGAAAATGATGACAAACCCCGCCAGAATGTGAAGGCGTTTTTCGAGAACTGCCAGGTCGAATTTCAAACGCCGAACGATGACGTCTTTTCGGAAATCAAGGAAATGGGTGCAGATTTCCTTGAGAGAGAGACGGGCCGGCTCGCCGGTCGGTTTGAGGCAATTGAAGTTCAATTGGAAATTGGATTCCAGTTCCGTGTGCTTGAACAGATAGGTCATGATCATTTCCGGATCCGTTCCGGTCTTGATTTCCAGAACCACGCGTACCTTCTCGTCGCTCTCATCACGGATATCCGTTAAGGCCAGGAGCTTTTTGCTCATGATGATTTCGGCTATTTTTTCAATTAGCCGGGACTTGTTCACACCATAGGGAATGGCCGTCAGAATTATTTGTTTTTTGCCTCGGGAGAGATCTTCGGATTCCCATTCCCCGCGCATTTTCACCGCACCCATTCCCTGATCGTATGCTTGACGCAGTTCTGTTTTGGAATTCAGTATGATGCCGCCTGTTGCAAAGTCCGGCCCCTTGATGGACTTCATGATCTGGGCGGTGGTTTGATTTGGATCGTCCACAAGGGAAATCAACGCGCTGATCACTTCCGTCAGGTTGTGGCTGGGAAACGAACATGCCATGCCCACTGCGATACCCGATGAACCGTTGATCAGCAGATTGGGAATTCGGGATGGGAGGATTTCCGGTTCTTTAAGGGTATTGTCATAATTCATTCGGAAATCGACTGTGTCTTTTTTGATGTCGTTCAGAATGTAGGAGGTGATCGGCGTCAACCGCCCCTCGGTGTAACGATAGGCAGCGGGCGGGTCGCCGTCCAGGGAGCCGAAATTTCCTTTGCCGTCTACCAGGGGATAGCGCATCGAAAAGTCCTGCGCCATTCGTACCATGGACTCGTAAGTGGAAGCGTCGCCGTGGGGATGGTATTTACCCAGCACCTCACCGATGATTTTAGCCGACTTGACCGGCTTGGCGTCGGAGGTGACTCCCATGCTGTTGATGGCATAGAGTATGCGGCGGTGAATGGGCTTCAATCCGTCCCGTACATCCGGAAGGGAGCGTGAAACGATAGTGGAAAGCGCGTATGTCAGGAAACGGTTTTCCAGCTCGTGATTTATGTCTGATTCTTTTTCTTTAGCCATGAATCAATTGAGTGCCTGAATGAATTTCCAATGAAATGATTTCAGTGGGTATCGGTGACAGAATTGAGGTGCCTGAAAAAAGCGGATTGAACACAGTGAATGATTGCGCCAAAGCCATTTTCAGGTTAAACCCTAAATGCTTCAAAGATAAGAATTTAATTGCTCGAGCCTGATTTGTAAAGTTAAAAATACAAGATATGGGGGTATATTTTTAGAATTTATACTACATATGGTCGTCTTTTTGATGAAAAAAACGGGTGCGGCAAAGTGAAATCTGGCATTTCGGAGGCTTTGTTGCCGGTACATAGAGACCACTTAACGGAATTATAAAAATCTTTTTTAGTGATAAATCATCCTAAATTCAGTTTGAGCGGAAATAGAATTTTGATATCCCGTCAAATCATCTTAAAATCTCAACCAGATTTCAACCATCCCCTGTCGCCATCCGAAATGGATTTTCCAAGGCTTAGCGTACAGTTCGCCACCGCGATTGTTCGGGATACCTCTTATTAGGAGAAATAGATGTCTGATCAGGAACTGCAGGTAAAGGTCATGGCCGCGTTGAAAACCGTGATGGATCCGGACCTTCATAAAAATATTGTCGATCTCGGGTTTGTCAAAAACCTGAATATAGATAACGGGAAGGTGAGGTTTGATGTGGAATTGACCACTCCCGCCTGCCCGGTGAAAGAACAGCTTAAAAATGAATGTAGCCAAAAGGTGGGGGCCATTGATGGCGTGTCGGAGGTGGACGTCAACATGACTGCCGCAGTCCGCGCTTCGGAGCATTCACAACCTATTCTGACCGGTGTGAAGAATATCATTGCGGTCGCCAGTGGCAAGGGCGGAGTCGGCAAGTCCACCGTCAGCACCAATCTCGCCATTGCCTTGAGCCAGACCGGCGCAAAGGTGGGATTGATGGATGGCGACATTTATGGACCCAGTATCCCGAAGATGATGGGAATCCCCATTTCCCCGCCCAAAGGCGCCGGAAATAATAAATTCCATCCTCACGAAAAACACGGGCTCAAAGTCGTATCTGCCGCCTTTTTGACTGAAGAGGGTCAACCGCTTATGTTGCGTGGACCCATGCTGGGAGGCATCATCCAGCAATTCCTGCAAAATGTGGAATGGGGCGAACTCGATTATCTGGTGATCGACCTGCCGCCGGGAACCGGCGACGTGCAATTGACTCTCACCCAGCGCGCTCCGTTATCGGGCGGAGTGATCGTGACGACTCCCCAGCAAATCAGCCTGATCGATGCTGAAAAAGGTGTCAAAATGTTCCAGCAGGTGAAGGTGCCGGTGCTTGGCGTGGTCGAAAATATGAGCTACTTCGTTTGTGACGGGTGCGATAAAAAACACTATATTTTTGCCTCCGGGGCTGGCAAGCAGTTGGCCGACCAGTTCAAGGTTCCGGTTCTGGGAGAAATCCCTCTCTTGCCGGATGTGGTCACTGCCGGTGACTCGGGATTGCCGATCACCCTCAGCCAACCCGATTCCCTGGCCAGTCAGGCGTATCGGCATCTGGCGGGACAGGTGGCGGCGCAGATCAGTATCAATCAGACGAAAGCATCCAAAAAAGTGGGAGCTGGATTTGAGTTAGCGTGGAAAAGTTAAGGTATTACTTTAATCTATAACTTTGGGAAAACACATGTCAGAAGAAACCAACGAGGAGCCCAATGGCCCCTCGCCGAGCGATATCAAACAAATCGACGAAGCCACTTTGGGAATCACCTGGACCGATGGGCATGAATCGATTTATCATGTCAAGTTTCTGCGGGAGAAATGCCCCTGCGCCAACTGTATTGACGAATGGACCGGCGAGAAGAAAATCAAGCCGGGAATGATCCAGGATACCATCCGTCCCCTCAAGCTTAAAACGGTAGGGCTTTATGCGGTCCAGTTCGACTGGAACGACGGCCACAGCACGGGACTGTACCCTTATTCCCTGCTTAGGAGTTTGTGTCAGTGCCAGGATTGTAAAGCCAAATCCGCCGCATAAACATAGTGAGCCATACCCAATAAAAAACCCAGCCCTCGGGCTGGGTTTTTGTGTTTTCCCTTTAGTCGGAGAGGGTGGGTATTACATCCCCACCTTGTCGCGTACCTCGTCCATCAACGCCCCATCAATCACCTTGATGCCTCTTTCCTTGGCGAAGCTGAGAACCGTCTTTTTAGCCATGCCTCTAACGAAGAAGGGCACTTTCTGAATCCGGTCCTTCGCTTCCTGAGTCCACTCGAAATCCCCTTCGGCAGGTGCGGCTTTCTTGAGCTCTTCCTTGCCCTGGGCCAGCGTGGATCCCATCATGGCAAATGGCGTATTGGCCATCTCGGACGGTCCGCCGGCTTCCACGCCCAGTTTGTTGACGAACTCGGTTTCAAATTTATTGGTCAGCATGGCGATGGAATGCCCGCATTTGTTGCATTTGAACTTCAGAGCGATGCTCTCTTTCTCCTTCGGCATGATGCCGTCTGCCTGCGTTACCATTTGCTCGTCGCAGGGTATGCAAAGGAATTTCATTGTGTCTCCTTAGTTGGATTTATTTTGGATGAATTTCAGTATGTTGTCGACCACCTGCCTGATAGCCTGTCCGGTGACCGAGTCGGAATGTTCTTCAAAGAACAGCTTGCCCGATCCGGATTGACGGGACACCCGCGTATCAAACGGGATGCTTCCCAGCAGGGGAATCTTTTTGTCTTTGGACAGTTTTTCCACGTCCTCGCCTTCAAACAGTTTGCCTTCTTCATTGCAGTGAGGGCAAACGTAGGTCGCCATGTTTTCCACCAGTCCGATGATGGACACGCCCAGTTGACTGCTCTTGGTGATGGATTTTGAAACGATGTGCTGGGAAATTTGAGACGGAATGGTGATCTCCACCACACCGGCCAGTTCCGGGATCAGGTCGCGCACGTTGTCGATGCGGTCACTTCCGGGCGGCATATCGATCAAAAGGTAATCCAGCTCACCCCAGATGGTATCGGTCAGCAGTTCCCGCAGGGCCTGTGATTCCATCATGCTGATCCAGACCGCCGTGGCGTCCTTGCCCTCATTCCACATCACAGGGGAGTCGGGGTTGGGCAGAAGCATGTCCATGGACATGACCTTGATCCCCAGAGCGCCTATTGCCGGCTGAACCCCTTCAGGACTGATTTGCAGTTTTTCGGAGTGGGGTACATTGAGCAGTTTCCCAATGCTGGGACCGTTCAAGTCGGCATCCAGGATGCCCACTTTATGTCCCAGCGAGGCCAGGCAGGCCGCCATATTGGCAGTGACGGAACTTTTGCCGACGCCGCCCTTGCCGCTCATCACGGAAATCTTATATTTGATGGGATCGAGCCGTTTTCGCAGTTTTTCCCGCTGGGAAACAACCTGTTCTATGACGTTAGACCCGCCGTCGCCGGCCAGATCATCATAGGTTTTCATAGGTCAACTCCTTATTTTTTCAAGAGATACAGGATCTCCAAGTTTCTGGGTTTGCGGTATTGTATCACAAGACCGGGCCACTGGATAAAAAGGTTACTTTGAATCAAAAAATGTTGCGAATTGGGGGCGGGGGGATATATTGGAGGTGGAAGGTATGTTCAACCTGTAAGGAGAATAGAGGGAGCATGAATCCACCTGACAGTTCAGTTTTGAAAATCAAAATTAAAATCCGATTATAAAACCGGATAAACCCCTTGAGTTTTTAAAGGGAGTCGAATAAAAAGAATAGCGCGCTGGTGCAATGCCGGCGCGCTTTTTATGTTATCGGCTGAGGTTCCTGAATATGAGAAAAATCAAGCTGTTGCTGGAGTACGAGGGGACCCGCTACCACGGCTGGCAGTATCAGCCGAGGGAACTCAGTATTCAGGAAGTCATTGAGGCCAAGCTCGAGAAAATCACCAAGAAAAAGACCCGGTTGATCGGCTCGGGCCGGACCGATTCCGGGGTGCATGCGGAAGGGCAGGTGGCCCACTTTATGACCGCATCTACGATGAAGCCCAGAGAGTTTCTGAAAGCCCTGAACAGCCTGCTTCCGCACGACATCGTGGTGAAAAAGGTCGAGGAGGCCAAACCCGATTTCCATGCGCAGAAATCGGCCACCCGCAAGACCTATCGCTATACCATCCTGAACCGGGATTACCCGTCGGCCCTGCACTGCCGGATGGTGCATTACATGATGACTCCGCTCAACGTCGGGGCCATGCGCAAGGCCGCCCGCTACCTGGTGGGCAAAAAGGATTTCAAATCCTTCCAAGGCTCCGGTTGTACCGCCAGAACCACCGTGCGCCAGATTTTCAGGTTAACCATTGCCAAGAAGGACGATTTTATCACCATCACCGTGGACGGCAGCGGATTCCTGAAGTTCATGGTCCGCAACATCGTCGGCACCCTGATCGAGATCGGCTGGGGCAAATGGCCGCCGGAGCAGATGCAGACGATTTTGAAATCGAAGAACCGGCGGATCGCGGGTCCCACGGCTCCCTCAAGAGGACTCCGGCTGGTCAAGGTGGTCTATGGCAAAAAAAGCCCTCGAAAAAAGGCTAAAAGTCCATAAAGACCTAGACCTTTGCATAATTAATAGTGAGATTAGGATTTTTCCCCTCCTTGCGAAGGAGGGGATACAGGGGAGGTTGTGGTGCCCTTTACCTTGCATTGTAGTCGCCCTATTTATGGGGCTCCTTTCAAAACCGCCCGATGAATCGGGCAACTACAAACCCGCACCCCACCTGTATCCTCCCCTCAGCAAGGGGAGGAGTATTTAACTATCTGCGTTATGAAAAGGTCTCTCAGAGAAGAGGGGCTGGGGGTGGTTGATGACTTTTCCTTTTTAAGAATCTAAACATAGATTCTTCGCGGAGCCTGTCCTGAGCTAGTCGAAGGGCTCAGAATGACAGAGAGATAGGTAGTGTCATCCTGAGGAGCCAACGGCGACGAAGGTTCTGTGTTTCAAATAGGCCTCATTAATGAGGCAACTGCAAAATTTGGATGGGTTATCAACCCCTCCCATCCTCCCCTTTTGAAGGGGAGGGGGAATTATTCATTATCAAAGCCCTCTTGGCACCACCGGCTTTTCGGGTATAATGCTCTTCTTTTTAAGTCCATTGAACATATTGCAAAGGGTATTTAATGAGTCAGGAATTCAACATCACCGTATTGCCGGGCGATGGCATCGGCCCCGAAGTGATCCGCGAAGCGGTCAAAATTCTCAAAATCATCGAGAACAAGAAGAATCTCAAGCTGAATCTGACCGAGGCCCCGGTGGGCGGCGCCGGGTACGAGGCCGCAGGTCATCCCCTGCCGGACGACACCCTCAAAGCCGCTCAATCTGCCGATGCCGTTCTGCTCGGCGCGGTCGGCGGGCCCAAGTGGGAGACCATCGACTTCTCCCTGCGGCCGGAACGGGCCCTGCTGGGTCTCCGCTCCAACCTGGGATTGTTCGCCAATCTGCGCCCGGCCAAAATCTTCGCTCCGCTGTCGGAAGCATCGACCCTCAAGCCGGAAGTGGTGGAGGGGCTCGATATCATGGTGGTCCGTGAACTGACCGGCGGCATCTATTTCGGCGAGCCGCGCGGGATAGAAACCCTGCCGGATGGCACCCGCAGGGGCGTCAACACGCTGGTCTATACCGAGGCGGAAATCGAGCGTATCGCCAGGGTGGCCTTCGATGTGGCGGGCAAGCGGGATAAA
>JAOUPX010000012.1 GCA_029879645.1 Nitrospinota bacterium
CAAATCCCCGATAAACGATTCTTGCCAGGGGCCGCTGATTTGCCGGCGAACCAAGGCCTGTATGTGCCAACCCTTATTCAATAGTTGAGAACACAGTGCCTGCCCGATAAATCCTGATGTGCCAGTCACTAAGGCTTTTTTCATGCTGGTGAATTAAAACGCATCAATCATTTTCAAATACATTGGTCCACGTATGGCAAAGTTTAGCTGTTCCAATAATAAGGTTTGTAACCCTCTGGGAAACATTACTGATTTGATATTCGAAAGGAACAGTGGGGATCATGCCAGCCGCGTGCTGGGAAGTCACAGTTTCAATAGCTTGCAAGATAATGTCGGAATCGAGACCTGTAATAATGATACCCCCAGAATCCAAGCCCTCGGGGCGTTCCATGGAATTTCTCATGGTCACTGCAGGAAACGAGAGGATTGCGGATTCCTCACTGATGGACCCGCTGTCTGAAAGTACACAAAATGCGTTTTTCTGAAGTTTATTGTAATCTAAAAAACCGAAAGGTTTTACAAAATGTATGGCGGAGTTGGGTTGATAACCAACCAGACTTTCCACTCTCTTCCGAGTACGCGGATGGGTGGAAATGATGATAGGATATTTATACTGCTTCCAGATATCTTCCAGAGCGGCAAGAAGATTAGATAGGTTTTCAGTGTTGTCTACGTTTTCTTCCCGATGAATGCTTGCTAGAAAGTATTTCCGGGCTTTTATTTTTAGACGGTCTAGAACTTTGGAGCTTTCGATTGCATCGGCATAATAATCCAGAACTTCTTTCAGAGGAGAGCCTGTGAGGTAGATGTGGCGGTGCGGAAGGCCTTCCGAAATCAGGTGTCGCCGGGCATGCTCGGTATAGACGAGATTGAAATCGCTGATATGATCAATAATTCTGCGGTTGATTTCCTCGGGCACGTTCTGGTCGAAACAGCGGTTCCCCGCTTCCATGTGATAAAGAGGAATTTTCATGCGCTTGGCCAATATTCCTGCAATGGAACTGTTGGTGTCCCCAAGTATAAGGACGGCGTCGGGCCTTTCCTTTGCAAAAACCTTTTCGACGGAAATTAAAATATTGCCCAGCATATTGCCCAGCGTATCCGCTTTGACATCCAAAAAATAATCCGGCTTGGGCAGTTCAAGATCCTTGAAAAATATTTCGTTGAGCTCGTAATCGTAATTTTGTCCCGTATGAATCAATTTGTGTTCAACCGTCCGGTTGAGCATGGAAATAACGCGGGAAAGCCGGATAATTTCCGGGCGCGTTCCGAGGACCGTCATGACTTTGAGTTTGTTCATAGTTGATCTCGCCGGGAGTCTTATACGGGGGCGGCTACGGTATCTGCAGAATTCGGATCGAATATCTCATGCGCCCAAAACAAAGTCAATAATTCCTTATCGCCCGTATTGGTAATATTGTGGGTATGAAGTGTGGGTATGTCGATGTATTGGGGATTCCTTCCGCTCACAGGATATTCAAAAATTTCATCGTGAAACAATCGACGAATGCGAATGATGGCTTCTCCTCTCACAACCAGAAAGCGCTCCACCTTGCTCAGATGATAATGGTTTCCGCGGGTGATGCCGGGATGTGTGGTGGAAAGAAAGATTTGCCCACCATTGAGATTTTTGCAGGCTTCAAATAATTCTCCACGGTTGTCTTTATGAAGTTTTATCGAGCGGGGAAATTGCCCCGGAAACAGGTAGGAGCGGTAAGTGTTAAAAAGATCGAGAGAAAACGTATCCCTCAAGTCTGGAATAACGTGATTGCTGTAACTGTCCGCTAATTGATGGATCTTTTCAAGCAGGCTGCTGACTGTGATTGGATTTCCGGAAACCACAACATCCTCGTTTCTCCTGGAGGTAACGAGTTCGTAGATTCTGCGGGCGACCTCCTGGGCATGAACCAATTCCAACCGGCCGTCCTGATCGATTCTGGGTTCTTCACCATTGGCAACTTGGTGGCAAAAGGTTGAAACTACCGAATTGTAAAAGGGTTTGCCTAATTCGCCGAACACGTGAGGTAAAATCAGATTGGTGAAAACCCCATGATTGCGCGCGGCCCATTCACGAAGGTCTTGAGCGCAAATCTTTTTAGACCGGCCGTAAGCCGAATCTCTGTAAATATGTGTGGACGAGGAGAAGATGATGTGGGGGATATGTTTTTTTTGTTCGCATGCAGCGATAAGAGACCGGGTCAATTCAATGTTGGTGGATTCGATTTCCTGGTCGTCCCCCCGATTCAACCCCGCCAGATGGACGATTACATCCGATGTGGAAACAAAATTCTCTAGTCTGGTTTCATCGGCAAAGGTAGAGCGGTCTCCGGCAATCACCTCCACCCCCGGCTGGCCATGAAGAAAGGCCCTGAGGTGCCAGCCGATCAATCCATTGATTCCTGTGATACCAATTTTCATGCAATTAAAATTCCGGGGGTGTGATTTGGCGCATGGGATGGATATATGAAGCAGTCAATTAAGTTCGGAAGAAACTTCCGGGATAGAGAGTAGTAGTTTTTCAAGCTCATCGAGATTCATACGCTGGGTATTAAAAGAAGTATAATCTTCCAGGTCCGCTTCTTTGACGTCACCTTCAACGGTGTATTTGTTGTAGTTCAAATCCCGTCCATCCATGCAAACTCTATAATAGTTACCCAAATCCTCAGCTTTGGCCAATTCCTCGCGTGAGGCGAGGGTTTCATGAAGTTTTTCGCCGTGGCGCATGCCGATTACCTTGATCTCCGCTTTGGAATTGAAGATATTTTTTAATGCAGTCGCGAGATCCATTACGGAGCAGGCCGGAGATTTCCTTATGAAAATATTGCCTTGCTTTGCGTTTTTAAAAGCGTACACCACAAGGTCAATGGCATCACGGAGAGGCATCATAAAGCGAGTCATTTCCGGCACAGTTAAAGTAATGGCTTTATTCTCTTTAATTTGCTTTATAAAGAGAGGAATGACCGATCCGCGGGAACACATCACGTTGCCATACCGCACACTGGCAATCAGAGTTTCATTTTCCATGAGATTTCGCGAAGCCGCCTGGGCCACTTTTTCCATTAAAGCCTTGGTTACACCCATGGTGTTGATAGGATAAACCGCTTTGTCCGTACCCAGGCAGATTAGTTTAGATACTCCATTTCTGATCGCTGATTCGATGATGTTATGACTGCCGATCACATTGGTGAGAACAGCCTGCATTGGGAAAAATTCGCAGGACGGCACTTGCTTCAAGGCCGCAGCGTGAAAAACGTAATCCACGTCCTTCATTACATCATCGACGCTATCACGATTCCGGATGTCTCCAATATGAAATTTTACTTTAGGATTGTTCAGCTCAGTTCGCATTAATTCCTGTTTCAGCTCATCTCGGCTGAATATGCGGACTTCTTTGAAGTCCTCACGAAGAAGATAATCCAGGAAAGTATGACCAAAGGAACCGGTTCCGCCGGTAATCATGATGATTTTTTCGCTAAATTCGCTCACAGAGGTATTCCAACAGAAGAGGGCTGATCAACAAGGTTTGGAAGTATTGGAATGCAGCATCCAAGATTCGAGTTTATCAAACAGGGATAACCGATCAAAATTTTCTTTATAGTATTGGTGGCCTTTTTCTCCCATGATTTTTAGCCCATCCAGTGATTTTTGAGACATTTGAAATACGGCTTGCGCAAGGCCATCAATGTTTTCTGCTGGGCAGGCCATTCCCGCTCCAGCTTCCCGAATAATTTGAGCGCCCTCTCCATCCATGGCGGCGATAATAGGTCGTCCACTTGCGAGATAGGATTGTATTTTTCCGGGGATAGTAAGAGACATAATGGGATCACGCTTTAGAGTGACAAGCAGGACATCTGCTTTTGAGAAAAAAGACGGCATCTTTTCTAAGGGATATCGTCCCAGAAGATGGACATTCTGGCTTAATCCCCGATTGAGGACCTCCTCTTTAACCCAATCGAATTTGCGACCGTCTCCAATAATAATCCAATGGATATTTTTATGGGATTTGAGCTTTTCTGCGGCACCTAGAAGGGTCGGAAAATCCTGAGCCACCCCGATATTTCCTGCAAACATGACTAGGAAACCTCTCGGCAGTTCGGGAATTTCATAATTATGGGACCGGGATAGCGGTTGATACAAATCCTCCGCCCAGCTTGGGAAATATAAAATTTTCTCGGAAGGAATGCTCAACTCTTTGATGCGAGAGACAAATCCTCTGGATTGTACCAAAATTTTATCGCACCGGTCATAAATAAATTTAACGACTCGTCGGACTCCATCCAAAATAATCGGAGATTTTACCGCGCCGGTAGCTGATAAGCTCTCGGGCCACAAATCCAAAACCCAGAATATTATAGGAGCCTTTTTGAATATCTTCAATACAATTGCTGGGAATCCAACCGTGATAGGAGAAGGCTCATGCACGAAAATGACATCAAAGTGTCCCCGGCACAACAGGGGACCCAGTATGCTTCCCGACAAGGCGAAGGAAATATAGTTCAGAAATAGTCGAATACTCCTTCCCTGACCCCTGGGAAGTAAAGGCACGCGAATAATCTTTATACCTTCATGATATTGTTTGAAATTTTTAAAAAAACCGTAGCCGGGATAAAATTGTCCGCCCGGATAATTCGGTTGCCCGGTTAGGACAGTCACCTGGTGTCCTTTGTCAATCAGCCCTCTGGCAAGGTCGTTGATTCTGAAGTTTTCCGGCCAGAAATACTGACTGATAATGAGTATCTTCATATTTCCGCTGGAATGATTTTCTTGTATAAATTTAAATGATTTCGGGCCGCAATCGACCAACTGAAATTTTCAGCGATATAATTTTTGGCGCGGGATCCCATTGCAGTCAATTCGGTGCGGTTCGAGAGTAAATCATCTAAAGAAGCCGCCATCGCATCAATGTCGACTGGGGTGATCCTGCCCCCTCCCGCTTCCGCAAGAGCATCGAAGCCGCACTGGTCGGACAATAATACCGGCGTGCCGCAAATTCCCGCCTCAAGAGCAACAATGGACATGGCTTCGTGCCGCGAGGGAACTACCAGTAATTCGGCTCCATGATAGGCGCTGGATTTCAGGTCTCCCCCGGCGAAGCCTATTAAATGAACCCGGTTTGATAGCCCCTCCTGTTTGATAAGGGTTTTAAGTTCCTCCTGCATTCCTCCGTCGGGCCCTACGAAAACCAAGTGTAATTCAGGGAACTTATCTGCGACTTGACAGAAAGCTTTAAGTAAAATATCCGGACCTTTAATTGAGTTTAGGCGGCCAAGGTAAAGAAGAAAAGGGGCCTTCCCCAGCTTGGAATGCTCTCGAAATAGGTTCTCGTTCTTGCAGGTGAAATCCTTTTCCCAAACCCCATTGGGTATGTGAACAATTTTATGGTCAGGAACTTTCTCTTGCCGGAATAACGCCGCTTCATCCTCCGTAATAGCTATCAGAGCGTCAGCATTCTTTATTATAGAGCGTCCGACCACAAAATTATAGAAACGCTTCAAGACTGAGGAGCGTCCGTAAATTTTAAGCGCTCCGGCTGGGCAGACGACGTAGGGTTTCTTCAACCACCGGGCCATCCAATACACCCAGGCGTTCAGCAGAGTCCAATGATTCATCAGGTGAATAATATCCGCCCAGGCGATGATACGGTAGATTTTTATAAAGTAGGGAGCCGGTAAGTACCAGCGCCTATTCCAGCAGGGCAGAATCACAGCCTGGTCGGGAGGAATGGTCAAAGGATTCGAGCCATCCAGGCCGGCATCCGTGGTCAGGATGCGTGCTTCGACTTCTCGGAACTCATTCAATGCCAAATTAAGCTTGGTCGTTCTCTCTGTTGTTCCCCCTCCGGAGACCGGGTCAAGCGACATGTTAACGTGTAAGATTTTCACGGGGGCGACACCTGGGAGCGAATATCATCAATGGCGCCTCTAAAACCATAGGGTAACCGTACACCATAGTCCTGGAGTTTCCTGGAGGAAAAGCGCACTCTGCCATGCAGGCTGGGTCCACGTCTCAGCGTCCGAATATTATGAGGAATCCACAAGGGCAGGCTGGCCGGAAGCGCTATCTCCTCGGCGCCACCACTGTTCGGAATCTTTCTATGAAAATAACCATACATACCGCGCAGGGTACTTAGTTCGTCTTCATCGCACGCGACGAAAAAACATTGGGGTTGCGCCAGATCGCGATTTTGAAAGTGGATTGCGGCGGTGGCGATATCTCCGGCGTGAATGATGTGGGCACGCTCTTGCCCTTTCACCCAGATCATGAGGCGGTCCCTCCAGTTATCCCGGATGGCATAAGAGAGGCAACCAGGTCGTTCCGGAGCAACTACAAACACTGGCCGCAGAACGCAAATATTCATATTCAGCGAAGACGACAGCACCATTTTTTCTGCTTCCCATTTACTGCGCTCATAGAGGTCGCGCGGATGGCAGGGCGTTGTTTCATCAACCCATGCGTCATTCGAGGCCCCCAGGACACCGGCGGAACCCATATAGCACAAGTACCGGGTTGGTTGAGACGCCAACACTTCCAGTAGGCGCTCTGTGACATGGACATTGGCTTCCCATATCTGACCCTGGTTGTGGAACTCAGCGGCGCAATGATAAACAGAGTCCACGCCGGTTAGAGAGTCCTCTATTATTTGTCTATCCCGTAGGTCTCCCTGGACGACCTCCAGGTTGGCGTGCCAGGGTTTAATGGACCTGCGGGTGACAATCCGAACACGATCATCCCGCGCTAGTAGCGCATCTGTAATATAACGTCCAACGACTCCAGTTGCGCCTGTCACCAGGGCCACACTCATGGATGAAGTCCTTCAAATTGCCATGGGTATTTGATTGTTATAACCACTTGACGTAATCTCCATACTCCCGATTCAGTTGTGATTTTTTCCTGGCGGTTCCCAGTGTGCGCCTGAGGCGGTCAGCCCAGGCGATCATCCGGCCCGTTCCGGGAATGCGGAAAATCTGTGCCATAACCTTTAGTGTCACGGCTTTTCCCGGGAGGTTTAAATACTGACGAAAAATTTCAGAAATTCTCATCAGATCACCACGATTTCTTTTTATCATTAATTTGATCGCCATGCTGATTAAAGCCCTTCGAAAATATTTCGACAATAAATCGGTCGCTTGTTTCCTTACCTCTAAGGGAATTCTTTGATCGTCATAAATTTTTTCATTGAGTTTTTTCCACCCCGGCCAAAAATGGTCAAGGCTCGTGTTGGCGCTGAATGAGGATTCGTGATTTAAAAAAATAGCGCATGGTTTCTTCACGACAACAATTGGGAAGCGGATAGCGGTCCGCAATTGAAAGTCGTAATCCGCCGGTCCAATGATATCGATATCCAATGGTCCGACTTCATCAATGGTTTCCCGGCGAAACAGGATCGAGGTCCATGCAGGGCAACCGTGGGCCATTTCAAACATACCCTCTGGCGGGCTGAAATAACCTTCTCGTGACCATGAAAGTAATGATACATCCAAAATATTACCGGTCTTAGTCATTGCAATGGTTGAGGCGGCGGAAAACATAGCGTCTGGATATTTATTAAACCCGTCCGTGGCGATTTCGTAAAAATTGGGCAACAATAAATCATCATCGGAAAGAAACGAGAAAAAGGGGGTATTGACACGTTCCATTCCATAGATAAAGTTATTGAAAGCCCCAATATTCTCCGCATGACAATGATATTTCACGCGAGGATCTTTTTTTGCCAGATCGGCAACGACTTGAGCCGTTTCATCCCCTGAAGCATTGTCATAGACACACACCTGAAGGTGGGGATAAGTTTGCCGCAGGACGCTTTCAATAGAACGCTTGAGCAATTCAGGTCTGCGATAGGTCGGGATAATTGTGGTGATCAGAGGAGGCTCGGTATTCATAGGGTTTTATGCTTTGACCAAGGTAAAACGCTTTAAAGCTTGCCGACTGACCGGCGTCAGTAGTGCGGCCATGAACAAGGAGGAAATAAAAGTCAGAACCAGCCAGCAAAGCTGTGCGAAAACATTATTCAATTCGGGATGCCATAAGTAAGCAGGGAGCGCGACAACTAAAACTCCTGCCAGGGGAGTAGCGAAATCCTGCAAGTACCAGTTCCATTTCTCCGCTTTCAACAATCTCCGATGCATCAGTTGTATGCCGATTAATACATAGCCAGCATTCAAAAGCACCCAGACCATTGCTGCGCCGATAGCCCCGTACAAGGAGGTCAGATAAGCCATGCATGGAATCAGGACTGCAACTGAAGCCAGATTCATATATAAAGCGAGTTTCGTCCAGCCATGCGACAGTTGCAGGCTGTAAGGGAGTTGCATCATGGCATTCAAGGAACTGCCAATGGTGAGCAAACTGACCAGTGCATGGGTGTGTGTCACGATGTCTTGATCTCCGGTCCAGAGGAGTAAAATCTGCTTAGAGAACAGGGCGATCAGGCCTGCTACAGGCAGGACCGCCAGGGAAACCCACTGGCAGGACTGATGGTACAGTCGGCCGAGTTCTTTGTCATCTCCCTTGGAGACCAATTGAGAAAAACGGGGAAACAAAGCGGATTGAATGGGCAATACCATTACATATACAGAAGTCGCGACCATGGCCCCCAGAGTGTAGTATCCAAACATTTCCAGCGAGAGCATTTTGCTTAAAATGATTTTGTCCAGTTGAGTCAGAAGTATCGCAAGTATTGATATGAAGGTCATTCCGGCGGCAAAGCGCCACAATTTTTTGAGAAGTGAAAATTCAAATTGGCCGGCAAATTTTGAGTAAGGCAGGCACATTTTTAACGTTATTCGGGTTGCAATGGTTTGAAGCAGGCTGACAATAAGTTGCCATATGAAAAATGCCTGTATGGTGGGAGAAATAAGCCACAGCACCATAATAGCCCCAACAGCGCGCAATGACGAGAAAACCACCAGGATTAAATTATGCTTGACCTGTTGTTGAAGGCCCATCAGGCCTCCTGAATATAACGTGACTGGCCATTGGCAGGCAATGGCCAGTCCCATCAACACGATGGCTTGGAAAACCTGCTCCTCGGTGAGCAATTTTGGAGATAGCCAATACTCGGTCAGGAGGGGGGCAGACAGGGCGATAATTCCGGCTATCAGAATAGCCAAAGCCCAATAAACCAATTCCAGAGTGCGGACCATGTTGTTCATGTCCTGAGCAATGTTCTCTTTATGAACGGACATATGGGCCAACTCCTTATTCAAGCTGGTACTCAACCCGAGATCAAGGATGGTCGAAAGGGCAAGAAGGGATAAAAAAATGCCCACCAGTCCATACGCTTCTATCCCGATAAAATCGATATAGATCGGGACAAAAACCAGTGCCATCAGGGCTGTCCAGCCTTTGCCCGCAAAATTTGCCAGAATGTTGGATCTAAGTTTAGGAGTTTTTTTCAACGTATTCGTTTCAACCATGCGCCAGGCCAGTGGGTGATATTTTCAGTCAGGGCACTCTCATTGAAGGGCCACGCGGGTTGCTCGATGATGAATTCGGGATGCGATTCGGCAAATTCTTTCGCCGCGGCGGTTGGGTGATCCCAGGCCCAGTCTTTTTCGCCTCGTGGCACATCAAATAAGTCTTTCATCAGCCCATCGGTAGCCACAATATAAGAGTCCTTGGTCACTAAATCATGATAGGCCAAGAGTTCATCCGCCACATGTTGTTTAGAATGGTTGGAATCCAGAATGACCATGACGCTTTCACCGGGATTCACCAGCGACTTAACTTGTTTTACAACCTCGTCATCTGTTGAGCTACCTTCAATGAGGGTAATCAATGGGCTGAGTTCGTGAGCTTCAACGGCAGATCGGTTATGCGGTCTGATTTCAATATCAACGCCTATGATGCGACCCTTTTCCATTGCTTTGCACAGACTGGCATAGTAAATCAGTGAGCCGCCATGCGCCACACCGGTTTCTATAATAACATCCGGTTTGACGCGATAAATTACTTCCTGGGTACGAATCATGTCCTCAGGCAATTGAATTACCGGTCGCCCCATCCAGCTGAAGGTATACTGGTATTTCTGGCTCCACCCTACCTTGGTCCATTCCATGGATATGAGTTCAAACGCTTTCTTGCTATGGAGAGGAAAAGTTTCCTGGTGGTCACCCTCTATGACGGTCAGGGTGTTATTGTCGGTATCAATGTTCAATTTCATGGAGGTTCCTAATCAAATAACTGGATATTTTCCAAGCCTGCCTGTTGCAGAAAAGCTTGGTTTTCACTTAGATAATTTGGATTCATCAAAATAACAGATTTAATATTTCTTGAGCCCAGCTCTTTGTAATCAATGATTGGATGACCGGTGCCTGGAATGAATTTCCCCTGTTTATTTGGATTCAGGTCCACCACGCATTCCAGCAGTTGGCAGTTGGGATCTACTAGATTGGCAAAGGTCACTCCTTTGGCACCCGCACCCCAGAGAGCGACCAATCCCTGTGATTTTAATCCTAGAATTCTTTGTTTCCAATTTTCCAGAATAGCATCCTCCGCTTCGCTGTAGGCCTGTGCTAACTTTAAGACATTGCTACTGCCAGAGTTGGTTTTTACCGGTGTTCCCACCACTGCTTCCAGCCATAGGTATTGATCATCAAAAATGTGGTCCACGTGTGTGACTTCAAATCCAGAAACCTCAAACACCCGTCGTAGCGATTCGGCTGAAAATAAAGAGCAGTGCTCATAAAAGAAGTCCCACACAACGCGGTTCCGGAAGATCCATTCAACACATGGAGTTTCAAAGTAGAGCCTCGCTCCAGGAGAATTACTCAACGCTTCCCGAACCGATTTCAATAGATCGAGTGGTTTTGGTACATGTTCGATGACATGTCTGCAAACAACAACATCTGCCGGGACTTCTGCGCAGTTGGAATCATAATACCTTTTTTCAAAATTTAAACGGCCATCCATTAGATGGGCCGGGCCAGTATAGCTGGGATCAAAGCCTGTCCCCGTATTGTCCAATCCCTCTTCAATTAATCGGCGGAGAAATTGGCCCTGGCCGCATCCCACTTCGACGAAACGGCAATTCTGATTGCGTTCGTCTCCGAGAATTCTATCCACTAGTTGATTCAAATGGACCTGAAAAGTAGAAGAACAGGTTTGATTATTGTCATATTGGTCGCCATAGCTGAGTTTGCCAATATCAAAATCTGAAATAAAAACAAATCCACACTCCTGGCAACACATAATTTCAAGGTCGGCCCGGGTGATGGAGCGCGCCTCACTGGGACCACTCATTAAAAGATTCTGATGGACGGGGGTATTTTTCCTCGAAATAATTAGTGCGGTGCGTCTTGAATTGCAAACAGGGCACTCGGAACTCATATCGACTCCCTCTCAAGCGCTGCTTTCCACCATTGGATGGTGAGATCTAATGATTGATCCAGGTTGTACTTAGGTTGCCACCCCACCTCATTTTTTAGACGATTGATATCGGCAATAAACTCTGCGGGTTCATTGTCATTGGTTGGTCGCGCCCCAAATTGTATCAGATGGTCTTTACCAATTTGTTTTGAAATGGTTTTGATCATGTTTCTAACAGAGATACCTTGCCCGGAGCCGATGTTCACGGCTCCCGTTGCAGGGCTTTCCAATAAAGATACAAAAGCCCGGGCGGCGTCCTCAATATAAAGAAAGTCTCTTACCTGTCGGCCTTCCGAGCACTCAAATTCTTGATCTCTTAGTAAAGACCGAACGAGAGAGGAAACCAGGCGGGCAGGATGCTCGTGTGGCCCGAAAAGAAAAAACAACCTTCCCCAGGCATAGCTGATGTCAGATGCACCCGAAAAGGATGCCAGCAAGGAATACAAAGCATTTTTGCAGGCGCTATATGGGGTATTTGAGACGCATGGTGTGGTGTTTTCCGAAAGTAGCTTGAAGCTCCAATCATATTCCGCGCAGGTTCCCGCAAAAACGGCACGTTTACCTCCTTTATCCGCGAATATCCGCGTCAGAGCCAAGCTCGCCTCTACCCATTTGAAATTTTCCAATGACGTCCAATATTTCCCTTGTTCTACGTACCAAGCCAAATGCAACAGGTGGGAAGGCTTTATGTTGGAGAGCAATTGCTCTGTCTTCTCATTATTTAATAGGTCCACTGGATGCCAATCCACACCTCGTAAAGGAATGTGACTGTCATCGAAGGCAGTTGCATGAACTTCATATCCTTTGTCGACAAGTAGCGGCAAAACGTGTCTGCCGACAAATCCACTTCCTCCTGTTACTAATACCCGCTTCATCAGTTGAAGTCCGGATAGGATTGATCCCGCTCGGATATAATCTTGGGTTGCTCCGGCCAATTAATATTGAATACCGGATCGTTCCAGCGAATTCCGGATGCGGAGGCGGGAACATAGGGCGTCGACATCTGATAGAATACTTCCGTGTCGTCTTCCAAGGTTAGGAATCCGTGCGCAAACCCTTCGGGAATGTAGAACATTTTCCGGTTTTTGGCGGTCAACTCTTTTCCCACCCATTGTGTACGGGTGGGTGAGTCGGGCCGTAAATCTATAATAACATCAAATATGGCCCCCTGGGTGCAACGCACCAGTTTGGCCTCTTCATGTGGAGGTTTCTGATAATGCATTCCCCGCAAGGTTCCTTTTTTATTATTAAAGGAAATATTGCATTGGGCCAATTCAGAGTTCAGGCCGCGGGCTTTAAACTCTTCGCGACACCAGCTACGCGCGAATAATCCTCGCTCATCTTCGATCGGTTCAATATCAATTACGAAGGCTCCCTTGAGCTTTGTTTCGGTGAAGATCACGGCACGACCTCGACCTGTGGGATGGGCAGAATGAACTTTGCTCCCCACTCTCTGGCATAAGAGAGTTGACTGATGATTTCATCTTTGAGATTCCAGGGAAGGATGAAAATGTAATCGGGTTTGGTTTTGGCGATTTCGTCTGGGTGCCGTACCGGAATATGGGTTCCCGGCAGGTAAACTCCCTGCTTATGTGGGCTACGGTCCACGGTGTAGTCAATAAAATCCGTGCGGACACCGCAATAGTTCAATAAGGTGTTTCCCTTGGCAGGAGCGCCATAGCCAACGATTCGTTTTCCTGCCCGCTTGGCATCGATCAAAAATTCCAGCAATTTCCGTTTGGTTTCCCGCACCTGTTCATCAAAGTTCCGGTAGCCTTCCGGACAATTCAGCCCGGCTTGTGATTCTCGGGTTCGCAAAGCATCGATCGAATCAGTGATGGGTTGGGATTCATTCTCAGCGTGCCGGGCATAGATTCGTAACGATCCTCCATGGGTGCTCAATTCATCTACGTCGAATAGCGTCAGGCCATGCGCGGAAAAAACTTTTTCTACGGTGGAAAAAGAAAAGTATGAAAAATGCTCATGGTAAATGGTGTCGAATTGATTCTTCTGTATCAATTGTAATAAGTGGGGGAACTCCATGGTAATTACCCCCTGGGGTTTTAGGAGGATTTTTAATCCGGAGACAAAATCATTCAAGTCTGGAACGTGCGCCAGGACATTATTGCCCAACAGGAGATCTGCAGACTTGCCCTCTCTGCTTAGAGTGGTGGCCGTGTCCTTTCCAAAAAAAGCCTCTAACGTTGGAACGCCCTTTTCACGGGCGGCCCTGGCGACATTCCCAGAGGGTTCGATGCCAATTACGGGGATATTTTTTTTAACAAAATATTGAAGAAGATAGCCGTCGTTGCTGGCGATTTCGACCACCCGGCTATCCGTGTTTAATCCGAAATGCTCAGTCATTTTCTCGGAGTAGGCGTTGGCATGTGCCAGCCAGCTTTCTGAATAGGATGAAAAGTAGGCATACTGATCGTTAAATATTTGATCCGGAGTTTCAAAGGATTCCAATTGCACCAGTAGACAGGCATCGCAGACATAAGCGTGAAGAGGATAAAAAGGCTCCATTTGATTCAACTGCTCGGGTCTCAAGTTGGCGTTGGATAGAGGTGACATACCCAAGTCGCAAAAACTCGTTTTTAATGGAGTGTTACAGAAACGGCAGTTTAAGTTCATGAATTTACCTGGTTTTGAAACGCCTCGATCTGATTTTCAGACAAAGCCTTGACGTTGCCACCGTCGTAATAGCATCGATACCATTCAGCTATCCACTTCAAAGCTAACTCCAGTTTCAAGGTTGGTGTCCAGTGAAGTTTTGATTTGGCTTTAGAGGAGTCCAGGCGGAGAGTGTAAGCCTCGTGAGGAGCATTGAGATTTGTTTCGGTGGACCATTGGCCGGTTCCCCAGTGACTGACTAAGGTGTCAGCCAACCAGGAAACTGGTTTGGCGTCGGTATCGTCCGGCCCGAAGTTCCACCCTTCTGAAAACTGTTCTCCTTTGGAATGCATCTTTTCTATCAAGATAAGGTAGCCGTTCAATGCTTCCAATACATGTTGCCAGGGCCGGATGGCATTGGGATTTCGAATTCGGGCGGAATGATTGCTGCTGAATGCCCTAACCAGGTCTGGAATCAAACGATCTTCCGACCAATCACCTCCACCAATTACGTTTCCTGCCCGGGCGGAAGCGATTGACACAAAGGAAGATCCCTGGTTAAAAAAGCTATTGCGGTAGGCTGAGACAATCAATTCCGCGCAGCCCTTACTGCTTGAATACGGATCATGACCGCCCATGGGCTCGTTCTCGCGATAACCCCAGACCCATTCACGGTTTTCGTAACATTTGTCGCTGGTGACCACCAAGACCGCACGGACCGATTTGCAGGAACGCACCGCTTCAAGGAGATTTACGGTGCCCATCACATTGACTTCGTAGGTTTCCACAGGCTGCTCATACGAATAGCGAACCAAGGCTTGCGCCGCCATATGGATTACAATATCGGGAGCTGCCTCGGACAATGCCCTGCCAAGTTTTTCGCAGTCTCGGATATCGCCAATTATGGAATTCATTCCCTTCTCGACATCCGCCACATGAAATAAGGAGGGAGAAGTGGATGGCTCCAGAGCGTAGCCCACTACATCAGCCCCTGATTTCTTGAGCCACAGGCATAACCAGCTTCCTTTGAAGCCGGTGTGCCCGGTAACAAATACTTTTTTCCCATTCCAGAAAGAAGAATTCATTACCATACTTTCCATGGAGCGTTTTGACTTTCCCATAGTTCTTCTAAATGGATTCGGTCCCGAAGAGTATCCATCGGCTGCCAGAATCCATGATGTAGAAATGCTGAAAGCTGCCCCTCTTGAGATAACCGCTGTAAGGGGTCTCTTTCCCAGATCGTCCTGTCGTTATCAATGTAATCCAGCACTTTTGGTGAGAGCACAAAGAACCCTCCGTTTATCCACGAGCCGTCTCCCTGTGGTTTTTCCTCGAAGGAAGTTATTTTGTGGTTTTCCATGCTCATAGCCCCAAACCGGCCGGGAGGCTGGACCGATGTCACTGTAGCCAGGGTATTTTGTTGATTGTGAAACTTTATCAGATCGTTAATATTGACATTACTCAAACCATCCCCGTAAGTAAAACAGAAGGGCTCCTGATCAAGATAGGAGGCTACACGTTTCAGTCTTCCCCCCGTCATTGTTTTCTCTCCAGTATCTATAAGTGTCACCTTCCAGGGTTCTGCAGAATTTTCATGAATCTGCATGGAATTATCCGACATATCAAAAGTCACATCAGAGTTGTGTAAATAGTAATTGGCAAAATATTCTTTAATTAGATAACCCTTGTAGCCAAGGCAGATTATAAAGTCATGAATTCCAAATGCGCTGTAGGACTTCATGATATGCCAGAGAATGGGCTTACCTCCGACTTCGATCATAGGCTTGGGTTTTAAATGCGTCTCTTCGCTGATACGCGTACCCATTCCTCCCGCAAGTATCACTGTTTTCATATTACTGACCTCTGGACTTTACGATTGGAATCCTAATCACCATATATTGGTCTCGCAAAAATAATGGCAGGATATATTATATATTGATGATTAATCAGGCTAATGTCAGGTAGGAATAGAAGGTTTTTTGACGTCCCAGAATTTAGGATTTACAGTATTTAAGTCCTGTCCGTTCCCCTCACCGATTGCCCAAAGAGTTTTAATGGTCTTCGCATGATCGCCGGTCTTTGCGACGTTGTAAAGAGCATCCAGTTTTGCTTCAAAATCTGAAATTTCAGGAGATTCGGTGTTCAGAATTTTGATTTTTTTGTGGAACGTGGGCACTGTGGTTTCATCGGGGTTGACCAGTTCCTCCTGGAGTTTTTCTCCCGGCCGGATTCCAGTAAATTTGATTTCGATATCCTGATCAGGAACGTAGCCAGCCAACTGGATCATCTTGCGCGCCAAATCCACTATTTTTACAGGCTCTCCCATCTCCAAAAGAAAGATGTTGCCGCCTTCGCCTATGGCGGCAGCCTGCATGATGAGCTGTGCCGCCTCGGGAATGAGCATGAAAAATCGTTCCATATCGGGATGGGTAACGGTAACCGCCCGTCCTTCGCTGATCTGCTTTTTAAATAAAGGAACGACACTGCCGTTGCTTCCCAATACGTTCCCGAAACGGACGATGATAAAGCGGGTTTTGCTTTTTCGTCCGATATGTTGAATGAACTTTTCGGCAACACGTTTGGTCATGCCCATCACACTGGAAGGTCGCACCACCTTGTCGGTGGAGACCAGAATAAATTTTTCGACACCAAATTTTTCTGAAGTTTCGGCAACGATACGAGTACCAATGACGTTGTTGATAACCGCTTCATCCGGATTGTCCTCCATCAGCGGGACATGCTTATGCGCGGCTGCATGAAAAACCAATTGAGGCTGATTCAAGGAAAAGGTGGTCTCAAGCTTTTCCCGATTAGTGATGGAGCTGAAAATAAAGGAAAGTCGAGTGGTCCCATGACCGGAGGGGAGGCTCGCTCGTAATTCGTAAAGATAATTTTCACATCGATCCACCATAACCAGTGTGCTGGGATTGTATTCCAATATCTGGCGGCACAGTTCGGAGCCAATTGATCCTCCCGCTCCCGTGACCAACACCCGCTTTCCCTGCATCAAATTTCTAAGAGAAGCTAAATCCAGAGATACTTGATCCCGGCCCAGTAAATCCTGAATATCGATGTTTTTGATCTTCGAAATGTGGACTTCTTTCGTGCTAAGGTCGGTAATGGAAGCGGCTATTTTATATTTGACTCCACTCTGGGAGCAGATATCTATTATTTCTCCCAGGCTTTCATTGGATATAGTATTGGTGGCAATCAAAACCTCCTTGATATCTAATCCATTAGTTAAGTCGGGAATGCTTTGCCGGTCCCCCAGAACTTTTACGCCTGATAAGGAATTATTGAGTTTTTTGGGGTCGTCATCGAGGAACCCGATCACTTTATATTGCTGTGCAAATCTCTGAATATATCTGAGCAGATGGGCTCCTGTGTCACCTGCACCCAGGATAAGGACCGGTAAACGGTGGCTTTCATCCATTTTATTTTGGTTGGTCAGCTGTTCCCGGAACAACCTCCAACCCAATCGAGATCCACCAAGCATCATGATCAGCAGGAGCATATCGATAATGATAACTGACCGTGGGATTAAAAAAGAGCGGTTGTATAAAAATGAGGTAAACAGCAGCAGGAATGTTCCGGTTGCGACTGCTTTAATGATCTGTATCAGATCTTCCAGGGTGGAATATTTCCAAAAACGGGTATAGAACCCAAAATAAAAATAGGCAATTGTGCGGGAAACAAGAACAAAACCAATCAGGCCGAAATAGTTTTCCAGCGTTTCCGGAGGCAGGCTGCCTTCATATCTCAACCAGTAGGCGAAATATAAGGACAGGCATCCCAGAGCCAGGTCAAATACAAAAAGAGCGAGGCGTCTCGGTCGCAATTGATTTCCATAGAACGGAAAGTTCAAGAAAAGTCCCCTTATATTCGATGGTCAATAGACAATCGATCAAGTCAAATGAACCCAGGATTCGGTCCAGAACGGAAGTGTTTGAAGTGTGATAAGTCACTCATTCAATTGGATATTATAGCAACAAACCCGCTGATAACCCAAGTTTAATAGGACGTGGAGAAATTTTCCTGTGTAGCAAAAGCATTCAGGCTCAATGACTAAGTAAAATTCAACCCGGTAGGGTATTTGTGGGTTCACTCCCGGAATTTCCTGGGAAGGGTGCGAGAATATTCCGGTCAATCAAGTACTTCAGCAGATGGCTGGCAACGGCTTGATGGCCGGAGGAGCCCCAATGGGTGTCGTTCGGGAGATAGACATCCTGCGTCCCGCGTTCGATTTCTTTCTTCAAAGCCACATCCAGCCTTGGAACATGGAGTTCGGGGTGTTTTGTGATTTCATCCATCCAGTGAATTTTTTTTCGGTCAAAATCTTTGTAAACGTCCATATACGCAGTCAGCTTATCCGGGGCTACCATGCCGACAAAATAGGTTTTCCCGTTTTTCTGGAAGGTGTTTTGAATATACGTTAAACCACAGATCGCGCGTTTCAGGTCTTCCTCTAAAACGCCATATCTTTCGAAATCGTTGCGGTACACCAACAGATGACTACTTTGCCGGTTTGAAAACAGGTCGTTCCGGCTTAAGGCAATTTTAATCGCCCGGTTCGATTTTTTATTAAAGGTTTTTTTTATGAGCCGCTTCAGGTAATGCGCTCCTGAAGAGAGATTCGGGTGAAGCGGCCCATTCTCGGTAGATCGGGTGTAGTCGGATAACGTCTGAATGCCTGGACGAATTTTAAGGGGAGATTCCCTGAGGGCAGGGGTTGGTTCGGGCTGGCAGTCTCCCTTATTCCAGGAATTGCCCCGGCCCACAAAAGAACGTTCCACGGTTTGGTAAATCACAATTCGGGGCGGACGGTCCTTAAAGGCTGGACTGTTGACAAAGGATTCTATATCGATGTCGTCGACCTTGTAAGTAATCAGACTATACCCCGTTTCTCGGACAAAATAATTCTGCCATTGAGACAAGGGAAATGTGTGGGAAAAAGAGTCGCCGAGTACCACGACATCGTGGTAATTTTTATACTCCTTCCCCTCATCAAAAGTGAAAAGTACGGAAGGAAATTGTTGCTGGGGTTTGTTCCAGCCAAAATCATTTTCTGTAAAGCCGCCCAGGCGGGTCAGGTCGCCGTTGATGGGTTGTACCCACAATCCCAAAGAAATAAAAACGGCAAGCAGGATTCCCAGGGGGATGAGCAGGATCAGATTGTATTTTTTATGCGCCATAAATCAAAATTGAAAATAGAGGAATTCGCTGATTCCTGTCATGTTGAACAGACATAAAAATGCCAGAATCAGAACCGCAACGGCCCAACGCCGGTTGGGGGTCCATTCAACGAACGGGGCCTCCCTGGGATCGTCGAGAAAGTTGATCGCCGGATCGAATTTCCGCATGATCTGTTGAGTGTTTGGCAGAATCCAGCATGCCAGCAGGAGGGGCAGCGTCCAGTAAAGGAGAGCGCGTTTGACGGGAATTAACAGGATTCCGGGTTCCACACCCCAGTCTGCCAACACGGGGCCCATCCGGGTCATCTTCGCCATCCATTCTTTATTGAGGGGAAAACCGTTATAACCCGCCATACCTTCGTATACCCGAAGGGCGGCTTCCAGGTTGTCTGCCCGAAACATCACCCACGCGGCGACAATCGCCAGAAAGGTGAGCAGGCGTGATGTAAGTAAATATATTCTTCCCTGAAAGTTCCATCCCGCCGATTTTTGGATGGATCGCCAAGCATGATTGATAAAAAGATAAAATCCGTGGAGGCCTCCCCAGATGACAAAGGTCCACCCCGCACCGTGCCACAAGCCACCCAGCAACATGGTGATCATCAGATTTAAATATTGCCGTACGGGGCCTCTCTGATTTCCTCCCAGCGGGATATATAGATAGTCCAGCATGAATCGCGACAGAGTCATATGCCAGCGCCGCCAGAAATCAATGATGCTGGTGGCTTTATAGGGCGAATTGAAATTAAGTGGCAGGCGAACGCCAAACATTCGTCCCAGCCCGATGGCCATGTCCGAGTATCCGGAAAAATCGAAATACAACTGAAACGTGTAAGCCAGCGCGCCTCCCCATCCTTCAAAAAATGTAATGAGGGTGCCATTGGCGGCGGCGTTGAATACTGGTGTTGAAAATTGGGACACGTTATCGGCAATCATGACTTTCTTGAACAGGCCGAGAAAGAAAATGGTGATGCCGACCGAAAAATTCTCGTGTTTGAATTTGTACAGGGAATCTTTGGCGAACTGGTGAAGCATTTCCTTGTGATGAACAATGGGGCCGGCAATCAATTGCGGAAAAAAGGTGACAAACAAAAAATACTGCAGAAAATTATGCTCGCGGGTTTCTCCTCGATACACATCCACCAGATAGGCGATTTGCTGGAACGTGAAAAATGAAATCGCCAGAGGCAGGATGATGGGAGAGAGTTCAAAGCCCGTGTTGAATCCTCCATTCACGGCGTTCACAAAGAAATTGGCGTATTTGAAATAACCGATTGCCGCCAGGTTGGCTGCAATGCCTGCCGCCAGTAAACTCTTTTTGCCAAAGGATGGATTGGGCGAACCCATGGCGAGACCCACACCCACGCTGTAATTAAACAGGACTGACCCGATCAGAAGCCCCAGATAGGCCGGATTCCACCACCCATAAAAAAACAGCGAGGTGGCAACAAGCCAGGAAATGGCGATTCGGTGATGCCCCCAGGCGCCTATTCTGAAAAAAACAAACAGGGTGACAGGCAGGAACAATAGAATAAAGGTGTAGGAATTAAACAGCATCAGTTTGATTCAGCCGCAAACGAAGGGATCGAGCAATCTGTATGGGCATGGGCGCTCATGAAAAAAAATGGGGAGAATGTGAGGATATGCTTTTTTAAATCTTTTTAAAAACGTCAGTTTTGGTAAGGTGTCGAATAATTTGTTCGATGCATTCTTCGACGGTATCCTCGGCGGTATTTAAATGAATTTCGGGTGAAAGCGGTGGCTCATAGGGTGACGATATCCCGGTAAAATCCTGAATTTCTCCTTTTCGTGCTTTTTTATAAAGCCCTTTAGTATCCCGTGATTCACACACCGCCAGGGGACAATCGACAAACACCTCTATAAATCTGCCGTTGTCCATGGAGTTACGGACCCAATCCCGGTCATCCCGGAACGGCGAAATGAAGGCCACGATTACCACGAAGGCCTGTTGCGCCAATAATCGGGCTACTTCCCCGATTCTACGAATGTTTTCTTTTCGGTCCTCAGCCGAAAATCCGAGATCGCTATTCAACCCGGTACGCACCACATCCCCATCTAAAAGGGTGACCAAAGCGTTTTGTTCAAAAAGAGCATTCTCCAAGGCGATGGACACGGTGGTCTTACCTGCCCCTGATAAACCAGTTAACCAAATAATGGTTCCTTTCTGGTGAAAGCGGTTTTCCCGTTGATTGAGATCTACTTTTTTCAGGGTTTTCCGGGTTGGTGAAGCTTTCATTAAAATCCTTTGAACAATAAATATCCTGAGTTGTATTCAGGTTTCCGGGAAAGGGAAAAGCGCTGAGATATCCGAAAAGCATCTGTTTTTATTGTAAAAAAAATGAATTCCTTAGGCAAGGGATTAATAAAATTCCGGAATTCGCTCAAGCAATAGGTGGGAATAAAATCTGGATCAATGGGATCAATAAAAAGTAAGTAAGGTGCAAGGCCTTTATGGGATCGGGAGGTGAAAATGATGATACATCCGGTAATTCATTTAAACTGGCGTCAGATCTGGACCACGTTGATAATGGCGCTCCTGTTGACGGCGATGTTCCTGCTTTTGTAATTGCTTGGGTGCAGGATCGGGGTGCCGTAAAACCTGAGAGGTTCTGGTTGAATTTCCTGCTCCTTTAACAGGGTTAGGGGAGGTTTAGCTGGGAGGGGGAGCCTCGGTATGCGTTTTCTTTATTCCGTCAAAATGTGTCCGACGACCAGTCCAGGCTTTCCAGGTGTTCCCGCAAATGGGAGATGGTGCGAAACCGGTCGAGGATCAGCGACCGTTTCAGCCCGCAACAGATTTGTTTAACCGTGACGGGAAGCTTTGAGTATCGCTTGGCCCCACCCAGTGTGTCGTAAAAAATCCGGATCAATTCCAGGATATCCGTCTGCCGCGTTTCTTTCTTGGGATAGGGTCCGTGAAACAGGTCCAGCAGTTTTACATCGAATTCCAGCCCGAACCGGTTGATGATGATGTTGTCGGTATGCAGATCGCCGTGTGTTTCGTTCAGTAGGTGAATTTCTTCAATTCCACAGGTCAGTGCATAAAGCAGGTGAAGGGCCTGGTAGGGGTGAAGCCTCTGGCCGGGAAATTTTTTCAAAAATTCGGATAGCAAATCGCCTTCAACATATTCGGAAATTAAGACGGTGATCGGGAATTTGCGGATGAGCAGGATTTCCTCGGTATGGTATTTGATGAGAATCGGAACCTGGCGGAGTTTGTGCAGTTTCTGGGCGTAGGATTTGGCCGTTTTGTTTCCAATGTTCCTCTGCGGAAAAAACAGCTTGGCCGCCCGCTCGATGCCCGTGCGGATTTCACGGATTTTGTATACTTCCCCTTCCCAACCTGATCCCAGCAGGGAGAGAACCTCGTATTTACCAGCCATTTTCCGGCCTGCGGCGAGATCGAACGAATCAATAATCACCTTTTGACCGCTGTTTTTTCTCACAGAATTATCCCTGCTGTTTTAACGGGTTTTAATGGCTCATTTTTACGAAAAATTTTGATTAATGGCAATAGTTATTAATCAAAAGGGTGGGGTATTTGAAAAGCCAGAGGGGAAAACCCAGGGGATGCGGCAAACAAAACCCGGTCTTTCAGGAACGAAAGACCGGGTAACAGGGATAAGTGTTGTGACTTTTAACTACTTGTTCGCGCAGACCGCGGTGACCCCGCACTTGATATGATGATTGGAGATGCCAAAAAAGTCTTTCGATTTTCCAGCATGCCGGCCATCGCAGACACAGGCATTTTCGGTTTGGCGCTGGGTGGCGCCATCGGCACCTTTCAAGAGAAAGGGATTGTCTCCCGCCGTGCCTGTTTCCGCCCACCACTTTTTGCATTCCACCAGAACGGGAAAATCCGCTGGGCATTGTGCCGCCACTTCTATTTTTCCAGGCTCATCATCCGTTAACTTCGTGCTGGACTCGCCCTGGGCGGGAAATTCTTTCAGGACACGCGGGGCATCGGGATCAATGGTTTTTTGGGTGCCGCCGCAATTGATATTGGAAAAAGCGAACAGGGTCAAAAGCAGAAGATAGCCGAAATGCTTTGCAGAAATTCTCACAGGAAGTCTCCTCAATGGGTTCAGTCAGTGTATATCTAAAGGTACAATAAAATCAAAGTAGTATCAATACATTTTCATTTACAGTGTTATGTTATTCTATGGGCAGGGCGTTGCGGTTCCAGAGGCCTGGTTTCGGCAGGGATATCTAAAGCCTTCGGGCTACTTTTCGCAGATGAGTCGTATTAATTGGTCCGGCCCGGTGTTTAATTGACTGTCTATCACCATCAGCGCGCGTCTGTGTGGATTGGCTTCTGCAATGCCAAAGTCGCCGGTAAAGTTAATTATATATGTGGAATTTTTCCCAAAAATGGTAATGGGTTCCGACTTTATATTGACAATTTCAAGCGTGCCTTTAAGGCAATTAGCCGAATGGGTTTGATATTTCCCGGAATAATTGTGATTAGAATCACCACCTGAAATAATACCGGATTCAAATTTAATGGTCCCGGCCTGGGTGAGTCCCAAGTTGGTTCCCCATTCAAGCGCCCATAGTCCATGAATAGTCATAAAATGCCTAAGCTCTTTTAAGTTAATCTCAAGCTCAAGAGTAACGGTTTGGATTAAAACGTCCACTCTAAAAAGGGCTATTTTGAAAAATAATTATTGTTTCGGATTTGGTAACTGACGAGGAAAATAAAAGAAGTTTGGGATCTAGCTGGGACACGAAATTGCCTTCCGTCCCGGTATAGGGGCAGGTCTTTAGTGTTAAATATATCAAGAGGTTAATTGGGGATAGCTGAGTTGATTTAATCGGATGCTCCGGGGTGTTGTTGGTCAGGCGTCGCCGGGGCCACGGGTAGTTCGGTGTTCTTTTCACGCTTCAGGGGGAGCCGGGTGGATAAATTCAATGAAGCTGGAGAGTGGCGTTGCAATATCCGAAGCGCTGGTTGTCTATAATTTTGCCGTTGGAGTCGGTCACGAACGACCAGTTGCAGGGGATGGTTTTACTGGGGCCACTCCAGGCCTGGGCATAACTGATTTGGTCGTTCATTTTCCACAGATAGGCGGTTCGGCCGTCGCCCAATGGATTGATGGTGAATTTATAACCGAATATTTTTTGCGCTTCGCTGATGTCCTTGCTGATAAACGTGTCCAGATATTCATCGTTCAACTCGGTCCAGACCGGCGGCGAGTAGTTTTGGGTCTGGAACGAGGCGCACCCGTTCATTAAAACCAGCATTCCAAAGATAACGACCGGCTTCACGGTTGTTCCTCCAGGGACCCGTGGTAGGTCAGCGTGGCCGAAGGACAATACCCGAAACGCTGGTGGGAAAGAATTTTCCCGTTGGGGCCGGTGACGAACGACCAATGGCAATGAACCGTGCGGGTGAAGCCGAACGGGCTGAAAGCCAGGCCGACCTGCCGTTCCAGTTCCCAGGTATAGACCGTCTGTTGGCCGCTAAGGTTTTTCGTGGAAAATTGATAGCCGAATACTTTTTGCGCCCGGTCAATGTCCTGCCCGATATAGGCATCCAGATGTTCATCGCTTAACTGCGCCCACTGCGGAGGCGAATAATCGGTGGTCTTGAGCTGGGCGCATCCCGCCAGCAATACAATCAACCCGAAAATTATGACCTGCCTCATAGAGCAACTCC
This sequence comes from Nitrospinota bacterium, assembly GCA_029879645.1. Taxonomy (GTDB): domain Bacteria; phylum Nitrospinota; class Nitrospinia; order Nitrospinales; family Nitrospinaceae; genus SZUA-226. Next base: position 24,853 of record JAOUPX010000012.1, read on the forward strand.
CTTCCAGCGGGAACCGGATTTTTGGCCACGCCAGGTGAATTTTCTGTGCCTATATTAAAAGTGTAAGGCTTTAGCCTTATAAAACAAGGGGTTAATTTAAATTGGAAGAGTAAGAGGAGCGTAAGAATCGCCCCGGCTTCAGGCTAGCCGTCCATCCTGCCGGCATTTTGTGGATTTTCACTTTAACACCGGTCGGGCCAAATAAAGAATGGGCTGGCATTAAGAAATTAAAATGGAGCCGACGGAGGGAGTCGAACCCCCGACCTACTGATTACAAATCAGTTGCTCTACCAACTGAGCTACGCCGGCTTGATGGATGTGATTGTGCAGGAATGAGTAAAGCCGCACCCATTATATAAGAAATCCCACGAAAAAAAACATGTGGTTTTAAAAAAGGAAATTTCGGTAATGAGTTATTCATTTTTCGAGTTTTTACCTTATCATGGTTAGGTATGATTTTTGACCTCCAAGCTACTGAATAATAACTCCCTATCTGAAATATAAAACTCCATGGGATCATTTTTAATTCGTCTGTATAACCAATGGGTGCTGGAAAAGCCGAAGCTGTGGTTGGGCATTATCGGCCTTGCCCTGCTGGGGATGGGGTATACGGCCACCAACTTCAAGCTGGATGCCTCGTCCGATTCCCTTGTGCTGGAAAACGACGCCGACCTGAAGTATTACCGCACGGTCAACAAGGCCTATGGCAGTGACGATTTCCTGGTCATCACCTGGACGCCGAAGGGGGAACTGCTTTCAGATCAATCCCTGGCGGGCCTGCAAAGCCTGAAGGACGATCTGCTGAAGCTGGACCGCATTGATAAGGTCATCAGTATCCTCGACGTGCCGCTGTTCAACAGTCCGCGCATCACGTTGTCGGAATTGGGCGACAACGTGCGCACCATCCAAACGGAAGGCCTCGACAAAAAGCAGGCGGCGAGGGAACTGGCGGAAAGTCCGATTTACAGCAAATTGCTGGCCAGTCCCGACGGCAACACCACCGCTCTCCTCGCCTTGTACAAACGCGATAACAAATATTTCGATCTGCTCGAAACGCGCAACGACCTGCGCGAAAAAAAATGGGACGGCAAGCTGACGCCGAAGGAAGCGGCAACTCTCAACAAAGTTTCCCTGGAGTTCAAGCAGTATCTGGCGGAGGTGCTGGACCGTCAGGCGTTGGAAGTTCAGCAGGTGCGCGACATTCTCGATAAATACCGCGACCGCGCCGACATCTTCCTTGGCGGGGTACCGATGATCGCCACCGACATGATCGCCTTCATCGAAAAAGATCTGTCCATTTTCGGCATCGCAGTGACCGCCCTCATGATTCTCGTCATGTGGCTGTTCTTCCGGAGCAAGCGTTGGGTTCTGCTCCCCATGCTCACCTGCGGCATCGCGGTGTGGATGATGATCGGCGCCCTCGGCGGGCTGGACTGGCGGGTGACCGTTATCTCCTCAAACTTTATTTCCATACTGATCATCATCACCCTCTCGCTGGTCATCCACCTGATCGTTCGTTACGGCGAGTTGTACGCAGAGAATCCCAACGCCAGTCAATCCGAACTGGTGCGCGACACGGTGCGTTTCATGTTTCAGCCGTGTTTTTTCACGGCGCTCACCACCATCGTGGCGTTCTGTTCGCTGGTGGTCAGTGATATTCGCCCGGTCATCGATTTCGGTTGGATGATGACGCTCGGCATTTCGCTGGCGTTCGTCATCTCTTTCATTTTGTTTCCGTCGTTTTTGAAGATGATGTCGCCCAAGGCCTCCGTATCAGCGCACGATATCACCAAGCGGATGACCAACGGTATCGCGCTCATCGCGCTCCACCACAAAAATAAAATCCTGGCCCTGTTCGCGATCCTGGCAGTGACCGCAGGTTTCGGCCTTAAAATGGTGGGCGTCGATAACCGTTTCATCGATTACTTCAAGGACACCACCGAGATTTACCGCGGAATGAGCGTTATCGACAAGCAACTGGGGGGCACCACGCCGCTGGAGATTCTTATCGATGCCGATCAGCAATTTTACGATTACGTGAAAATGCTGGAGAAGGAAAAAGATCAGTTTGAGGATGATCCGTTCGCCGAGCACGAGGACAAGCAGGAGGAAAATTACTGGTTCCACCCCAACAAACTGCTGGAAGTGGAAAAAATTCACGATTACCTGGAAAGCCTGCCGGAAATCGGCAAGGTTTTATCGATGGGGACCACGCTCAAGATCGTCCGGTTCCTGAACAATGATGAGGTGCCGGAGGACTACGATCTCGCGGTGTATCGCAAAGTTCTGCCGGAAAATGCGCGGAAAAGTTTTCTGGATCCCTACCTGTCGAAGGACGCCAACGAAGTGCGCATTACCCTGCGTATCGAGGAAACCAATCCCCGTCTCAACCGGGGCGAACTGATCGAAAAAATCAAGCGGCACCTGGTCGATGACATGGGAATTGCCGAGAACCGCATCCATATTACCGGCATGGCGGTGATGTTCAACAACATGTTGCAGAGCCTGTACACCTCTCAAATACAGACACTCGGACTGGTGTTCGCCGCCATTCTCGTTATGTTTATTTTCCTGTTCCGGCGGGTCTTGTTGGCGGTGCTGGCGATTATCCCCAACGTGTTCTCGGCCATTTTCATCCTGGGATTCATGGGGTGGATGGACATCCCTCTGGACATGATGACCATCACCATTGCCGCGATCACCATCGGCATCGGGGTCGACGACACCATCCATTACATCCACCGTTACCAGAGCGAGTTCCGACAGGAGCCCAGTTATCGGGAAAGCGTCATACGTTGTCACGGCAGTATCGGCCGCGCCATTTACTACACCTCGATCACAGTGACCATCGGCTTCTCCATCCTGACCCTGTCGAATTTCATTCCGACGATTTACTTCGGCCTGCTCACCGGACTGGCGATGATCCTCGCTCTCCTCGGCAATTTATTTTTACTGCCGCTGTTGATTTACCAGTTCCGCCCCCTCGGCCCGGAGCAGGCAAAATAACCAAAAACAGAGAGAAGGGTAGCAAAGGAGCAAGGGAGAGCGGATTTGCTTTTCTTTAAAGGCCCTTTGTCTCAACTGCTCCCCTCCTTCCAAAGGAGGGGCAGGGGGTGGTTGATGGTTATTCCTCATTCTACAATGCTCGATTGATCGAGCGTGGTAGAAATCTAAACATAGATTCTTCACTTCACTACGTTCCGTTCAGAATGACAAATGGATACGAATTGTCATTCTGAAGAGCCAGAGCCATAGCTTGTCGAACATGTGGACGAGTTATCCCAAATGATAGGCGGCCAGGCCGGGGTCCTCCTTGATCAACCGGTTCAGGCGATTCCAGAATTCCAGGCCGTTATTTGTGGCGATCAGGGCATCGAGATTTTTCGTCAGGACTTCGTGGAATGCTTTCTTATGTGTCTGTGGAATTTGGAAGCTGGACTGCAGGGTGTTTAAAAACTCCCCTTCACCCGTAACCAGATCGCGCTGAATATCGGCAAAGTTGTGGGCGGAAAATTGCATGGACGCCACCCGCTGGCGGAACCGTTTGAGGTCTCCCGTTTTTTCCGGCACCATTTCGATATGATAATTGGTCGGCGAGTACTTGATCAGGTTGCCGCTCAAGGCATCCACCGCCCCGGGAGTCAAAAACGTCAGGGTTCCCGTGAGATCCAGAACCATCCCGGCGTTTATATTGAACTTGTGAGCCAGTAACATTTCCTGGGTCTCGTAGCCTTCCTTGCTGAACCGTACCTTGATTCTATGGAGCTGGCGGTCCACCGAAAGAGTGAACGGCGTTTCCCCCACCAGGCTGTTGTCGAAGAAGACCTTGGTTTTATCGACATTGGAATTGAACGTGATCTCGTCCTCCCCATTAGAAAAAATAGTTGCGCATCCGCCCAAAGCCAGAAAAGTTATCAAGCCAATCAAGGCGATCAAATGTGTTTTCGTGAAATATCTGTTTATCATCCTAATCTCCTACTTGAAATTTATTGGAACGACTCTACAGGTTATTCGCCAGCAAAGCATTTTTGGTATTTCCGGTCTAGGCATTTATGTAGTGGCAGGGTCCCTAGGTGGTTTGAACTTTTTACCCGCAAGATAGGTGGCGTCGACGAAATTCTCTCCGAAGTAGTAAAACATGTCGCGGTAGTCGCTGGTTTTGAGGACGTTGAAGTCGGCGCGTTGTTTGGGAAGCAGGCCGCCGTACTCTTTTTCTTCACCCAGTGCTTTCGCCGAGCCGTAGGTTCCCGCCGCCAACGCCTGCTCGGGAGTGAGGCGGTACATCGACGCCGCCAGCGTCAACACCGTCTGCATGTTGTAGGTGGGGGAACTTCCGGGATTGCAGTCCGTCGCCAGCGCCAGCGTCACACCGGCATCGAGCATCGAATGCACGAGCGGATGCTTCTCGCCGCCGAGAAACAGGGTGACTCCCGGCATCAGCACCGCCGTGGTGCCCGCCGCCCGCATGGCCTTAATATCCATCGGCAAGGCGTATTCAAGATGATCGCAGGACAACGCCCCGAGTCTGGCCGCTTCGAGGCATCCGCCCTGATGCGAAAACTCCTCAACGTGCGCACGTAAATCAAATCCAAGCAGTTTCGCCTGCAGAAACAGACGCCGGAGGTCCGCCGCGGTGAATACGTCTCTTTCGCAGAAGATGTCCACGCCGTCGGCCAGTCCCAGAAACCGCGGCAGATTTTCGATGACCTCCTCCAGGTATTCCTCCCGGTCGTCGCCCTGGGGTACTGCGTGCGCGCCGAGGTAGGTGAGGGTGACCGGTACTTTGAGCGAGGCGCGCAGTTTTTTGCCGACAGTCAGTATTTTCATTTCGGACTGAAGATTGAGGCCGTAGCCGGATTTGATTTCGAACGCCGTGGTGCCGAGGGCGATCATGCGTTTCATGCGTTTTCGGGCGGTATCGTACAATTCATTTTCCGTTGCGCGGCGCGTGGCCTGCACGGTGCTTAAAATACCACCGCCGTTCTCGAGAACTTCCATATAGCTGGCGCCGCTCATGCGTTCGACCATTTCGTCCTTGCGCTCACCGGCGTGGATGAGGTGTGTGTGGCAGTCGACGAAACCCGGCACCACCGCCCGGCCCTGACAGTCCACCACCCTGGCGTAGCTTCGCGTGGATTGAACATCCGACTCTTTCAGGATTTTAAGAATGCGCCCGTCCTTCACCAGCAGGGCGCAATTTTTGCGCAGGCGGATGCCGGGTTGCGTGGAGGCATCGGCCTGCACCAGTTGGCCGATGTTGCGAAAACAGAGAATGTCCTTTTTGTCTGCCACTGTGTTATTTGTCTCCCAGGTGATGGGTGAACGTTTAAGGTTTAGGAAGATTAACTTTTCTTTTCCGGGCCACTTTTCTGGCGGTATCGTACCCCGCATCGACGTGACGGGCAACCCCCAGTCCGGGATCGTTGGTGAGCACCCGCTCCAGCCGCGCCGCTTTGCGTTTGGTGCCATCGGCGACGATCACCATCCCGGCGTGCAGGGAATTGCCGATGCCCACTCCGCCGCCGTGGTGAAAGCTGACCCAACTCGCGCCGGAGACGGCGTTGACCGCGAAGTTGAGTAACGGCCAGTCCGCCACCGCGTCACTGCCATCCAGCATTGCCTCCGTTTCACGGTTGGGGGAGGCGACACTACCGCAGTCGAGGTGATCGCGCCCGATGACGATCGGCGCAGACACCTTCTTTTTTTTCACGAGGTCGTTCATGACCTGTCCCATCTTCGCGCGCTCGCCGTAACCCAGCCAGCACACACGCGTCGGCAGTCCCAGTATCGGTACTCGTGCCTGTGCTTTTTCGATCCAGCGGTGCAGCGCTTTCTTTTTCGGAAAGGTATCGATCACCGCCTGGTCGACGGTCCACAAATCCTTTTTCTTGCCGGAGAGGATGGCCCAGCGGAACGGCCCCTGTCCCTCGCAGAACAGTGGACGCACATAGGCCGGAACGAAACCGGGATAGATAAACGATCCGTCCCCCTTGCGGACTTTCAGGCCGCCGAGTTCCGCCTGGCCGCGCAGGTTGTTGCCGTAATCGAAAACCACCGCGCCTTTCTTCTGCAGATCAATTAGAGCCTGTGTGTGTTTGACGGTGGTGGCCAGCGAGCGTTTACGGTATTCCTCCGGATCGCGTGCTTTGAGTTTCATCAGTGTGGCGTAATCTTTACCTTCCGGCACATAGTCCATGAGGTTGTGCGCCGGGGTCTGGTCGGTCACGATATCGGGAATGCGCTTCCGGTCGAGCAGTTGGCGGGCGACGGTGGCTCCGTTAGCCAGCAGGCCGACACTGACGGCTTGTCCGCTGGCCAGTCCTTCGTCGATGATGGCCAGCGCTTCATCGAGCGAAGTCGCGGCGCGGTCGAGGTAACCCTCCCTGAGACGGCGTTCGATCTGGGCCGGGTTGACCTCGGCGACCAGGATGCAGGCGTCGTTCATGGTGCCCGCCAGCGGTTGCGCGCTGCCCATGTTGCCCAGTCCCGCCGTGTAAATCCATTTACCCTGCAAGCTGTGGGACTTGAAATCGATTTGCCCGCACGCACCAAAGGTTTCGTAGGTACCCTGCAGGATGCCCTGGGTGCCGATGTAGATCCAGCTACCCGCCGTCATCTGGCCGTACATCATGAGCCCGAGGCGGTCGAGGTGATCGAAATGCTCCTGCGTGGCGTGGCTGGGCACGAGGTTGGAATTGGCGATGATGACGCGCGGCGCGTCCGGATGCGTTGATGCGATGTACACCGGCTTGCCGGACTGCACGCACAGGGTCTGGTCGGACTTGAGGCGTTTGAGTTCGGCAACGATACGATGGTATTCCTGCCAGTTGCGCGCTGCCCTGCCGGTGCCGCCGTAAACGATCAGTTGTTTCCAGTCGAGCGCGACGCGGTCGTCGAGATTGTTCTGGAGCATGCGCAGGGCGGCTTCCGTATCCCAGTCGCAGCACGTGAGTTTCAGGGAAGTGGACGCACGCGGCGCTTTTTGGGGTCGGCGGTTCATGGCCATGGGACGTGGGGCGGGCCCTTTTTTCGGCGGTTTCCGGTTCATGACACCCCCCGGCGTGAGGCGACCCCCAGGCAGAAATGATAAAAGATGCCGACAGCCAGGCGTCCGGTACGCTCATCTTCAATCAGGGGGTTGTATTCCGACAGGTCGAACAGGTCCACCTTGGGGTGGGCTCCGGCATTGAAGGCCATTTCGAAGGCCTCCTTGGCGCGCAGGCCCATGATACCGGGACAGGACACGCCGGGGGCGTCGGAGGAACGGATCGAATCGAGATCGAAGCTGACGAACAGGGAATCGCATTCCCATGCCAGCCGTCCGAGGGCGCTGCGAAATGCCTGTGCCGCCGCGTCGCCCCGGGCCACCTCCGAATACCAGATGATTTGGCCTTCTCTCTCTCTAACGTAATTGGCGTGTTCCCGGCTGACCTGACTGCCCTGGGCGGCGAATTCGATGAACTGCGACCCCGAAAAGCGCGGGTCTTCCAATAACAGGCGGAACGGCGAACCGCTGTGAGCCTGGCCGTCCTTCAGAGGGCGAACGTCGAGGTGAGCATCGATATTGATCACGCCAATGGAGCGATCCGGTTTGGAATCGAGCAGGGCGCGGGCGTTGGGCCAGGACTGGTCGTTCCCGCCGCCGACGACGAAGGGGATGCCGCCATTTTGAATAATGGATGCTGTTTTTTCAGTGAGGGCGGTATGGGATTGGTCCAGCGGCAGGTCAGCGGGAATATCTCCGGCATCGCCGATGGTGATGCGGGTCAGGTCAATATTCCACTCCGGGTTGTCGGCGGTTCCGTATCGGCCAATCCAGGAACGGAACTTTTCCGGTCCGTGGCAGGCTCCGGGCCGACCGCCGTTGATTGCCACTCCGGCATCATAGGGAAACCCCAGCAGGACCACAGTACCTTCCTGCCCGTGCCGGATGATGTCTGCCAGCCTGGGATCGTCGCTCATAACGTCCCTTTATAGAACGGTTTTAGGGGAAAGTAAACCGGAGCCTGAGGGCTGGAACCGGATTTTATCCCCGTTTCAAATCTGGGGATGGAATGGATTATGGTTGTCGGGGCGTTTTTCTTGTCATCCCCGTATTCTTTTTGATATATTTCTAACCATATTATTCCCCAGCTATTTAATGATAAAAGGAGAATTGATTTTATGCCGAGTTCCATCGAAGCATTAAAGCAGGCAGTCGAGTTAGAGCAACAGGCGCTCGATCAATATATTATCGCCATGGACAATGCGGTTCATGAGGAAACCAAACAGACTTTGAAGGATTACGCCGACGACAAGCAGCAGAAGATCGATACATTGTCATGGATGATCATGGCGGAGTCGGGAGATATCGAAAAAGAGCAGACGGCTCCGCAGACTGGCGGAGAAAAACTGTCGGCGGGCAAGTGTCCTTTTTCCAAAGGTGAGCTGAAAGAGATGGGTTTTGATATGTCCAAGTCCACATTTGGCGACGAACACTTCAAGTCCTGATTTCAGGATGGTCTGATTTTTTGGAGATATACTATGGCTATTGAAAATCCCCACGATTTGTTGATTGAATGCTCGGATTGCGGAGTGGAAAATATTTTTTCCGAGTATTCCCCCGAGCAATTGACGATTTGCAACCAATGCCGCGAGATGTTGATTCAGCCGGATTTTAACCAGACGCACAACGAATACCAGTGCGACGATTGCGGTTTTGTAATGTGTCTGGCCAAGGACACTCCCTTTGAGCCAGGCAAGACGGCCTGCCGGTGTCAGAGTTTTAATATAGTAAAAGTCGACCATTCGACATTATACGAGGAAGCTGAAGAGGCCGGAGCGTTTGATCTGGATGAGGAAGAGCTTGAGACCTCTCCCAGCGATGACTGGTGTCGATCAGATTTGTCCAGTATCGAAACGTCGGACGATTATAACGAAATGTTCGATATGGACCCAAGCGACAATTAAACTGGAAGGTGTCTGCCTGGGAGATCACCGGCGGAACCAGCCGGGCAGGCCGACCCTGAAGCGTTATTGAACCCTCAAGCCGTATAATTCCAGTTTGCCATGGCCCATTTGAAAACCCCCATTTCCGGTGATCTCTGGCTGGAGAACCGTCAGCGCGCCATTGCCCTGTTTCGCAGTAAACGCACCTTTCTGTTTAGCGCTTATCCAGATGCGGACGCATTAGGTACCATGCTGGCGCTGGCATTATATCTCAAACAGCTGGGCAAAACGGCTTCCCTGTTTTTCCCGAGTCCGGTGAAACAAAATCTTCAGTTCATGAAGGACATCATCGAATTCAACGATATCCCTATTATTAAAGATGAAAAAGAGCTGAAGGCCCTGCAAAACGAAGTGGATACTGTGGTGTTTTGCGATACCGCAAATGCGGGGCTGGTTCCATTCGCCACCACGTTTCAACAGTGTTATCTGGACAGGGGGATTGCCGTGGTCGAAATCGATCATCACTTTGGAACCGACAGCGCCGCCATTGCAGAAGAAGGGATTCATCTGTTTCGCACGGCCAATGCCAGTACCGAAATTGCCGCCGAGCTTTTGCAGGATTTGCACCGGCATTATCCGTCTCTGCCGGCTCCCTTTTCGCAACGCAATATCGTGATCAGTTTGTTGATGGGTCTTTTAACCGATACCTTCGGAGGCCGCGCCGTGCCCCTGCGCCAGGATTACGATTACTGGCACCAGTTGCTGGGTGAGCATCTGAAAGTGGAGACTCAATCCGATAGCGGAGATTTCCGCAGGAATGATGGGATGATTCAATTCGTGCGGCCGCAGGAGATTCTGGCGCATCTCAATCGTCTCAGTCCGGAGCTGGAGCGAAACGTCGAAATGCTGAAAAAGAAGATCATCCGGCATGAGGATGTGGGTGAACTCGATCTCCTGGATTCTTCATTGAAGCAATTATCCAGGGATCCGGTAGAAAAAGGGAACGGCGATTTTTTTCAATTATGGAACGCCATGGCCAATGTCGTTCCGCAGGCCGGGGGCAAGGTGGGTTTGTTTTATTTCAACGGCAAGAATGCCGAGGGTAAAGATTGTTTATTTCTGAAAATCAGGAGAGCCTTTGATTTTAACCGGTTTGATTTGAGGGAATCGGAAACCGCACTCAAAAAAACCTTCGGACAACAATATCTGGGCGGCGGCGGGCATGCCGGAGCGGTTTCTTTTCGCATTCAACCGATGGGGGAGCCGGAGTTTCACTTAAAAGTTTCCGGGATTGTCGACTTTCTGCAAAACCAGGTCAGGTGAGTTCCGATTAGAGAGATTATCTGGTATCCCAATATTGGGTTGAAAGTAACCATCTGTATCCTTACCCTTAAAATATAATATGTTAAGGCTCATATTTTTTAAAAATCGAATTTCCGAATTAAATGGATAAAATCATGCCACCTGAAAACCGCGGCGCTAAAAATATTTTGGTGATCAAAATGGGTGCCGTTGGGGACTTGATCATGGCCTCGGCTTTTTTTGAAGAGGTACGCAAGAATTATCCGCAGGCCCGGATATCTCACCTGGTATCGAACCAGATTTATCATATCGTCAAAGATAACCCCAATACGGACCGATGGATTCTTGCGGACAGCGATAAAATTTACAGGAGAGGCTGGATATCCCGATTTAAAGAGGCTTTCCGCCTGATGCGTTTATTAAGGAAAGAGCGGTTCGACATGGTTTTCGTCCTGCACTGGGCCTGGCCGTTTTATGTGCTGGCGTGGTTGTGCGGGATTCCGGTGCGAGTGGGTTTCCACCGGAAATGGGAAGGCCTGTTTATGACGCACCGGGTGCGGCCTCATATCGACCAGAATAACCGGGAAGCGTATCTGAATTTAATCAGAGTGCTGGGCAAACCGGCGCGTTACCGGAAAAGCCAGTATCACCTTTCGGAAAAAGAGGATCAATTTTTAGAGAAGTTTGTTCAGGACCACGAAATTGGAAGAAAAGAACAATTGATCGCGCTGGCTCCCGGCGGCGGCCGGAACATCAAGCAAACCATGCTGACCCGCCTGTGGCCGTTGGACCGTTATGTCGAGCTTCTTGGAAATATCCTTGCGTCGGGACCCTATCGCATTGTTGTGGTCGCGGGGCCGGAGGACGGCCCTGTCATCGAACCCATTCTGGAGCGTTTCCCGCAGTGCATTGATACGCGTTCCCTGAGTTTTGGGGAAAAGGCCTCGATTCTCCGCCGATGCCGTCTTTTGGTCGGTAATGACAGCTCACCCATCCATATGGCATCCGCGATGGGCATTCCCACGTATTCGCTATGGGGTCCGACCAATCCCAAACGATATGGCGACCCCATGCCGCACCACACGATGTTTTTTAACAAAATTGAGTGTTCTCCCTGCTATGCATACGGAGAATTTCCAGACTGCCATGACAATAAGTGCCTGCAGGCCATTTCGGTGGCAGAGGTCTGGGAAACCCTGCGGGCCGCGTTAAAGCCGGCTGTCAGCCAGCCCGTGTTTATTAAAAATTCCGAACCAGCGATAGAGTTTCCTGCAAGGATCGTTGCCGTGCCGCCAGCCTCTCCCGGGAACCCCATCCCACCCACTTCCTGACCGTAATCAGCGCCAGATTTTTCCTGAGTTTTAAAGCCAGATAGATTTTCAGTATTTTGAGACGGCCCGGCCCCAGATGTTTTTTAAAATAATTCAACTGGCTTATCCTGTGCTCCAGCTCGCTTCGATCCGGATTGGATCGAACGCTTCCACTGCCGAAGTGGATGATTTCGGTATCTGGTGTATATACCACTTTCCATCCCAATTGCCGGAGGCGGAGGCTCAGGTCGGCGTCTTCCAGATACAGGAAGAACCTTTCGTCCATCAATTCCGCGTCGAAAATCGCCTGACGGACGGCCACCATACTTGCCCCTTTGACCCAGTCGACTTCCCGATAACGGGCATGCATGGAGCGCACCAGCCAGCCGGCGGGGGGGAATCGGTAATTCTCCCACAGGTTAAAGAAAAGTTTGCGGACCGCTTCATTGAACAGGCTGATCTCAAAACCGAATGATAGCTGGATGCTTTGATCCGCATTCAAAAGCCGGCACCCCATCAGCCCGATCCTGGGGGACCGTTTCATTTCCCTCAGCAGGATGGAGGGAGTTTGCGGCGGGACCATGGTATCGGGATTCAACAGCCAGAGGTATTGACCGCGGGAAATGGCAATCGCCTGGTTATTGCCGCGGGCATAACCCAGGTTTTCCTGATTGACTATCAGCCGAATATTCGAAAATTCGTTGCGGATGATCTCCTGTGTCCCATCCTGGGAAGCGTTATCGACGACAATCAGTTCGTGGTCGATTTTTTCAACCGCCCGCTGGACCGATTGCAGGCAGTTGCGCACGTAATCGGAGGAGTTGCACGTCACTATGATCACGGACAATTCAACCGGAGACGTTGTGAGGTCGGTCATGAATTTTTCCTTGCGGGGGATTTGTTCTTTGCCAGGCGGACTCGTTTCAAATACAGCCATTCCATGGCATTGAGTTCAAGGTTCTGCACGTAGGGTTTCACCAGAACGTTTTGGGCGGCCACGAACAGAGAGATGATCGCCGCGTCTTTCTCGGTCAATAATACCTGCGCTTCATTATAAATGGCCAAACGGGTTTCGGGATTTTTTTCCGCGGCGCCCCGGGCGATCAATCGGTCATACCGTTCATTGGTCCATTGGAGGCGGTTGTTGCCGCTGGTGGAAATGAACAGGTTCATAAAATTATCAGGGTCCGGGAAATCCGCTCCCCATCCCAGCCGGAACACGGGTGGCGGGTCGATATCCAGTTTTTTCAGATACACCTTCCATTCCTGGTCCTCCAGGGTCACTGCAAGGCCCAGGTGTTTTTTCCATTGTTCCTGCACGAACTGGGCGATGAGCCGGTGCGTCGGGTCTGTGTTATAGGCGATGCTGAAAGCGGGAAAGGGTTTGGCGGCAGTGAACCCGGCTTCTGCCAGCAGGGCGCGGGCTTTTTCCGGGTCGAATCGGGGTCCGATGTCCGGGTTGTACCCGAACATGCCTTTGGGTATCCACGAGGCAGTGGGCAGTTGGCCGCCTTTCAAAATGACGGGAATCTGTGACCGGTCAATGGCCTGGGAAAGCGCTCGCCGTACTTTGGCATCGTCGAACGGGGGTTTGGTGACGTTGAAGCCGTAGTAATAGCCTCTCAACAGGGGAAGATTATGATACTCGGCGTGGTTCTGATAATGCGGGATTGCCACGGGCGGCAGTTCAGCCATATCCAGCCCGCCGGTTTCGTACAGGGTTAATTCTGTATTGGGGTTACGGACCACGTACAGGATTACCCGGTTGAGAGCCGGTTGTGCCGCATAATAATTCGGATTCGAGTTCAGGACCAGTTTGTATTCGTGGAACCACTGGTCGAGGGTGAAGGGACCGTTGGTGACGATGTTTTTGGGATCGGTCCAGCGATCACCATATTGTTCGATTACATCCTGGCGCTGGGGAAAGGTGACCATGAAGGTGGTGAGGCTGGGAAAATAAATCACCGGCCGTTTCAACCGCACCTGCAGAACCGTTGGCGAAAGAGCCTTCACGCCCACCTGCCCGGGGTCTTTTAGTTTGCCCGAGTTGTATTCGGCGGCATTTTCGATATCGAACAGAAAGTAGGCGTATTGGGCGGCCGTTTCCGGGTTGAGCAGACGTTTCCAGGAATACTCGAATTGCTGGGCGGTAACCGCCTGGCCGTCGGTCCACTTCACGTCGTCGCGCAGGTAAAAGGTAATCACGCGTCCCTCTTCGGAGAACTCCCAACGCTCGGCGATGGCGGGGACAGGCTCCAAACGGTCGTTGTACTGGGTCAACCCTTCCATGATGTTGGTCAGCACGTTGAAGGAGACGCCATCGGTGGCCAGGGACCAGTCCAGGGTGGGCGGTTCGGTGCTCACCGCCAGGCGCAGGGTTTTTTCCACCACCGGGGCGGGTTCCTGGGAGCAGGCCGCCAGTAGCAGCTGGCACGCCAGGGCCAGGGCGCCTGCTGTCAGGTGATAAAGGGGTCTGCCGATATTTAGCCGGGTCATCATGGAGCCCAAGGATATCATTGACTTGCGCGGGTCCCAACCGGGATTTAAAATATCGATTTAATTCCTTTACTTTTTCATGGGACTCGATAAAATCAACGTTTTCCCAAACTTCGAGCGATTATGGCACCCAAAGTAAATTTTGAGGACATGACCTGGCTTCGCCGCTGGATCAAAAAGGGTCTGAGCAAGGACAAAAAGACCCTTGATTTGTCCAACCGTCGGTTCAATCTGCAAATAGCGATTGAAGTGGCCGAGGGCCTGGCGGTTCCGGGTATCGAGACTCTCTATATGCACGGGTGCTGGCTGAAAGATTCATATATGGAGGAGCTGGCCGAATCGGACCTGTTCGCTCCGGTGAAAGAGCTCTGGATGTACGAAAACAGTCTCGGCAGTGAAGGCGTCCGTTATATTGCCGAATCGGAAAAGTTTGAGAATCTGCACTACCTGAGCCTTTATTCGAACAAAATCGGTTCGGAGGGTGCGGTGGCCCTGGCGGAATCGCCTCATCTGTCTCGGCTGGAAACGTTGGACTTGTCATTCAACAGAGTGGGTGATGAAGGTGCGGTGGCTCTGGCGCAATCCAAGCATTTAAACCGGCTCAAGGTTCTGCATTTGGACGCCAACGGCATCGGCACGGCGGGTATGGCGGCTCTGGCGGAATGTTCCGGCCTGCGCAGTCTCACGACCCTGAATCTGACTTATAACCGGATGGAGCCCGAAGGACTGGAATTAATGGCGGCCTCTCCGCGTCTAAAACAATTGGAAACATTTAAATCGGACCTGCCCCCGGAAGATGACTGATATCAGTACCTCACAATCCCAGAACAGAGATCAACGCATCCTCGATGCCATTCAGGAAAAGCTCGGTTGGCAGTCCCCCAGCCTGGATTTGAGCTATGAACGGCTGGGAGATGCCGGAGTGACGTTTCTGACGCGGAAGAGTGATTTATCTCATGTGCGGGTTTTGAACCTGAGCTGGAATGAAATTACCGATGCCGGCGTACGGGCTCTGGCGGCCTGCCCGAGTCTCAAGAACCTGACGCACCTGCATCTGGACTCCAATAAAATCAGCGATGCCGGGGTACAGGCTCTGGCAGATTCGGCTCACCTCGGCCGGGTCAAGCTGATCAATCTGACCAATAATCAAATCGGAGATGCCGGAGCGCTGGCATTGATCAAATCCCCCAGACTGGCGCAACTCGAATTTCTGGAGTTGGAACTCAACCGGGTAGGAGAAACCCGTTTGAGCCGTTTTCCGGATGGAGCGGCCAATTCTTCGTTGAGATGGCTTAATCTGAGGAGCAATCGAATCGGCAGCGGAACACTGGAAGACTGGGTGCAGACCGGAGCCTTCGCCCCGCTGACGCATTTGAATCTGGGGTGGAACCGGATTGATGATGTGGGGGCGAAATTGCTGGCCCATTCACCAACCATCGCCCGGCTTGAAACGTTGTTGCTGAATTCAAACTACGTTACGGACAAGGGCGCGAACGCACTGGCGCAATCCAGGCATCTCGCTCAAATCCGGGAATTGTTCATGCATGACAACGATTTCGACCAAAATGGGAAAGAGGCGCTCAATAATCTTCATATCCGGCAATTGCTGAAAAAATATTTGTCGGGAAACAACTTGAGCATTAATGGCAAGCGGTTGAACAACAGCGGCCTGAAAGCGTTGGCGCAGTGCCCGGAATTGGCCAAAGTGGAATCGCTTTCCCTGCGCAACAACCATTTCGATCATCTGGGGTTGATAGCTCTCGCCCAATCTCCGCATTTGAAAAATCTAAAAGCGCTGAATGTGATGGATAACCCGATTGGTAATAAGGGAATGGTGGGGCTGATGGAATCCGCCTCGTTTGAAGGGTTGCGGCGTTTGAACCTGGAGAGGACCCAGCTAACATCTTCAGGCATTCTGGCTCTTGCGGTTTCAAAAAAAATCTCCGGCCTGGAAGAGCTGAATGTGAGCCACAATGATATCGGCGACCGCGGAGCCCATATGCTCGCCGCTTCAGAAAATTTTGCGAACCTGCAGCGTTTGTTGATGTGGAACACTCATATAGGCGATGCCGGTTTGCAGGCGCTGGCCCAATCTCCCCATCTGACGCAGGTCGATGAGTTGCGTGTCAGCAACAACCATATCGGTCCCAAAGGCATTCAGGCGCTGGCCGCGTCGGATAACTTTACCCGCATGAAAAAACTGGATCTTCGGAATAACCGATTCAGTATAAATACCTTCACACATTTCACCCAATCCCCTAAATTCCAGGGGCTCGAAGAATTCCGCTACTGATTTTTTAGAAAAACTTTCCGGGCGGGAGTTTCCGCAGGGACTCAACGGGGGTTACGGGACATCTCCATATCCTGCCGCATGAGAATTTTTTGTACGCGGGCCAATTCGGATGTGAACTTCTTGAACGTCTCTTTATGCTTTTCGTCTTTGCTTAAGTTGCTGATAAAGTCTTCCAGAGCTTTAAAGCTTTTGGTCGAAGAAAGCTCTTCCTTCAGCTGAGCGACTTTCTTTTCAAGTTGGGCGAATTCCGGATCTTTGCTCGACAGGTCTTCGGAAAACTCGGGAAACCAGTCCAGACTGGAAAAAGCCCCCAGCCCTTTATCACGGACGATTCTATCCGGATGTTTTTCGGACATGTACTGGAATTTTTTAGTATCGTACTCCATTTCCTTTAAATGCCACTCCAGGCTGTTGTCAGCCACGGGTTTCAGTTCCGGGCGGTCCTCCACAACGATATCGTACAGTTTCAGCATCCAGTCCTTTTTGACTTGGGATAAGGTATCCCAGGCGGGATCTCCGGTTTTTGGCAGTGTTTCTTCCGCCAACGCTAAACCGGCCTGAAATAGCAGAACGACAAGTATAATTCCAGATTTTTTCCAGAGTTTTTCAACCATCAGTGCATATCCTTGGGAAACGCGATTTAATAAAGATTTCGTTGTATATCTTAATTATAGCCTAGTCTGTAAAAGAGAAAATACGAAATCCAAAAAAATATTAGAGTTTGGTTGAAACCCTGCGAAAAACAACAAAAAAAATCCCCGGACCACTGGGTCCGGGGATGGTGTTTGGTCGGAAAAAGCTAGGATTACTGCTTGAAAATCAGGCAATCGCCAGGAAATTGCAGGCCTGATAGCAGGCATTGCAGTTGATGCACAGATCCATATCGATGTGGGCGGCGACCTTTTTGGTACCGCCGGTAATGGCACCTGTGGGGCAGGGCTTGATGCACGCTCCACAGGCCACGCAATCGTCCTCTTTCACCACATACTTGTACAGGCCGGTACACATGGCCGCGTCGCAGACCTGATCAACGATGTGCCGTTCGTACTCCTTGCGGAAATATTTGAGTCCGGTCAGAACGGCTTTGACGGCGGTTTCTCCCAGGCCGCACAAGGAGGTCATGTTGATTTCCTCGCACATGGACTGAAGTTTGTCGAGGTACTCCATTTTGCCTCGGCCTTCGGCGATATCGTCCAGCATGTTTTTGATCAGGGTGAGGCCGATTCTGCAGGGCGTACACTTGCCGCAGGTTTCGGCCTGATTGAAGCCGATGGAAAACCGGGTCAGGTCGATCACGCAGGCGGAGGCGTCGTAAGCCGCCAGGCTTGCCTGACCCATAATGACACCTGCGTCAATAAGGCTCTCATAATCCGTTTTGATATCGATTTTTTCCGGAGGCAGGAACCCGCCGGTAACGCCGCCGATATGCACCACTTTGAGTTCTTTTTTCTTGAGGATACCGCCGCAGTAGTCTTCGACGATCTCGCGGACTGTGGTGTTCATATCGAATTCCATCAGGCCGTTGTATTTAATGTTGCCCGCCAGCGCCCAGATCTTACAACCATGCGCATTGTCCGGACCCATGGAGAGGTACCAGTCGGCGCCGTTATTGATGATGAAGGGTACCGTGGCATAGGATTCGGCGTTGTTGAGACTGGTGGGGTATCCCCATAATCCTCTTTCTGCAGAATGAGGGGGTTGGGCTTTTGGGAACGGTCGTTTGCCTTCTACGGATGCCATCAGCGCGGTCGATTCCCCGCCGATAAACGCTTCCATGCCTTCATGCACATAACAATCGATGCTGAAGTCCGATCCCATAATATTGTTGCCCAGAAAACCGCGCTCACGGGCCTGCTCCAGCGCTTTGTTGAGGCGGCGTACCGCAATCGAATAATCTGAACGGGTGTAGATAATGGCTTCGGTGGCCTGGATGGCATAGGCGGCGATCAGTAATCCCTCCAGCACCTGGTGCGGACAGCCTTCCATGACACTGCGGTCCATGTAAGATGCCGGATTGCCTTCGTCCCCGTTGACCATGATGAAGCGCTTCTCGGCCTTTTGATTGGCGGCTTTCTCCCATTTTTCACCGGTTATAAAACCACCGCCGCCTTTACCGCGCAGATTGGATTTTTTTACCTCGGCAATGACTTCCGCCGGTTTCATGGTGGTCAGCACTTTCTTGAGCGCTTCATAACCGCCCACTTCCAGATAGTCGTCTATGTTTTCCGGGTCGAGGTTACCGCCGTGCGCCAGTGCGACACGTTGTTGCTTCTGGAGGGTTTCGTAATAATCCTCCTTGGCCGCGCCCTTGGCAACGGGTTTGCCGCCGATGATGTGGTCCTTCATGATCTTGGCGACCATGTCGGGTTTGACGTTTTCATAAGTCACGCGAGGCTGGCCGGGAACATACACGTCGACCAGAACGTCTCGGCTGCAATAACCGCGGCATCCCACCTGGCCCAGGGAGCATCCCCCTTTTTCCTGGATTTCGGCAGCAGCCTTATGCTCTTCGATTTGCTTTTCGAATTCCTTATAAACCTCTTCGGCACCTTCAGCAATGCCGCTCAGGCTTTTGCAAACGGTAATCTTCACCGTTTCTTTTTTGGTGCTTGAGGCTTTGGCTTGTTCCGCCACAGCTTCCATGGGGTTTCTCCTATGACTCTATATAATCATTGATTTTTAAGTTTCTTAATCAGCCACCGACCCTCAAAAAAACTATCAGGGAGGGTAAGTGGGAAGACGCAAATAATAATACAAATTGACACAGGTTCCAAGGATTTTCAATAAAATCCAAGGGGAAGAATGGGAAAAGTTTGGTGTGCTAATGATTGAAATGAAAGAAAATACGCCGGATATTCGCCCGGGCAGGGCTGGACCTGTCAAAATACCTGAAGCAGGATCTCAAAACCCATTAAACTAAGGACTTTAGGGTCGGAAAAGGGCCTGTATCCTGTAACATAGAACGGAACATACCGGATTTTGGTCATTGCGGTCCGAAAAAAAACTCCGGCAGGTCCTGCAAAGCCGGAGAACCTGCAGGTGTTATAGCTAAAGAAGAGGCGGGGGAAGCCTTAAAAAGGCTCATGGAGTTTTAACGGGTGTTTTTGTCGAGACACAGTTTTCCTTCGCAGGGAACCAATAATCCAATCTTATTGTTAAATTTTCCCTGAAAATACTCACCCATTTCGGTAAACCATACATTTCCATTCTCATCTACGAGAATTTGGGTGGGGCGGCTGTTGGGGTCGGGTAAATTATAGTATTTTACTCCCTGCCCGGTCCCTGGTTTGGCTTGTGACAGGTCAAGACTGCCAATGGCAAAGGGGTTGGCGGCGGTAAACCAGACGTAACCCCGCTTTTCATCAAAAGAAATGCCATGAGGTTTGCGTTCCCCGCCCAGATGATATTCCTGGATTTTTGGTTTTTTCTGCTTTAAATCCAGTTTTCCCAGTTTGCTGGCGAACATTTCAGTCAGCCAGATTGTACCGTCTTTAGCGGCGGCCAGTCCGTGGGGGACCGATTTTTCGGGGGGAATAATGGTTTCTTCCACGTTTCCGGTTTTGATATCCATTGAACCGAGCTTGTTGAAGAATATATTGACCCAGTACATTCCCCCCTGGGTGTACCAGACTTTGTTTCCGACCAGTACCAATGCGTGAGGATTACCAGATCCCACAGGAAATTCGGTGATTTTGCCGGATAAGGGGTCGAGACGCCCTATTTTATTGGTATGAAACTCCAGGAACCAGATTGTTCCATCCTGGCCTTCCGCAATCTGATGGGGTTCGCTGTGCGGGGAGGGAATGTCGTATTCCTTGATCTTGCCGGTCTTGGGATCAAGACTGCCAATGCGGTTGCCTCCCTCCGTGAACCAGATCATTCCGTTTTTGGCTACGGTCAGAAAATAAGGCCTGCTGTTGGGGTTAGGCAATTCGTATTCAGTGATGCCTTCGGAAGTCAAAGACTTGGCCTTGGTGGGGTCAAGCATTCCAATGCGGTTGGCATTAATCTCGGTAAACCAGATATTGCCCCTGCCATCAAGCGCCAGGTCTGCAGGACTGCTGTCGGGCGTCGGTGTGTGATATTCCAATACAATATCAGCAAACGCCTGGGAAGATATCCCCAGAAAGCACCCAAAAACTACAACGCTAAATCGCAACTTGTCGAACGAATTCTTAGGCAAGACACCAACCTTTTAATATCAACTGTTTAGGAATGGATGATCATAGTATAGCCACATTTGGTTTGATTTTAAAAGGCTAAATTATTGTCCCTTTTTTCA
>JAOUPX010000173.1 GCA_029879645.1 Nitrospinota bacterium
TTGTCAATATTTTCTTGATGAGCGAATATTTCAAATTCTCAATGAAATTTAATTTTTTCCTCACTGAACCCTAACAGACCGGGCCTATTCTTCATCCAAAAGAGGATAAATGATTGGATCCATAATCATTTAGAGATTGCAGGCTTTAATGTATCAAACCAATCAAAACAAAGAGGAGGAGAAATGCCCAAAAGGATATTCTGGTTGCTAATTTTAGGGCTCATATTTTATGTCCCGCACGCCTGGGCCAAACCTACAGAGACCGATCTGCGCCTGCAGGCCCTGGAGGAAAAAATAGAAGGATTGCAAAAGGAGAGACTGGCTCTTAACACGCACGGTTTGAGCCTGACAGACAAAGTGGTGTCCGCAGATTCCTCTGATGATTATTTGAAAGCAGAATATAAATATCCCGGTTTCGAGTTATCAACAAGAGACGGGTTGTTTTCCACCAAACTCGTTTGGCGGGCGCAATTGCGGTACACCTACCCGAACCGTTCGGATCCCAGAAGTGTCAGCGATTTTACCACTCGCGAGGATGTGAGTAATTTCGAAGCGCGGCGGGTGCGCATGAAAATCGGGGGTCACGGCTATAAAAAATGGATCAAATACTACTTTGAAGTGGACCTGCAACCCTCAAGGGACTTCGATGATTTTTCTTCCTCATCCTCAACCAGAGTCATCGATTACAGAATCGACGTACAACCCATCGATGAAATCGGGTTCCGGGTGGGTCAATGGAAAATCAACTACAACCGAGAGCGGGTGGACTCGTCAGGCCGTCAGACATTTGTTGAGCGGTCGATTGTCAACCGGGTCTTCAACGTGGACCGCCAGATCGGTTTCATGTTGCAGGGCCGCCTGTTTAAAGAAACCCCCGCAGACCTGAGATATTATGCCGGCCTCTTCAACGGAGAAGGCCGCTCGGTTAATAATGATTCTGGGGAAAACATGTACATGGGGCGCCTGCAATGGAACTTCCTGGGCCGTGATCTTAAATGGCAGCAGTCGGATGTGTCTTATCACGATAAACCAGCAGGAAGCCTGGCCTTTGCCACGTCCACCAACAACGGACGATGCACACGATGGAGTTCTTCCGGGTGCGGCAATTTGAGTTCATTCACCTCTCCCAGCGCGGCCACACCCGCGCAATACCGGAGAGACCAGTGGGTGCAGGAGTTTGCCTTCAAGTGGAAAGGCTTAGCCATTCAACAGGAATATCATGAAATGGAGGTCGAAGATAAAAGCACCATGTTGACGCATGATTACCAGGGCATGTATGCTCAGATCGGGTATACCAATCATGGTGCTATCTCTGCTCTTCCGGAAGGACTGGAACTGGCACTCCGTTATGCGTATGTGATCGAATCCCTATCTGCAGCGGATAACGTGAATCGAAACCGGAGGGAGGAATATACGGTGGGCGTTAACTGGTTTCTTGCAGGCCACGACAACAAGATCACCGTGGATTATTCCTATCTGACTCTGAAGGATTTTGCCACCATGATGGACTACTCGGATAACCGCATCCGCGTCCAGTGGGACATCTCCTTCTAGTGCCGCATTTTTCACATCTAAGCTTACAGAATCAACCCTTTTCTTGCCTCCTCCAAACCCGTTCGGTCATCACAGGGACCGGGCGGGTTTTTGGTTTCCATTAATTCTTATTCTGATTAACCCTCTTTCCGCTCCTCATCATCGTTCTTGACAGATCGATATATCTTGGTATATATAACGCTTTTATACTCTGTTTCGGCATAAAGGAAACATGCATGAAGTGGACCAAGGAAAAAGTCGGGTGGTGGATATTATTAATGATACTGACCCCCGCCACAACCTGGGCTGACGACCTCCCTCTCCGAAGCGATAGTTCCTTTCCCAAGCCCTACATGTATCTCGACAAAGGAATGGGCTACCAGAAACCGAGGTTCACACTGAATGAAAGTGGGTTGTTGCCGGACGGGTTATCCCTGGCGGTACAACACCGAGCCCGGTACGAAACCCTGAACAGTCAATTCCGGGCGGGCACCACGGGAAGCGATCAGGTTTTATCCCTGCGTACTCTGGCCCAGGCCACGGTGCGCCTCCACCCGAGCTTTAAAGTCCAACTGGAATTTCAGGACTCACGTGCAGAGCTGGCGGATTCGGGGACAGCAATATCCACAGGGATCGTGAACGCGGCAGAACTACTGGAAGGCAATCTACAGTGGTTTGCGAAAGGGCTCTTTCAGGAGGACAGCCGTAGCCTCCTGCGGGCAGGACGCCTCACCATGGACATCGGTAAGCGCCACCTGGTGGCACGCAACCGGTTTCGCAACACGATAAACGCATTCACTGGCGTGGACTGTATGTGGAAGGCAAAAAACGGCGACACAGTTCGCGCCTTTTTCACTCTACCGGTGAACCGCCGGCCCACCTCCCGGGCCGAGCTTTTGGAAAACGACGCCGCGTTTGATGAGGAAACTTTCGATCGCATTTTTTGGGGGGCGTACTTCTCCACCCCGAGTCTCCCTTGGGGAGACCAGGGCGAGTTTTACTTGTTTGGACTTCACGAAAACGATGGCACAGATTTCGCCACTCGTAATCGCGAACTCTACACTCCTGGATTTCGGCTTTATCGGATGAAAAAAAAAGGCCATCTCGATTATGAGTGGGAAACGGCCATCCAATTCGGCAAATCGCGCGCCACCACCGCGGCCACCGACACAGGCGATCTGGATCATTTCGCCCATTTTCACCATGTGGAGGTGGGCTATACCTTTCCTACCGCCTGGTCGCCCCGGCTGATTCTGGCTTTCGACTACGCCAGCGGAGACGCCGATCCCAACGATGGAACCAACGGGAGGTTCGATACTCTGTTCGGTGCTGTAGTATTTGATTACGGTCCAACCAGCATTCACCGGCCGTTTGTACACTCCAATATCACCGGCCACGGCATGAAACTTGAAATACGGCCCCACAACCAAGTTTTCGTTTACATTCACTACCGCGTTTTCTGGCTGGCTTCAGATACCGGTTTGTGGGCCGGGAATTCGGGCCTTCGGGATACAACCGGAAGGTCAGGCTCCTTCCTGGGCAATCAATTGTTTGTGCGGGCCAAATGGCAGGTTCTTGCCAATGTGCACCTGGAGAGCGGTGTAGCCTACCGGATCGACGGTGACTTTCAGAAGACTGCTCCCAACTCACCGCGCGAAGGCAATACCCTGTATACTTATATTCAAACCACCTTCTCGTTTTAATTAATTTTGTTTTAAGCAAACTTCACCTTTTGTTTAGACAAGTTGTTTCCAATTTTATTTTATTGGATAATATAATTAACAAATATCGACATTTCACCACCCTTCTTTTATGGTAAATTATACCTTCATCAGATGAGGTCCCAGTTTTCCAATTTCACTAGTTTTTATCGAGTCCACTAGTAAAAGGAAATGCCAATAGACCTGCTTAAGAGATTCAAATACGATCCTTCCAATCTTCGCGGCGATTTATTCGGTGGTATTACTGCGGGAATTGTCGCTCTTCCCCTGGCCCTGGCCTTCGGCGTGCAATCCGGAATGGGCGCTATTGCCGGGCTTTATGGCGCTATTGCCCTAGGCATGTTCGCGGCCATGTTTGGGGGTACTCCCACCCAGATCAGCGGTCCCACCGGCCCCATGACCGTCGTTTCCAGTTTAGTGGTACTCACCGCCATCGAAAGCACGGGTAGTTTGGAAAACGGCTTTGGAGTCATCATCACCATATTTTGCCTGGCAGGCGCCTTTTTGATTCTGTTCGGCTTTCTTAAGCTGGGTACCTACATCAAATATATTCCCTATCCGGTTGTGTCCGGGTTCATGTCCGGTATTGGTATAATTATCATTATCCTGCAAATTTTTCCCTTCATGGGACAGGCGTCTCCAAAATCGATCCTTGATGTTTTCAGACAATTGCCAGAGGGTCTGCAACATATTAACCTTGAGGCGGTGCTGGTCGCCGGCGCAACCATTGCCATCATTTATATTTTTCCCAAATTCACCAAGTCCGTCCCCAGTTCGCTGGTCGCTTTACTGGCTATCAGCCTTTTCGCCAACTGGATGGAGCTCGCCGTTCCTCTTATCGGTCATATTCCCAAGGGTATTCCTGAGTTGCAAATCAGCAAGATTTCCTTTTCCGGCATGGAATTGAATTTGATTATCGAACTGGC
>JAOUPX010000085.1 GCA_029879645.1 Nitrospinota bacterium
TCCATTTTTTAGCGCTTTAACACCCCCCCCAATATCCGGTCCCGGTTTGTCACGCAGTTTTCGGGACATTTTGCCCGGCGCCCCGACTTTATAATGGCTTATTTAAAAGATATTCCGCAAGCCGTTTTCTTCTGTAAATCAAGCCCAATTAGAATTACAATTAGTTATTGTGTAACTTGTTAGGGTATGTTAAAATTATTAAAACTAAAGAACTTATATGAATTCCACGATACAAAATCCAATTACGTGTTTCCGGGCCGATTTCCGGTCCCGGAACTTTTCTCACCCTTTTTTATTAACTGCATGAGGAGAATCTCAATGAAAAAGCTCTTAATGGTGGGTGCTCTGGTCCTTTCTTTAGTATCAGTTTCAGGATCGGCAATGGCCGCCTCCGGTTACGGTGACGCGGGCTGTGGTCTCGGTTCTATTGTTTTCGGCAACGAGCCGGGAGCGGTTCAGATTCTGGCCGCCACCACAAACGGCACGTTCTACAGCCAAACCTTCGGCATCACGACGGGTACGTCCAACTGTAATCCGGCGGGTCTGGTTAAGCTGGAAAAAGAGCGAGAAGTATTCGCAGAGCAAAATTATTCTACCCTCGTTAAAGAAATGGCAATGGGCGAAGGGGAAAATCTGGATACCCTGGCGGGTCTCTACGGTTGCTCCCAGGATTCCAACGCTGAGTTCGGTTCTCTGGTTCAGGAAAACTTTGCCAATATCGTTAAAAGCGACACCACCAATTCTCAGGATATGCTTTCCAGCCTGAATTCCGAATTGGCAGGTCACGCGGTATTGTCCAAGTCCTGCACCGGCATTATCGGCTAATCCGATTTGCCTTGAATTTTAAAGGACATCAATGTATCCTCGCGGTGCATTGATGTCCTTTTTTTATTTTCCCCCACCTTCTAATCAAACTTACGGGTTTGTCTTCTTTAAATCGAATCACCTTAATCCTGACGATCTTCCTTCTGACCGGAACGGGAATGCTCCACGCCCAGACTCCTCAGGGTGATCCCTACTCAGAATCACTGGTGCAAAAAGCCATGGATCGGGAGTTGTGGAAGCACCGCTACTGGCGCCTCCTGCTTCATTACAAAAGTCACCTGTGGGGTAGCTATGAAAGCGAAGCCGACGGCAGGGGATTTTTCAACTCCCCTCAAGGCAAATGGGACCTGAAGGCGGAAATGGCCGCCGCCATTCGCAATTTTTTTGTCGATCCCGCCAGCTTAAAAAAAGATCAGGATCACCCGCAGTGCAGTTACCCGGCCCGTTACAAATGGCTGAAGAAGCAATTGCAGTTTGATTCCAGCCGCCTTCCGGAACAAAAATGCGAACGTTTAAAAGAGTGGCTCGGCCAGTTGAACCCCGACCGCGTGACCCTGATTTTCGCTTCATTTTATATGAACAATCCCGCGTCGATGTTCGGACACAGTCTGCTCCGTATCGACAGCAAGCAGGCCGGGCCCGGAAAAAAACTGCTGAGCTATGGCGTGAACTATTCGGCCACGCCGGATACCACCAATCCACTGTTTTATGCGTTGAAAGGACTGTCCGGTTTTTTTCAGGGCACATTTACGGTCTTTCCCTATTTCGTGAAAGTTCAGGAATACAACAACTGGGAAAGCCGGGACTTGTGGGAATACGAACTCAACCTGACGCCGGATCAGATTGACAACCTATTGCTTCATTTATGGGAATTGGGCGGGACGTATTTTGATTATTTTTACCTGACGGAAAACTGCTCGTTTCACATGCTGACCATTCTGGAGGTCGCCAACCCGGACCTCGATTTGACCAGCCACTTTTTCATCTCCGTCCAGCCAGCGGATACCATCAAATATTTAATGGAACAAGAGGGTTTGGTGGATAAGGTTCTTTATCGCCCTTCTATCCTTCATCAAATGAAGCATAAAACCGAGCAAATGTCCGGTCCTGAAAAAAGGGTGCTGAATGAGATCGTGAAGGACCCCTCTATACTCAAAAAGGACACGTTTCAGAATCTGCAAACGCCCCAAAAAGCTCTGATCCTGGATGCGTATCTGGATTATCTGCAATACCTGGGCATGCAGGACGAAAATGCCGATCCGGAAAAACCACTGCATATTCCTCACGCGATTCTCCTGGAACGGAGCCGCCTCAAATACAAAAGACAAGACCAGGAGCAAACAGAGTTCTCCTCCCGACCGGAAAAGGCGCATGGTACAGACCGCGCGCGCCTGGGCATCGGCATCAACGACGACGAATTGTTTCAGGAAATCGCCTACCGCCCTACCCTCCACGACATTTTGGCCCGGGATGCCGGCTACAGCAAGCATTCGCAGTTCATGTTTTTTGATTTCGTTGGACGGTGGTATTACGAATCGGAACGGTTCCGGGTGGATAAGTTCAAGTTGATCGACATCATCTCACTGACTCCCTATGAACCGATTTTCGCCAAGCCCTCCTGGAAGCTCAATATGGGATTCGATACCATCCGCGACTTCAATTGCGACCATTGCAATAATTTTCAGGTCAATGGCGGCATCGGCCTGAGTCATCAGCCTTCCTATCACTCACCCTATCTGTTTTTCGCCATGCTGGAGGTGGATGGGGAAACCTCGGGAACATTTGAGCAAAACCACCGTGTGGGAGGCGGAGCTTCGGTGGGCACGCTGATAGATTTTTCGGAGGACTGGCGGATGCAGTTGGGGGCGATGTACAAGCGTTTCCCGCTGGGAGACGAGTCGGAGTTTTTCCGCTACGATTTCAAGTTGCGTTATTCCCCTCACAAGGATGTCGACCTGCGGCTGGAGTACATGCGCATCGATCACAAGGACCAGGGACTTTTCTCGCTGAATCTATATTACTGAAAACGGTTTGTTTCAGTCTTCAAACAGGGCGCGGACAAAGGTTTCGGCCTTGAATTCCTGAAGATCCTCTGCCTTCTCCCCGATACCGATAAATCGGACCGGCAAATTCATTTCCTGAGAAATATTGAGCAATACCCCGCCTTTACTGCTGCCGTCCAGCTTGGTCATCACCAAACCGTCAATTTCCATCGCCTCGTGAAACTGTTTGGCCTGCGCAATGCTGTTCTGACCGATGGTCGCGTCCAGCACCAGTAGGGTCTCGTGGGGCGCATCGGGGATGACCTTGCCGATCACCCGCTTCACCTTTTTCAATTCTTCCATTAAATTCAGATTGGTCTGCAGGCGTCCGGCGGTATCGACGATGACGATATCCATTTTGCGCGCCATCGCCGCCTGCACGCCGTCAAACGCCACGGCTGAAGGGTCCGCGCCACTGCTTTGCCGAATGCAGGGAATCCCGATGCGGTCCGCCCACATCTGCAGTTGTTCCACCGCCGCCGCCCGGAATGTGTCTCCCGCCGCGAGCAAAACCTTTTTCCCCTCGTTATGCCATTTTTGCGCCAGCTTGCCTATGGTGGTGGTCTTGCCTGAACCGTTGACGCCGATCACCAGCACCACGAAGGGTTTGTGGGCGGCATAATCCAGGCGCTTCTGATTCTTGTCGAGCAATTGCGCCATCATCTTGCGCAGATGGTCCAGCATTCCCTCGCGATCACGGATGCGCGCCTCCCCGATTTGGCGGTTGAGTTCGTCCACGATCAGTTGGGTGGTCTGAACCCCGACATCGGCAACCAAAAGCGCTTCCTCAATTTCCTCCACCAGCTCCGGTCCCAACTTGGCTTTGCCGTGCACCAGATTATCAATGCCTCCGGCCAGGGAATTCCGGGTCTTGGACAATCCTTTTTTAAGACTTTGAAAGAACCCGCCTTTTTCCTCCGCCGGGCTCTCTTGGGTCGGTTCACTCATAGGTCGATTTTAAAATGATTCTGGGTTTATGATTTTTTATTAATGAACGAGAACATCATGAAGAAGCAGGCTTGGGGATCAACTTTCTGCTTGGCTCAAGATTTTTCTTCAACAAAATCATTAACAGGTTTTTATCCCGGCAGGATACTGCAATATCCATCAAACCATCCTTGTTGAAGTCACCCGCCACCAATCCCTGGGGGTATTCATCGACAAAATGAAGGATGGGCGGATAAACAAACGTTCCATCTCCTCTTCCCAGAGTGACCGCAACCGTATCGTGCGTCGAGTTGGAAACCGCCAGATCCGGAACGCCGTCTCCGTTAAAATCTTCGGCGGCCACAAACTTGGGAAATTCCCCCGCAGAAAAATCCCGAAGGGTTTTAAATGTTTTGTCCTTGTTGTTTATCAGCACAGTCATGGCATGCAGTGAATTGCTGGACGTGATCAAATCCGTGAATCCGTCGCTGTTGGCATCCACATTGGCCACGGTGAGAGGCTGGCCGCCCCCTTTAAAAATCTTAGACGCCTCAAATGCCCCCTTACCATCACCCCATAAAATTTCCACTCCGACATTGCCGGAACCAGCCAGAGCTACCGCCACGTCCAGATGTTTGTCATGATTATAATCCCCCACCACAAGGCCGGTGGGTTGTCCTTTGACTGCTAAAGGAAGCGGATCCTGGAAGGTGCCGGTTCCCTTGCCAAGCAGGATAGCCACTTTGTGATACCGAAGGGACACTGCGAGGTCCGGATAACCGTCCTCATTGAAATCCCCGGCCGTCAGGTTGATTGGGATGCGACCGGGCTTGATAATTTTTCCGGTGTTTTTAAAACCCCCTCGTCCGGTATTTAAAAATATCTGGATGTTCTGGTCCTGGTAATTCAGTTCCGCCAAGTCCTTGAAACCATCACTGTTAAAATCCGCCACCACCACACAAATCGGGTCGGCCCCGGTTTTATATTGAACCTGGTCCTTGAACGAACCGTCACCCTTCCCTTTGAAAACGGATAGGGTATGTTCTGCACTGTTCAATACTGCCAGGTCTAAATTGCCGTCTATGTCGAAATCATGGGTGATCAGAAAGGAGGGTTCCTTTCCCGTATCAAGAACCGCGCTGATCCGGAATAGGGGTTTCACCCTTTTATTAGATTTGGAGGCAGGGGGGCAACCCATTATAAAAAATATAAGGAAGCAAAAAACGAGCCCGCTTGAAAACTGTTTCATAAGGGAAATCCAAAGAATGGCTAAAGGAAACCTGAGGATAGCACACCCAAAAAACTTCAACAACCTAAGCTTTGGTGGGAACCGAACCCGTCTCTATCTGCCCATTTTTCTCAGATTGAACGGACTCTCTGAAAAAATGTTTCAGCATACCTTTAAAAATATAGGTGTGAAATTTAGAAAGCAGAGCCCAGTAAACGTGGCCCCACACCGGGTTGGGAATGAAATGCGCCCGCAGGGTGAGACGGGTATGGCCGGTTCCGGCGGGTTGAAGCTCAAATTGAAGCCAGGATAATCCCGGAGAAATCAACTCAGCCCGTAAAAGCAATTCGCGGTTAGGGTCCAGATTTTCCACGCGCCAGAAATCGACCGAGTCACCTACCCGAAGCTCGTTCGGGTCGCGCCGTCCCCGGTTCAATCCCACGCCGCCCAGAACACGGTCAATGAAACCGCGAATTTCCCACAACAGGTTGGCATGTACCCAGCCATGAGGCCCTCCAATCCTGCACACGGCCTGGAAAACCGCTTCCGGACTGGCCGGGATATCCCTTGAATGTTCTTCAATAATAAAATTCGAAGACTCGAATTCGCAAAGCGGGAGTAGGTCGGCCATATTTCCAGGCGGCACATCGCTCCAATGGGAATACACCATTGAATTCTTCTCCTTCTCGAGCGCCCAATTCACTGCGGTTTCAAATCCCACCGTTTCAAACGGAAGAATTTCCCGAATCGACTCGTCCGGACAAACGACATCGGTTCGCAGGCTTTCGAGAAGCAGGCAGGTAATGTTCACCGGCACCGAGATGAATAAATGAAGCCAGTAGGCAAACAGGCGGCACATCGTACTGACCGGAAGGGGTACCCATGAAACATTAAAAAACCGGACGCGCCTGCCCAGGATACCGGCAAACCGGTGAACCATTTCCTGGTAGGTCATCACATCCGGGCCGCCTATGGGATACTTCCGGGTTTGCAATCCGTCCGTTTCCAAAACACCGACGAGATATTTGATCACATCGCGAACGGCTATCGGCTGACACCGGGAATTGAATTCGGGTAGAAAGGGAATCCAGCGCGTATGCCGGATCATGGACTTGAGAAGCTCATAGGAAGCGCTTCCCGTTCCAATGATGATGGCGCCCCGCAGGCGAATTACCGGAATAGAGCCTTCCGATAGAATGGTTCCCACCTCGATGCGGCTTTCCAGATGACGTGACAAAACCTTACTGGTTTCACCCAGCCCCCCGAGATAGATAATTTTTTTAACTCCCTGCACCTCCGCCGCCTCGCGAAAGTTTCTGGCGGCGGTCTTGTCCGTTTGTCGGAACTTACGGTTCATCATCCGCATACTGTGAATCAGATAGTAGGCGGCATCAATTCCCTGAAGCGCGATCAGCAATTGGTCCTTGTTCAGGGCGTCCGCATAAACATATTCCAGGTTGGGGTGGGTTAATACCTGAGGTACTCCTTTTTCGCGAAGCATGCACCGGACCCGATAACCGCGAAACAACAACTCTGGAACCAGGCGGCGGGCTACATAGCCATTGGCACCGGACACCAAAACGGTTTTGACATCGGGCAGAGGGGATGTCGGCAAATCATCACAGTAGTGGTAATTGACCTTTTCCGGATTCATGGCATTAATATGGCCTCACAGAGCCGGATTTGCAAGAGGATCAAAAATTTTAGTATGCCGGAGAGAAAAAAATCAATACTTCCCGCAGAAAAACGGATTGTGCCGTTTTTCTTCACCCACCGTGGTGGCGGGGCCGTGACCGGGGTGCAGAGCAGTATCGTCCGGAAAAGAAAACAGGGTTTGGGTGATGGAACGGTAAAGGTCCGGCCACGAGGAATTGGCCCGCCCCATCGACCCGGCAAAAATCGTATCTCCGGACAGAATGGCGCGATTGACCTTGTAGGAAATACCGCCCGGGGTATGACCGGGAGTGGCCAATGCGTGAATCTCTAATTCTCCCAACGGAATTTTTTCACCCTCTTCTACGAAATGAATATCGCGGGTGCCGCCGGGCCTCGGTTCGCGCTTATCGATCCAGGTGGGACATTCAAATTCCCTGACCAGCAGGTCCAGTCCCCAGGCATGGTCGGGGTGGGCATGCGTCAACAAAATTTTGGAAGGCCTCACATCAAGCTCTCGCGCTTTTTGGATGATCGCTTCTGGGTTGCCTCCGGTATCCACTACGGCGGTTTCATTGGTCACCGGGCAACGCAACAAATAGCATTTCACAGGATAGGCTCCCATGAATACGTTGAGACAAATCAGGTCAAGGTCCGCATCCGTTTCAGGCTCCTCCGGGTGCCAGGCATTGCGGGCGATAGCCGAAAGCGCAGGGCCATCCAGGTCAAGAACCTTGGCCAGCTTGAATACAACTGCTTCGTCGGGAATCAGCTCATAACGCTCCATCCGATGAACCTCATCCAGCGTGACACCTGCGGCCTCTGCCAAATCTGCTTGCGACCAGGTTTTGCCGTCGCGCGCCTTTTGTAAAATATCACCCAGTTCGTCTTCCAGTCCTGCTGACACGGTGTCATTCCTGAACATAAATTGATATTCATTACCAGGGGGAAATTATATACCACCGTATTTTAAAATGTTATACATTGATTATTTCTTATGTCTGATAAGTTCAGGAAACACTGATGCTGGGAGCCATTGCAGGAGACATCATCGGTTCGCGTTTTGAGAATAATCCGATCAAAACCACCGATTTTGAACTGTTTCATCCGGATTGCCGGTTCACGGACGATACCGTATTGACGCTGGCGGTGGCGGATCATCTCCTTCTCGGATCTGATTTAACCGCTCTCCTCAAGGAATATTTCAACCAATATCCCGAGGCCGGTTACGGATCGCGATTCATGCAATGGGCCTCAGGTTCCTCGCGCCAATCTTATAACAGTTTCGGCAACGGATCTGCCATGCGGGTGAGTCCGGTGGGATTTGCTTTTGATTCCTTAGAAACTGTCCTGGAGAAGGCCAAAGCCACCGCAGAAGTAACGCACAATCATCCGGAAGGGGTTAAAGGCGCGCAGGCCACTGCCGCCGCTGTTTTTCTCGCCCGAACCGGAAACAGCAAAGAAAACATCAAACAATTCATTGAAACCCGGTTTCAATACAACCTGAGCACCCCCCTGGACATGATTCGCTCACAATATACCTTTGACGCTACCTGCCCGGGGTCTGTCCCCCAGGCGATCACAGCGTTTCTGGAATCGGAAAATTTCGAGGATGCCGTCCGCAAGGCTGTTTCCCTGGGCGGGGACAGCGACACCCAGGCCTGTATCGCCGGCGGAATTGCCCATGCCTTTTACGGAAAAATGCCGGATATTTTCTCGGCCGAGGTCCACAGTCGCCTCGAAGTCCCCCTCCGTCAAATCCTTACCCTGTTCGCCAGCCGGTTTTCCTGCCGGTAACACGCCAAATTTCTGATCTTCTCTCTTGCGTTCCGATGGCGGGTAAGCTATGGTTTTAGCTTGTTTTTAAGCCAAGGTGGTTATTAACCGGGCCGGCCTTTCCGGCCTTTTTTATACTGTGGATGGGGCTTATGGCGGATTTGACACGCGAGGAAGTTGAAGAGATCCTCACTCAACTGAAGGAATATAAAGAACGGCTTGAGGCTGAGGAAGAAATGGACGATGACGAGGACGATGACGAAGAATCACCGGAAGAGGACACCGAGGATGAAGAAGCTCCCAGCGAATCTGAAGAGGTTGACGACCAGGATGAGGAAGAACCGGAAGACAACATCCCCAACCTCAAAAACAGGGATCTCGCCGGACTTGATTTATCCGGCCTGAATTTTTACGGAGCGAATATATCCGGGTCCAAGCTCGCAGAAACAAACCTGTCAGACTCCGATCTTTCGGATTGCGTGCTCGACGATGCGGACCTGTCGAAAGCTGAGTTGATGGACTGCATCATGAACGATACTCAGTTGAATCGCGCCAATCTCACGGAAGCCAAAATGGAGCGTGCCGACCTGCGCCGCGCCAAATTACACGAGGCAAACCTGACTCAGGTAAACCTGAACGAATCCATCGTCAACAAGGCGGATTTCCTGAAGGCCGACCTGTCCCGCGCCTCCATGAAGGAGGCCGACCTGTCCCGCGCCAATTTCAAAAATGCGAATATGAGCCAAATCGATCTCTCCGACTCCAAACTCAGCATAGGCGTGTTCTATGAAACCAATCTGCAGGAAGCCAATATGGTCCGGGCAGAAATCAAAGGCGCCAAAATGTTCGGAGCCGATTTTAACAAGGCCCGGCTCACCCGTGTGGATTTCACCGGCACCGACCTGACAGAGGCCAAGCTGACGAATGCCGATATCAGCCGCGCCAAGTTCAATGGGTCCATCCTGCGCCGGGCCAATCTTGAAGGATCGGACCTGAGCGAATGCAATCTGGATATAGCCGATTTAAACGGCGCAATATTGCTGAAGGTAAAACTGGAAGGCTCCCAGATGAATCGCGTTAAACTGAACGAGGCTAATCTGAAGGGCTCTTACCTGCGAGGAGTCAATCTCAGCCGGGCCAAACTCGGCAAATCCAACCTGGAGGGAGTGGACTTGAGCGATTCGAATCTGGAAGGGGCAAATTTCAACGAAGCCAATCTGGACAACTCCGACTTAAGCCGCGCTCATCTGCTGGAAGCGGTTCTGGAAAATGCTTCCCTCCGAAATGTACACCTGACCGGAGCCAACCTCCGCAAAGCCAGGCTTGATAAATCCAACCTCGAAGGAGCGGATTTAGCGGGTGCCAAACTCAAAGGAGCATCATTCGCAGGAACCCAGCTAAAAGGGGCGGACCTGCACCGCGCCGAACTCGACCAGGCAAATTTGTCGCAGGCCGACCTGCGGGACGCCAACCTGACCGGCTCGAAGCTCCAGGACGCCAACCTGACCGGAGCCCAACTGGACGGGGCGCGACTTGATGGAGCCAATTTGGAGGGTATCAAAGGCTATAATCCCTGATCGAACGCTGCTCTCGGGATCGTCCTCAATTTAAAAGAAAATCCTCCGGTTTATAACCATATTTCTCAAAATACCACCGCAGATTTCTTCGGGATTCCGCAACGCCTTTTTTATTTTTCTGTTCCTTAAACAATTGCTCCGCAATCTGGGTATGAACGACAGCATTGGCGCCGTCTCGTATTTCATCGTAAACTTCACCCAGGGCAAAGTGCGCATCAGCATTCTGCGGATTTTCTTTTATGAGACCTTCCTGCTTGGCGATTCGTTCCTCAGCGGTGTACCTGTTCTTGGCCCGCTCCTCTTTTAAAATTCTCAACTCCTTATCCAGCAACTCCTGCAGTTCCTTATGAAACCGCTTGGCGATTTCATTACTGAACTCTTCTATCTGATCGGTCAGAGGAGGCTTGCCCTCAAACGGATCGTCCATTTCCTTATCTGATTCGTCGGCCCATATGCTGGAAACACACATCAGCGAAAAAACCAGCGCCGCTAAAATTACCGACCACGACCTGCTTGTATCAGTCACCATACCTGCCACTCCTTCTTAATTTGAGGATCATTACAATATGATATGAATGGTATTATGTTACCACTGAATTCACCGAAAATCCGGCTGTTGGCAGGCTGAAGAAGGCATAAAAAAAGGCTCCATTCCCAAAATCGTTGGGAAACGGAACCTTGCGGTAAGATTTACATGCACCCAAAAAAATTAATAAAAATCTGAATCGACCCCGGCAGTTTCACCCAGCAGTGAATATTCTTCCACCATCTCCTTATAGTCGTCAAACCAGTAAGCCTCGGGATTGCGTTTGAAAACCATAAATTTGGCATCGTTTTCTTCGTCGGCGGCCCGGAGATATTTGAAATAAATATGCCGCTCCGTAAGACCGATGATCTCGATTTTTCCGGAATCGTGAGACATCACGAACCGCGCACGCTTGGCCAGTCCCGAGCAACGGGTACGCGCCGTTTCAAAAATTTCAAACGCCTCTTCCATGGGAGTGACATAGATGCGGTTGCCCAGAGTGGGGCGGCACTGGAATACATAATAAGGAGGCACGCCGATGTAGGATAACTTGTTGAACATTTCCGCAAGCACATCGGGATCGTCGTTCACTCCGGCGATCATCGGTGTCTGGTTGACCACAATCGCCCCCGCGTTCAACAGGAAACTGAGACCACGAACCGCCTCCGGGGTCAACTCCCGCGGATGGTTAAAATGCGCCATCACATAGATTCGCTTCTCCGGCGTACTGTATTTCCGAAACATCGCTTCCAGCGAAGGATCATTGTAAATTCGCATCGGATTAAACGCGGGAATCTTGGTGCCAATGCGGATGATGTTGACGTGCTCCACTTCACGCACCTTCTGGATAATCGGCTCCAGCTTGGAAGTGGACATGATGAGAGGATCGCCGCCGGTCAGCAAAACGTTGTTGATCTCTTTATGCGTCCGGATGTATTCCAGTCCGTCGCTTACGTCCTTGGTGACTTCCTCGTTTTCGTCCATGAACAGCCGCTTGCGAAAACAGAACCGGCAATAGGCCGCGCACACCTCATTCACCAACAACAGGGCGGTGGAATCGTATTTATGTTCCAACCCCTTGGCAACGGTGTAGGACTCTTCGTTGGACGCATCCAACCGGCCCCACTCGTCCAGTTCCTGTACATCAGGAATAACGATGCGGCGAATCGGATCTTCCGGATCATTCCAATCGATCAGCGACTGATAATAATCGTTAGTGCGAAAAACAAACTTCTCGTCTACTTCTCTTAACCTATTGATTTCACCCTGACTCAACTGGGGAATCTGGTCCAGCCGGGTCAGGTATTTGGCTTTCCTTGTTCCGTTGCCGTTAGAATTATTGTTAGTCATCGGGCACCTCCTTTCGAATTTCATGAGGTCTTTCTGGCTAATCAATGATTCGCTTAACCATTACTTCTCAAAAAGACTTAACCTCAATACTAAAAAAAAAACCAGAACCTGATCCTATAATCCGTTTCACAGCATGAACCCTGTCAATGCTGTTTATTCTGCGATTATTTCGGGGATGGTCCTGGCGGTGAAAAAACTTCCCCAGCGAAATAGACAACCGCTGCAATTCAATTTGAACGTTCGCTTGCCTGATTCATCGCGAATCAATAGTCCAACTCATACGACGCAGACCACTGTTTCAAAAAGCAGTTGTTGGAAGTTGGATACGAATCTTCTCAATATGCTCATCAAATTGCAAGCGGTAAAAATATATTTTCTTTTTAAATAATTGATTTTATTTTAATTGTGATTTTGGAAATAAAACTGGTTAAAAATTTCTAAAAACCTCATTTTGCGGGACAACCGCAAATAAAAAATTTCAGTTCAAAATCCGATTTATTTATTACCAGATACGGTATCCAAATTACTTTTTAAAAATCTATCAGTTACACACTTCTTGAGCGGAATTATCCAGGCCATGACTTTAGCCTGAAATATGAAAACCCCTCCCCCAGCCACAGCCTTTGTAAAACCCCGAATCGGCGCAAGACGAATATTCAACGAAAATAATATCGACAAACGGAAGCCTCCGTAAAGGATTGCGGTAGACTTCGCAGTCAGCATATCCGCCGGATGTTGAATGTAACTGCCTGGAATGGGATTTCAGGCCCGGGAACTGGGTGGGGTCAGATCAGGCCCAATTCAGCGCCGATCTTCTTAAATGCGGCCACTGCCTGGTCCAGATCGGGGGTCTCGTGGCCGGCAGAGATCTGGATGCGGATGCGGGCTTCGCCCTTGGGCACCACGGGATAACTGAAGCCGATCACGTAAATGCCTTCTTTCAAAAGCTTTTCGGCCATTTCGTGGGCCAGCCGGGCCTCTCCAAGCATGATTGGGATGATAGGATGCTCTCCCGGCCGGATATCAAATCCGGCCCCGGCAATCTCCTTCCTGAAATAGGAGGTATTGGTTTGGAGCTTTTTAACGAATAGTGGGTTCCGATCAATCATATCAATCACCTTCAGCGTAACCGCGGCGATGACCGGGGATAACGAATTGGAGAACAGGTAGGGCCTCGACCTCTGCCTCAGCAGTTCGACGATTTCCTTCCGGCCGGTGGTGAAGCCTCCGGAAGCTCCGCCCAGAGCCTTGCCGAAGGTCGAAGTGATGATGTCCACCCGTCCCATCACCTGCCGGTACTCGATACTGCCCCGCCCCGTCGGCCCGAAAAATCCGGTGGCGTGGGAATCGTCGACCATCACCCACGCGCCATACTTCTCCGCCAGATCGCAGATGTCCGCGAGCACGGCCACGTCGCCGTCCATGCTGAACACGCCGTCGGTGGCGATCAACCGGAAACGTTTGTCCGCCGCCCGCTTGAGCTGGGTTTCAAGGTGGGTCATATCGCTGTGGTTGAAGCGGAAGCGCGTCGCCTTGCACAACCGGGTGCCGTCGATGATGCTGGCGTGGTTGAGCCGGTCGCTGATGATGGCGTCCTTCTCATCCAAAAGTGTCTCGAACAACCCCGCGTTGGCGTCGAAGCAAGAGGAGTACAGAATCGTGTCCTCCGTCTGCAGAAACTCCGACACTCTGCTTTCGAGCGCCTTGTGGATTTCGCTGGTGCCGCAGATGAAACGCACCGAGGCCATTCCGTAGCCGTATTGATCCAGCGCTTCCTTGCCTGCCTCGATCAGGTCGGGATGATTCGCCAGTCCCAGGTAGTTGTTGGCGCATAAATTAAGCACCTCCCCCCCGGCAGTTTTGATATGGGCCTGCTGGGGAGACAAGAGAATCCGTTCCTCTTTATAGAGACCCGCCTGGCGAATCTCCTCCAGCTCATTTCGGATATGTTTTGTCAGGTCATCAGGCATGGCAGACTCTACCTAATAATGAAAAGGAAGTAGTAAATAAATATGAAGTACATAACAAAAGCGGCTACT
>JAOUPX010000174.1 GCA_029879645.1 Nitrospinota bacterium
ATGGGGGCAGATATGGGGGCAACTCAAAAAACAAAAATCCCACTACCCCTTTAAGTATAAGATGTTATAACTTTCATTCGATCCCCCTTGGGGCTAGTTTTAGAATGGGCTTGAACTGAAAAAAACGCTTTACGTCTCCACCACTGCTACGGTTCAACAAGCACCCAATTTTTCAGTCCATCACGCTCCACACAGTGGTTCGATTCTTCGGCCCCAATGGCTATTCCATCAAGCTTCCTTCCCTTTTATAGCCGGTCATCCAAATAATAAATAAATCACATCCTGAAAAAAATCGTGTATCGAAATCGATTATTGCGGATTCCCTTTGAACGTGGCTAGTTGATTGACTAAATTATATTTCAATGTCAATATCTGAGCTAAATCCAAGGAAAACTTATGATTCATTAACGATTTATTCAAGCGGGTTAAACGTTGTGGGAATTTTACCCATTAAACGGAATACCTCGGACAAAAGAAATATCGCCATCAGGGGATTTCTTTTAGCAGGGGGTATCGCCCTCAGTGTTTTGTTTGTTGCAGGCATCCTCGGGGTATTGATCTATTTCGACGTCCAGGAACAGGTACTGCAATTGCTGAATTGGTTGGACACAAAAGGTGTCTGGGCGTTAATACTGTTTACCCTGGTCATGGCAATGGCGGTGGTACTGCTTCTGCCGGGCTTGATGTTCACTACCGGCGCCGGATTCGTGTTCGGCGTAGTGGAAGGTTCGATTTGCGTGGTGCTCGGCACAACCCTGGGCGCGGCTCTTGCTTTCTTGCTGGCGCGTCATCTGTTCGGCGCCAGGGCCAGGGAGTATGTGAGGGCTCGTGCCAAGTTGAATCTGGTTAGCGATGAATTCGCACCTCAAGGCTGGAAGATCGTAATGTTGACCCGGTTGGTGCCGTTTTTTCCCTTCAAACTTTCCAACTACTTCTTCGGCCTGACTCCCTTCTCGTTGCGCGGCTTCGTGGTTGGGACGTTCGTGGGGATCATTCCGTTTTCAGTGTATAATGTTTATCTCGGTTCGATCGCCTCTGAATTCATGACCCTTGGTGCGCACCATGTGGGTCGTACACCCTGGGTTTTATACATCGCCGGTTTCCTGGCGACCCTTATCATTGTGTTGTATCTCAACCGCCTGGCACGCCGGGCCCTAAACAAATACATAGAACTAGAGAAAGGTGGGGGATAATCCATGCCGTGGATGAAATGGCTACCCTGGCGGTTCCTGATTCGCCGCGTTGCCCGCTCTCACGGATTTCTTGATCCGATGGCAGTGGTTTCGCGATTGCACAGTTTCGCCCAACCCTCCGAAGTGCGTGAGCCGGTTGAGTTGATCCGTGCCGGTGTGGTGTTTCATGCCCGCGGCCTCATTAACAGCCGGGTTATCCAGCACAACCAGGACTGGGTCTGGCCTTACTGGGTCGAACGCCAGTTTGATCCCAAAGACGACGCGTTTGTGCCGCGCGCCTTTTCCATTACCCATGTCAATCTCACTCATCGCAACTGGACTGCGATCGGCTTACCCGACGTCTCGGAACTGCCGATTGTCGATCCCCGAGGCTTGCTTACCCCATTTCTGGACAGCTGGTCCCTGGATTGCTGGATCCTGACCGCAGACGGGCAGAGCCTGCTGCCCTCGCGCGCGCTTATATCCTCACAACGGCTGGAGAATGACTGCCTTGCCGTAATCACCGAAACTCATGAGGAAAATCTTTACCTTAAAACGCATGCCTCAGTGCAAGCGGTTGAAAGCGGTCCGATCTGTAATTTGCGAATACAGGCGCATGCGGACAAGGCGGCCTGGGCTGTTCTGGCGTTGCGACCCTATAATCCGGAGGGGATCAGTTTTATTCACACGGCCCTTCTTTCTACGGAGCGAAACCGCTGGACGATCGACGGAAAACACACAGTGGAATTCAGCGCTACGGCCGACCGGCACCACGTGTCGGATTACCGTTCCGGAGATGTCTATATCCATTTACGTGACCTCGCAGACAATCTCAGCGGGGAGTGTGATGTGGGCATGGTTACGGCGGCGGCTATGTTTAAGCTGGAACCCAATCAAACGCGTGAACTCCTTTTCAAAATTTTAATTGAAGACGAAGCAAAAAAATCACCGGCTCCAACCATTTCCTGGGAGCAAAGCCTGCAGGGTCACTGCCGTTTGCAGATTCCCGATCGATGCTTCCAATCGCTGTATGATGTAGCCTTGCAAACGCTGATTCTGCATTCCCCGGAAGATGTTTATCCCGGCCCGTATACTTATAAGCGATTTTGGTTCCGCGACGCCGCTTTTATCATCCATGGTCTGTTGTGTGCCGGGCTGATCCAGCGTGCCGAACGCGCGTTGGACCGATTTCCCTCCCGTCAGGCACCCAATGGGTATTTTCATTCCCAAGAGGGGGAATGGGATTCCAACGGTG
The DNA here is from genome assembly GCA_029879645.1 of Nitrospinota bacterium. GTDB lineage: Bacteria > Nitrospinota > Nitrospinia > Nitrospinales > Nitrospinaceae > SZUA-226. The sequence continues at coordinate 2,428 of JAOUPX010000174.1, forward strand.
AGGCCTTATGGATCATGCGCCGCTTCTGCGAACTGACCGACCGCCCGCCCAAGCCCGGTTGGCAGAACCCCATCCGCCGGGGCGGTCATTGGATTAAGAACAAGCGTCTTTCTGCGGAAAGCGGCGTGCCACACGCGGGCTTGTTGCCGGCCGGTTTCAGTGCCGAGCACCTCGGTCCGAATGACTACTACTATTGGGACGACTTCTGGGGTATCGCCGGCTTGCAGTCCGCGGCTTGCCTGGCGGGTTTTTTCGACGAAGCGGCCGGCGAAACCTTCAACCGGGAAGCCAAGGCCTTCACAGAAGCGGTGGACCAAAGCCTGACAGGAGTTGCAGATCGCCTGGGCCGGCCCGCCATGCCCGCTTCACCGTACCGTCGTCTCGATGCCGGGGCGATCGGTTCCCTGGCGGTGGGCTACCCGCTACAACAATGCGCACCAGATGATGCACGTCTACTGGATACGGTCAAGTTTCTCTTGGATCATTGTTTCGTCAATGGCGGGTTTTTCCAGGACATGATCCATTCCGGTATTAATGCCTATCTGACCCTGCATGTGGCTCAGGTATTATTGCGGGCCGACGATCCGCGCTACCTGGAACTCATGGACACCGTCGCGGCGCTGGCTTCACCCACCGGCCAGTGGCCGGAAGCCATTCACCCCCGCACCGGAGGAGGTTGCATGGGCGACGGGCAACACGTCTGGGCAGCGGCCGAGTGGGTGCTGATGCTCCGCAACTGTTTCGTACGCGAGGAGAGCGGTCGGCTGATTCTATGCCAGGGGGTTGCCCGACGCTGGCTTCAATCGGGCGCTGAGATTTCTTTCGGACCGGCACCCACCACTTTCGGTGCGGTGTCCGTAAATATCGAAGTGAATGAAACTGAACCCCGTGTGCGCGTAACCTGGCAGGGTGAATGGCATGCTGAGGCGCCGGATATCGAGGTGCGTCTGCCGGGTTTCAAAACTGTAGTTTGCACGCCCCGCCAACAATCTGTCGAGTTGCCGTTGGAAGGTTCTGAATGAACATCGTCATGGCAACCAATACCTATATTCCGCATGTGGGCGGCGTAGCACGCTCGGTGGCTGCGTTCAGCGCCGAATACCGGCGGCGCGGTCATCGGGTTCTGGTGGTGGCACCCGAATTTCCGGACATGCCCCAGGATGAAGTGGATGTGGTGCGTATCCCGGCCATCCAGAACTTCAATGGCAGTGACTTCTCGGTGGTGTTGCCGATCTCAGGATTGCTCAGCGAAACTCTGGATGAGTTCCAACCCGAGATTGTACACTCTCACCACCCATACCTGTTGACATGACTGCGTTACGCATCGCGCGTTATCGCGAGCTGCCGCTGGCATTCACCCATCACACCCTGTACGAACAATACACCCACTACGTCCCTGCTGACTCCCCGACTTTCAAACAGTTCGTAATCGAGTTGGCAATCCACTATGCCAATCTTACGGATCAGGTCTTCGCCCCAAGCGAGAGTATTGCCTCACTGGTTAAGGAGCGCGAAGTAAACGCTCCCATTTCCGTGATCCCCACCGGCGTGGACATGAAGCGCTTCCGCTACGGGGAGGGTCGGGGCTTTCGCAGCACCCTGGGCATTCCCGAAGAGGCGTTCGTGATCGGGCATGTGGGCCGCCTGGCCCGGAGAAGAGTCTGGGATTCCTGGCCGAAGTTTTGACCGTGTTTCTCAAGGCCAACATCCAGGCGCATATCCTGG
>JAOUPX010000086.1 GCA_029879645.1 Nitrospinota bacterium
CATGATTTTATATTCGGGATGAGTCGGCAGGTCTTCCAGAAATTTCTGGTACCGGCGATTGGTGACTTCATGCCGATCGATATAAAATCCCTTGATGAACGGTTTCTGCTCGGGTTGCGCGTCCTGATATATAGGCTTGGGAATACCCATGGAAGCGCCGAGTCCGTCCACATCCGTCTGGTTGGTTCCGAATACGAACTGTCCGGCGGAAATAAAAACCATATCCCCTTCCAGAGAGTTGTCCGGGCCTTTATCCTGGGCGAGGGAAACCAGTGGGTGGACACACACCACGAGAGCGGCCAGGACCAGCTTTCCTAAAATTTTCAGCACGGGAGATTGGAATGATCCTGGCATGGGGAAGGCTTCGGTGTTTCCGCGGTTTTCACGGGTGCGGTGAGAAGTTGGTCAAAATAAAGAAGGGTTTTGGGATCGGACCAGTCCTCCGCTCCGTTTAAAACGCCGATGATTTTTCCCTGCGGATCGATCAGAAACGTTGTGGGCAGGCTGATCACGCCAAATTCATTGCTGACTTTCAGTTTGGGATCCAGCCCCACGGGAAAGGTCAGGTTTTGCGCTTCGATATAAGGTTTTACCACCTGCGCACCGAAAATATCATTGGATACGGCGATGACCCCGAAGTTGCGATTTTGAAATTTTTGGTAGAGAGATTCCAACGAAGGCATCTCCATTTTACATGGTCCGCACCAGGTCGCCCAGAAGTTGACCAGGAGGTATTTTCCCCCGTACTCCTTCAAAGTCAGCTCATGACCGTCCAGCGAAGGTACGGAAAAACGGGGAGCATCGACCGGCGCATTTTCACCGGCAAAGGAGGGGGGCACTGCCATCAGGGCCAGAAGGCCTGTCCAAAAAATAATGTTGAGGCAGGGCGAGATGACAAAGCTTCTTTTAAGTTGGTTAAGCATGGGGCTACAGAGTTTAATGCGATTCATGAAATTTAAACTGCAATTTCATGGGCCGGGTTATTCAACAGATTCAATACACCGGACCATTGGGATGGCTTTTTTTAGGGCGCGCTCGATACCCATTTTCAGGGTCATGGTAGAACTGGAGCAGGAACTACAGGACCCGACGAGGCGTACCTTGACAATTCCATCTTCGATATCCACCAATTCGACGTTGCCGCCATCCTGCATGAGTTGTGGACGGATGGTATCCAGAACCGATTCGACTTCCTCTTTCATCTCATCCACAAATTTTGCCCCCTGATGTGTTAATCAGATATTACTCGCCGACCAAGGCTTCTTTCTTGGCCTGGAGCTCCTCTTTACTCTCCACATGTTCCGGGTCGTGCGGAATACAGTCCACGGGGCACACCTCAACGCACTGTGCATCCTCATACCAGCCGACACATTCTGTACACTTTTCCCAGTCGATCACATAGATTTCATCGCCTTCGGTAATTGCCTCGTTTGGGCATTCCGGTTCGCAGACTCCGCAATTGACACAATCTTCCGTAATCATTAAAGCCATACCCTATCTCCTTCAATAAAACAGCATACCTGTTTTATGCTCTATAAATGAAGTTTTTCAAACGTCAGGGTCTCGGAGTTCCATTCAAAAAACGCCTCATCCCTGATTTCCCTATTATACACCGAGATAACCAGATAGCGTGAATCCGGGTAGGTCGGTTCGTTGTCGAACAAGGCCATTCGCTTATCCTCTTCCGAAAAATAGGCGTCGTGCTCCGGATGCGAATGATAAAACAGCTTTATAACCAGGTTCTTTTCAGCGGCCTGTTTCATGATCTCCATCAGCTCCCGGGGATCGATGAAATAAGCGGTGCGTGCGTCCCGCGTGTATGTTTGCGGGTCCTTTTCGTGCAACTGGTTCTGAATGTTGGTACACGGGAATATGAGATCGTGGTCCGGGTTGTCCGGCTGGCCGATCACGATGCCGCAACACTCGTAAGGGTATTCGTTTACGGCGTGTTCCCGCGCGCCATTCAGCATGTCGTCATTTAAGTGAATCATCGGTTTCGGGTCTATTTTGAAACGCTGGGGACCGGTTTGTCAATGGGTTTCTAACGGTCGTTTGCGGGCTGGACTATTATCCGATTTTCTCGAAAGCTTCCAACAAGATTAAAATCTGTTCAGGTGGGATCAAACGTGGGTGCGCACCACCAGGTTGTCTTCTACGGTGATCTGGCAACCCAGGCGAAGGTTGGGGTTTTTCTTCAAAGCTTTTGACAAATTATTGTTTTCAATTTCGTTCCGGTCCGCGACTTGGCCAGAAACGATTTCAACCCGGCAGGAAGAACACAGACCCCGGCCCCGGCAATTGAGAATCTTTTTGATATGAGGGTAAATGCTGAGCTTGGCCGCAATGGCGGCTTCTCGAAGGTTGACTCCGGGTTCCACCTTCAGGGTGCGTTTTTGTTTTTCGAAATGGATTTCTAGCATGCTTCTACCTGATAAAAGTCACCCAGGGAGCCCTTCCCCAGATATCCATGAAAGGCACTGCCCACGGTTGAGCAGGCAGTGGTCATGTGAACGAACTGAGAAGTCCCCGTTCCTGTTTTTAAAACGCCGACCTGTGAGTAAGGGGGAATTTTACCCCCGCAATTGGCGCAGTCTACCGAGTACCGCTCACAGAGCGACAACAGGCAGGAGGCGCAAAACACGGGATCGAATACATGAACTTCCTGGCCGTCAAATTCCACCACCGTCGGGAGCCGAGCCACCCCGGTTCCGCATTCGGAGCATTGAGCTGTTTGGAAGTGGTTGGGTACCGCAGTTGGTTTCATGATCCGGATGGATTCGTCCAGTCAGGCCCGCGTTGAAAGGGCCCATTGTATACCAAAGGGGATCAGTTGATGCAAACTTTTCTCATTTCCTCGAAATTGTCGAGGACCATGCCGGCGCCCTTGACAATGCTGACCAGGGGGTCGTCGGGAACAAAGGTTTTCAGACTGGTGGTTTCTTCGATCAATTTGTCCAGGCCGCGGATCAAGGCGCCGCCGCCGGTGAGATAGATTCCGTTGGAGTAGATGTCTGCGGAAAGTTCCGGCGGGGTTTTTTCCAGCGCCCGCATCAGAACGGTGATTATGGCGGATACAGGTTCCTTCATCGCCTCGCGGATTTCCTGGCTTCTGACCACGATAGAGGTCGGCACCCCCGTTTTGATGTTTAAACCGCGGACCTCCGTGGACAATTCGGGTTCCATCGGGTAGGCGCTCCCGATTTGAATTTTGATGCGTTCGGCCTCGAAAATACCGATATTCATGTGATGCTGCAAGCGCATGTAACGCAGAATGGATTCATCCAGCTCATCACCGGCGACCCGTACCGATTCGCCGTAAGCGATAGCCGAGAGGGAGGTGACCGCCACATCCGTGGTGCCGCCGCCGATGTCGATAACCATGTTGCCTTCCGCTTTATGAACGGGAATACCGACCCCGATGGCCGCCGCCATGGGTTCCTCTACAAGATAAACTTCCCGCACGCCTGCCATGGTAGCCGCGTCGATCACGGCTTTTTTTTCTACCTGCGTGATACAGGTAGGAATGCCCACCACCATGCGGGGTTTGATGAACCGGTAATTTTTCAGGGCCTTTTCGATGAAATACTTGATCATCTTGTTGGTGATTTCAAAATCCGCGATCACTCCGTCCTTCATGGGGCGGATGGTCTGAAGTTTATTATGGGTCCGTCCATACATTTGTTTCGCAGCCAGGCCCACTTCTTCCACTTTGGTAAATCCCGTTCCGTTTCTGCTGACCGCGACCACCGAAGGTTCATTCAAAACGATCCCCTGGTTTTTGACATAAACCAGAGTGTTGGCGGTACCCAGATCCATAGCCACGTCAGCTACGAAGTAGTCGCTGATATTTTTAAAGAAGCCTCTAACCATGAGCTTGTTCCTCGACGTGGCGTGCCCGGTTCCATGAAATGTCCATCAATTTTTCCAAGTCACTTCCGTCGCTGGGAAACGAGGACCGGCCATAATCGAAATCTACCTGAATGGGAGATCCTTCGAGAGAAAAGGAAATCCGGGATAAGGCATCCTGAATCGATTCTTCCAATTCGTAGGCATCCTGTTCGTTCACACTGATGAGAAGAACAATGAGTCCTTCATCGGAATGTTTCATAATCAGTTTCAAAGGGCTGATCTCACCGGACAGATACATCGAAATCTGGTCCAGAAGCATGTCTGACCGTTCCCGGCGCTTTTCTCTGAACAGAGAGCCGGCATTCCTGAGACGGACGGAAATGAGAGATACCGGCGCGTTTCTCTCGATGATTTCCGCTTCAAAAGCCTTGATATGAATGGGTGCAAAATATTGGGATGACGGCACTGTGTTCTCGCCTGCCCCAAGAATCAAATCGGACGAGGGAGAGGTGGAATTCATTTGCCCAAGAGAAGATGCGGCAAGGGTGGCCATCAGTGTCAATTTGTCCATTTCCGGTTGTTTCAGTCCGTTCGCCTCGCGTGTGGCGCAGACTACCAGACCCAACATTCGTTTGTCGCTGGCAATGGGAGCGACCATCAATGACCCGAAAGTTTGCGGGGGTTCATCATCTGAAAAAACCGTCCATGACCGGTTCATTGTATTGCGGACCAGCATGGGTTGTCCGTTATCCAGACACGCTCCGCACAAGCCGGCCCCGGACTCGATCGTTAAAGCCTTCAGACCCTGTCCCCAGCCCTTGCTGTGGGTTATCCTCCCGGTGCCCTCGCTTTCGAACCAGACCACCGCCGTCGCGTCGCAGTGGATCAGAGATTTTGGGATATGAAGAAACCTCTCGCTGAGGGCCTTGCGGTGCGGGGCATCACCGAGAAAACGGCACCACTTCATCATCTGCTGGAAATCGGACGGCTCGCCATCTATCCAGTTGGAGTTCTTTTTTTCCAGGCTCAGGTACCAGCCCATCTGATCGGCAAATCCGGCAATCAGCTTCTGGAGTTTGGGCGTGAAACTGTAGTTTTCTTTCGAGTCGACTACGAGAATGCCTTCCAACTCTTTACGCACCACAGGGACGACCATCAGACCCTTGATGTTTTCCATCTTGGTATACCATTCGAGAGGGGCCGCATCGGTTCCCGCAAAATCTTCAATGCGCGGCTCCTGGCTCATGGCCACGTCGCCCAGGAAACCTTCGCCAATGGTAAACACGGCATCGGTTTTTAAATGAGAGCTAAGAGTCAGATGTGAGCGTAAGGTTAAAGTGCCTTGCTCCAGATCGGCAGCGTACAGGGCGGTGGTATAGGCGTCGGCTACATTGCTGGCCAGTTCAATCAGATTTGATAAAGCATTTTTGGGGGGCATATGTTATAAAGATTTCGTGATTCCAATGTTTATAATTTGAATTGCTCACTCAGTTCACTTGGCCTCTGTTGGGTCCAGGCGATCTGTGGAAAAAAGTGGCAGGGCGTTCTAAAACCATCCTAAAAAGAATGGTTGGAACGAATCAGCCTTCCTCCTGAATGTGATTGGAAGAAAAAACCCTTTCAAAACAAATATTTTAAAGTGGTTTACAGCAGGTGTCAATCTTTTTGGGGCGGGTTAACTCCAATAAATTTCTGGGGTTGCGCTAACTGCAGGATAAACAATTAATCTCCTTGACAGGGATGGGGGCCGATTACTATACTTCAACCTCCTTTTTCGGGGTCTCCGGCCCTATAGGGAAAATTTGGGCTGATAGCTCAGTTGGGAGAGCATCGGCCTTACAAGCCGAGGGTCACAGGTTCGAGCCCTGTTCAGCCCACCATTTTTTCCGGTTCAAGGAAGGGAACGGGCCACGCCCGGAGGATATGTTCTAGTGCCGGTTTGGAGCGGTGATTTATTGAAGAGACTGCTTGCAAATCGGGCCCAGTTTTGGGAGAATCTTTCCTCTAAATAAAACGACCGCGGGGTCGTAGTTCAGTTGGTTAGAACGCCGGCCTGTCACGCCGGAGGTCGCGAGTTCGAGTCTCGTCGGCCCCGCCATTTTTTAAAAAAAGCCAGCCGATTGAGGCTGGCTTTTTTTGTTGCGATCATTTTCCCTGGGCATTCAGGAATAATAGCCGCCGTACCGGCAGAACACATCCTGTATGAGAGAATGCAGGGCCCATTCTGGCCGGTGGTGTTCTTTCCAGCCGAATTCCGGCTGATTCTCGCCGCCGATCGACTGATTGTCTGCCACCGTTACCGGAACGGATAAATCCTTCTTGTTACCTTTTTCTTCGCTGTTTTTTGGGTCGCTCATAAACCTTCTCCTGATATTGACCTGTTGAACCGGGCTGGCTTCTGGATAAAATCGCTTTAATCGGGAGTCAAGGGCCTGGATATTTTTTTCAGCGGGAAAATTCCGGGAGCGAGACGGAACTTTTTGCATTAAGATAATCCCATGGGAAAATCTGCGAAACCCTTGCGGTCAATAAATATTGAAAAGGCCTCAGGAAAGGAAGAACCGTTTTCCGAGGCTAAATTGAGGAACTCCCTCCGCTCGTCCGGTGCATCGGAAGAACTGGCCGACCGGGTGTTGGCATTACTGACCGAAAAGTTGGGCGCCGGTATCTCTACCGAAAAAATTTATCGTTTGGCATTCAAACTCCTGCATAAAGAAGCCCGGTATCTGGCCGCCCGCTACAGCCTGCGGCGGGCGATTATGAACCTGGGTCCTTCCGGGTTTCCGTTTGAAAAGTTGATCGCCGCTATATTCCGGAAACAGGATTACCGGACTGAACTGGATCGGGTTCTGCAGGGGGCCTGTATTTCTCACGAAGTGGATGTGATCGCGACGCGCAACAATCACCGCTTGTTTGTGGAATGTAAGTACCATAATAATCATGGTAAAAAGTGCGATGTCAAGGTTGCCCTATATGTCCGTGCCCGCGCTCTGGATTTGCAGAATAACAAGGGCCTGGAGCCGTTCAACGAATTCTGGCTGGCGACCAATACCAAATTCACTCAGGATGCAATTCGCTACGGCCAGTGCGCCGGTTTAAAGCTTCTGGGATGGGACTTTCCTCAGGGCAGGGGATTAAAAGAGTTGATACAACTGACCCAGGTGCATCCGATTACCTGCCTGACAACACTCAAAAAAGCCGACAAGAACCGACTCCTGCAACAGAGAGTGGTGTTGTGCGGGGAGTTGGAACAACAACCGGAATGGCTCGAGTCTCTCAACCTTACCGCTTCCGCCCTAAACCGCATACGCGAAGAAATCAGCAGTCTGAAAACCTGCTAGCCGTTGTTTCCTACCAGGAAAATAATCCCGGCGGTGGCGAGGCCGATGAGAACGGCACGCAGGCCCGACCACAGCCAGAAGGTGCCGCTGATCCGCCCCAGAAAAATCCCCAAAAATAAGATCGTCAGAAACGAGAAGCCAATGGCCGCGTCGAAGGAATCCATATCAAACGGCAACCGGTATCCGAAGTCTTCCAGCCACAGGGGGATGATGATGAATAGCGAGATCAGAAACGGGGACAGTCCGTTGACCGCCGCGATGACCCACGGCATGATCTGGCTGGCCCTGCCGTAATCCGATTCTTTCAACGGCGCCACAAGGGATTCCTCGAGTTCCCTGAGTTCCTTTTTCCGTTCTTCCGTTTCGCTGAGATAAGCGCTGGTGAAGCCGCTGATGCCCAAGGCAATCGCCGCTCCCAGGCAGGCGCTGATGGCGACTCTCAGCGGCAACTCTCCTCCGGTGTAAAATCCGAGCAGGATGCCGAGCATGGTCAATGCACCGTCGAATCCGTTGGTGACGAAATAGCGCCGGGCGATCTGCCCCGCCTGACTGATGGACCACAGGGATTGGATTTGCTGGATCAATGACATCAGGTCATTTTAGAGGATGGGAAATATTTTAATCGGAAGAAGCCGGTGGGCTGCCCTCGGCCTCTACCTCATCGACGCTGTGAATGGTGCCGCCCATTTTCTTGATAGCCTGGTCGATGGCGTCGAATTGAATATCATCTCCTTCGATCACCAGGATGATGCTATCGGTGTTTTCGTCCACTTCCTCCACGGTAAGGTTGACCCGATAACCCGGATCGAGGTCGGCAAGTGTCTGCGTGAACTCCAGCGCGCCAGGTTGGTGTGGTTTTAGAACGTCCAGAAGAATGCGTTTAACAACGGCCATTTCTAATTGTTCCTAACGGGTTGGTAGAATCATAAATGGTACAATAAGAATACAAAACCAAGGCAATTAATTGTAACCCAATTCTCCGGCAGGTGCGGGGAATTGTTCCTGGTACAGTATGGGTTTTTACGAATATCAAATCCTGCCCCGAGCCATAGACTGGGGAATGAGTGGTGAGCGGTTCAGTAAACTCCGCCGGCAATTTTTGAAAGATGTCAGCGGCCGGGTGCTGGAAGTGGGCTTTGGATCGGGATTGAATTTGCCGCATTATTCCGAGACAGTCACTCATTTGTATGCATTGGACCCCTCACAGCTCGGCCGACGCCTGGCCGGAAAAAGAATTCAACGCGCACCGTTCCCGGTCGAGTTTGTTGAGTTGAAAAAAAACCGGTTTAATCTGGCCGACCATTCGGTGGATGCCGTAGTGAGTACGTGGACTCTGTGCACCATTTCTGATCCTGCTTTTGCATTAAATGAAATTCGCCGCGTTTTAAAACCGGGAGGCTGTTACTTTTTTCTGGAGCATGGGCTAAGTCCCGAACGGGGGGTGGCTCGCCTGCAGAATCTGTGGAATCCGATACAGAAATGCCTGGCGGGCGGATGTCATGTAAACCGTAAAATTGATCGGTTGATTTTGGAGGGAGGTTTTAACGTTCTTGAAATGAAGCAATTCTATATGGAGGGTCCGAAAATTTTTACCTACTTGTACGCAGGTTGCGCCACCGCCGAATAAAATGTCAAGATATTCGACTGTCGGAATCCATTTAAAAATTTTGAATCTCTGTAAACTTTGAGCGTAAATATGAGATACTGAAAAGGTGCGTGTACGAGTTTTAAATAGTTTGAGGGGAGGAATGAAAGTTGTCTTTTTTATAGGCGCTTTCTTTATCCATGCCCTCCTTGCCCAAGTTTCCTGGGGACAAGCTTCTTCGCTATTAACAGAACAGGAACGAAGCTGGCTGGCCGATCATCCTGAAATTCGCCTGGCTCCCGATCCGCAATTCCTTCCCATTGAATATTTCGACGATCAAGGTCGCTATGTCGGCATCGCCGCAGATTATGTTTCCCTGATAGAAGGCAAGCTGGGCGTGAAATTTAAAGCCGTCCAGTTAAAGAGTTGGGACGAGGTGTTGACGCAATCCCGGCTCCGGAAAGTAGATTTATGGGGAGCCGCGACCCCGACCCCGCAACGCCGGGAGTACATGAACTTCACCCAGCCCTTTCTGGAGCTTCCCGCCGTCATCCTGGTTCGAAAGCAAGTGACTCAAACGTTGTCTCTTGACACCCTTAAGGGCATGAGGGTGGCGGTAATATCAGGTTATGGAATTCACGATCATATTCTAAACGAGCATCCTGAAATTCAATTGGACATGGTTTTGGATATTGAGACGGGTTTGAAAAAAGTTTCTCTGGGCATGGTGGACGCTATGGTCACCAACATTGCGCTCGCTACCACCTACACCGAAAAGGCGGGAATCACCAACCTGCGCATTGCCGGGGAATCCGGATTCGTCTATCGCTGGGCCCTGGCTTCTCGCAGTGACTGGCCCGAGCTGAACACGATTCTCGACAAGGCGCTGGCGGTAATTACTCCCGCCGAGCGGCAGGCGATCTATAGCCGATGGATTACTCTGGAGCGGTCGCAGAGGAAATCCTTTAAGGAGATTTCCATTTCCCTGGCGGTAGCTCTGGGCGTATTGGGGGTTGCCGGTATATTATTCTGGAACCGGTCACTGTACAGGCTGGTGGAACGCCGCACGCTGGAATTAAAAGAAGAGTTGGCCGAACGCAAACAGGCTGAAACCGCCCTCCGTGAAAGCCAAAATCAATACAGGGAAATTTTTGAAAAGTTGGCCTTTGTGGTCAGGGGTACCTCTGCGCAAACGGGGGAGGCTTTTTTCAGATCGCTGACTTATCATCTCGCTAAGGCGCTTGATGTCAAATACGCTTTTATCGGAAAGTTGATCGATTCGGAGAAAGGATTGGTTAAAACTCAGGCTTTATGGACGGGTTCCGGCTACTCTGAAAGCCTGACTTATGAAATTGCAAAAACTCCTTGCGAAAAAGTCCTTGAGGGAGAATGGATGAGTTTTTCGGAGAGGGTGCAACAGCTTTTTCCGGAAGACCGGTTTCTCTCAGATTTAAATATTGAGGGATATCAGGGGTTTCCTATTAAAGATTTGGCCGGCAATGTATTGGGGCATCTGGGCATCATGGATAACAAACCCATTGAAGATGCTCCCTTCAATAGAGTTATTCTGAAAATCTTCGCTTCCCGTGCGTTTGCTGAAATGGAGCGCGGCAGGGTAGAAACCCATTTGATTAAGGCGAAGGAGAATGCCGAGCAGGCCAGCCAGGCAAAATCCGAATTTCTATCGCGTATGAGCCACGAACTACGTACCCCTCTCAATGCCATACTCGGTTTCGGCCAATTGATGCAAATGAAAAAAGAAGCGCTGGATGAGGAGCAGATGGAATGTCTGGACCATATCCTTCGGTCTGGAGGCTTTCTCCTGGAATTGATCAACGAGGTGTTGGGCCTTTCCCGGGCAGAGCCTTCCCGCTTGGATTTACATGCCGAAAAAGTCCCTGTCGGCCCTGTGGTTGAAAAAGCCCTGGGGCTGTCTCTGCCTATGGCGAAAGAGCGCGACATTCAAATCATCAATAATATTTCCAGCAAGGAGGAGACTCTGGTTCTGGCTGACTCCCTTCGCCTCAGCCAGGTGATGATCAATCTCATTTCCAACGCCATCAAATATAATCGGAACAGGGGCACGGTTATATTGGATTCGTTTCATTTGGAAGATGGCCGGTATCGTATCGAGGTCCAGGACACCGGCATGGGCATTCCCCAGGATAAACTGGAAACCATTTTTGAACCATTCGAGCGTTTAGATGCGGAATTTTCCGAAATTCCGGGCACGGGGATCGGGTTAACCATTTCCCAATCCCTGATGGCCATGATGAACGGTTCCATTAAAGCCGAAAGCACTCTGGGAAAAGGAAGCTGCTTTTCCATTGAACTGCTGTTAGCCTGCAATGAATATGATGTTCAGGTGATTGAAGGGAATTCTCAAAACGCGGTTTAACTTTCTGCTGTTATTTTTTTGGCCAACCCTTCAAGCCCGATAAATAAATACTTTTCGTCTCCCCTAATTAAAATCTAACATTCCTGCCTTTCAATGGTAAATTAATGGCCAAAATGAGGGAGGCGGGTATGCCCACCGAAAAAATTCTCGTTGTAGAAGACGAGGAAAACATCCAGGAACTCATCCGTTACAATTTGCATAAAGAGGGTTATCAGGTCACCTGTGTCCCTAGCGGAGAAAAAGGTTTGGAGGCCGCCCGCACTGTAAACCCCGATCTGATTCTTCTGGATTTAATGCTTCCCGGTCTCGATGGCCTGGACGTCTGCAGGGAATTGAAACGGGACGCAGCAACCCGCAATATTTCCGTAATCATGGTCACCGCCAAAGGGGACGAGTCCGATATCGTCACCGGCCTGGAGTTGGGAGCGGATGATTATGTGATCAAGCCGTTCAGCCCCAAAGTTCTACTGAGTCGGGTTAAGGCGGTTCTTCGCCGCAAACATTTTCCTGTGGCAGATGATCAGAAGGTGATCCAGATAGGGGATCTCGTTATCCATCCCGGCCGCCATGAGGCCCTTCTGAAGAGCCAGAAGCTCGACCTCACGTTCACTGAATTTCGAATCCTCCAGACCCTCGCCGCCCGGCCGGGCTGGGTATTCACCCGCGGACAAATCGTGGATGCCGTCCGGGGAGAAGATCATGCCGTCACCGACCGCTCCGTAGATTTCCAGATTGTCGGCCTGCGCCGGAAGCTGGACCACTATTCAACGTGTATTGAAACGGTGAGGGGCGTGGGGTACCGGTTCCAGGAATTGTAATGTTCAAAAAAACCCTGCACAGACAACTTTACCTTTCTTACCTGTTGATCACCCTGTTGGCCCTTGGCTCTATCGGCTGGTATACGGTCAACGCTTTTGAAAACTTCTATTACGAACAAACTTCGGCGGATCTGGAAGCCCGCGCCCGTCTGATTCAGGATCAGGTATCCAGTCGATTTAATTCCGGCAATCATTTGGAATTGGAACGCCTGGCACAGATCCTTGGGCAAACGGGTTTGCAACGGGTCACACTTGTTTTTCCCGATGGGGTCGTGGCGGGTGATTCGGATGAAAACCCCTCCAGCATGGATAATCATGCGGATCGGCCAGAAGTGAAAGATGCCCTGGCGGGGGGAACCGGGACGTCGGTGCGTAACAGCAAAACTCTGGGGACCAATCTGATGTACGTCGCGCTTCCGGTTTACCACCAGGGCCAATTGGCGGGAGTGTTGCGTTTATCCATCCCGCTTACCGTTATCGATAAGACATTGAAGGGGATGCTTTGGAAGATTGTCCTGGCCGGTTTATTGATCGCTCTGGCCGCGACTCCCGTCAGCCTCTATATTTCGGGGCGGATCAGCCGTCCTCTCTCTGAGATGAAGGAACACGCCGAACAGTTCGCCGCCGGGCAACTGGATACGCGCATCCGGGTGGAGGGGCCTGAGGATGTGGTTCGTCTCGCGGAGTCGCTCAACTCCATGGCCGTTCAACTCGATGAACGGCTTCGCACGGTTACCGCCCAGCGCAATGAGCAGGAAGCGATTTTGTCCAGCATGGTGGAGGGCGTGATTGCCGTGGATTCCGGCCAGAAGGTGATCAGCCTGAATCAGGCCGCGGCCAGGCTTCTGGACGTGCCCAACGGCTTCCAATCGGGACAACCTCTGACAGGGGTATTGAGAAATAAGCAACTGCAGGAATTTGTAAAAAAAGCCCTGTCCAGTTCGGAGACGGTTGAAGCGGATATCTTGATTTACCGGGGAGAAAGTGAGCAGGTACTGAAGGTGATCGGCGCCGCTCTCCGGGATGTTGCGCAAACACCCATCGGCGCGGTAATCGTGGTCAATGATATTACACGGTTGAAACGCCTGGAAAATATGCGCCGCGATTTTGTCGCCAACGTTTCTCATGAACTCAAGACGCCCATAACCTCCATAAAAGGTTTCATCGAAACTTTATTGGGGGGGGCTATGGAAAGCCCTGAAGACAGTAAACGTTTCCTGGAAATCGTGGAAAGTCAGGCGGAACGCCTCAATGCCATTATTGATGATCTGCTCAGTTTGTCCCAGTTGGAGCAGGATTCGGAATTAGTGGAAATAGAAATTCAGGAAGGTCTGTTGAAACCTGTTCTGGAAATGGCGGTCCGGGTGTGTTCTGTGAACGCCTCCAAAAAAAACATTCTCCTGGAAATAGATTGCCCGGAAAATATTCGCGCACCCCTTCATCCACAGTTGTTCGAGCAGGCACTGATCAATCTGGTGGACAATGCCATCAAATACAGCCAGCCTTCAACGCAGGTCCGGGTCGCTGTTTCTTCCGATAAGGGAGGGATCAAGGTGGCCGTTACGGATGAAGGGCGAGGCATTGAAAAGGAACATTTCCCACGACTATTCGAGCGGTTCTACCGGGTAGATCGGGATCGGAGCCGCGAAATGGGAGGTACCGGCCTCGGGCTCGCCATCGTCAAGCATATTGCCCAGGTGCATGGCGGAAGTGTCAGCGTGGACAGCACCGTCGGTAAGGGCAGCACGTTCCGAATTCACCTTCCTGCCAAAAGGTTATCCTGAACAGGTTACTTCGCCT
>JAOUPX010000175.1 GCA_029879645.1 Nitrospinota bacterium
TTTTCCGCCCAAAACCGAATGCAGGAGATTGAGAATCAACGGCAGGATGACATCAGTAAAAAACAGGAAAAGGTTGAGGAAAATAAAAGGCGGCTGGAGTTGCAGGTCCAATTCACGGAACTGATGGGGAGAGTTCGTGAACTGAATGCTCTCGGAAAATACGATCAAGCCGTCGAAACAGCTTCCAGAGCGGCGGATATGAATCCCAAAAATGCTGAAGCCCATACCTGGTGGGGGGTTTCGTTGGCTAAATCGGGGAAAATCAAGGAAGCGTATGAAAAATTCGACCAGTCCTCCCGCCTCGATCCCAATCAAACCCGGAACTATTATTACTGGGGGTTGATTTTATTGCAGGAAAATAACAATGAGGAGGCCATAGATAAGTTTGAAAATGCGCTTCTTCTGGACCCGGACAATAGCAAGGCGTATGCATCTTGGGGAGCGGCTTTAAACAATCTTAAAAAGTATGATGAAGCGATTAAAAAGCTTGAGGAGGCCCTGAGTCATGATCCCTTCAACCGGCCCGCTTATGGAGTTTTAGTGGATGCCCACTTTCATAGCGGCCAATATCAACAGGCTTGGGAGGTTGTGGCCCGGGCCCGTAAAAACAAGATTGAAATTTCCACCGCCTCTCTTGACCGATTGTCTGCAGCCAGCCCGGAACCCCATTGATTGCCAATCTGAAAACGTTCTGTTAAACTGAACCAACGCCTTTTTAAACAAAATTTATTGACCTTGGATAGTTTTGATCTGAATCTGCGATGATCTCTATTGGTATAATTGATCCTGATAAATATTTGCCTAAAAGGGCCTGTATGTGGGCTCTTTGTTTTCTGGTTCTGTGGTTCCTTCCCGCCTCGGCATTTGCCGCTTACTTTCCCGGACCTCCGGATGTTTTGGCCAGTCTTGAGTTCAATCCCCAAGGCGAGGTGATATTCGATTCCCAGGAGATTCCCCGAGAGTCCCCGATTCATGTAGAACACTCGGCTCAGGTGGATTGGTCCGATACAGGGGCAAATAAGGATGAAGAAAGCCAGCTTGAGGATGCCGATGGCAATGATGCTGAAATAGATCCTTACTCCGACGAAGCCGTCGAGGAGGATCCTTTTGCTGATGTTTCTGCGGAAAATAATGGTTTTGGGGAAGACCCGTTTGCGGAAGAAGAAAATGACGTGGCCCATATGCCCGATCCTTTGGAACGATGGTTCAACAGGCCGGTATATGTTTTCAACGATCACTTCTATGAATATTTCATGCGTCCGGTTGCCCAAACCTATAAAGATATCCTGGCGGAAAACGTTCGTATCATGATCCGTAATCTTTACAATACCGTCACCTTTCCCGTAAGACTGGCCAGCAGCCTGCTTCAATTAAAGTTTGATAAAGCCGGTCGGGTGATCGGGCGGGTTTTGATCAACTGTACGGTGGGGTTTTTCTGTATGGTGGATGTTGCCAACGAGGAGTTCGGGATTAAACCGGTGGACGAAGACTTCGGTCAGGTGTTGGGTTTCTATGGTATCCCCTCCGGACCTTATCTGGTGCTTCCTTTATTGGGCCCATCTTCCGTCCGGGATGGAGTTGGCCGAACGGTGGACGCCCTGTTGAATCCTTTGTTCTGGCTGGTGCCTGACTTCACGACCGGAGCCGGACTCACTTCAGAGCAAATGGTCAACGAAACCTCATTTTACATCGATGATATTAAGGCATTAAAAGAAGGGGCTTTGGATCCCTATATCAGTATTAGAGATTTTTATAATCATCGCCGCGATATTCTGGTGAATGAGTGATTTTTTGAAATTTCTCTTTTTATCCTTCTCACTCCAATAATTTAACCTTTATTCATTCCTTTATATTCTGTATGCTTTGGGAATCGCTAATTAAAGTAAAACCTGAATATTAGATTCTCCTGGCTTATGGCATCTCCCGATCAAACCAACCGGCTGTCGCAGGAAACCAGCCCTTATTTGCTTCAGCACGCGCATCAACCGGTGGACTGGTTTCCCTGGGGACAGGACGCCCTGGACAAGGCCCGGCGCGAAGACAAGCCGATTTTTTTGAGTATTGGATACTCCGCCTGCCACTGGTGTCATGTCATGTCCCGTGAATGTTTCGACAATGAAGAACTGGCCCGGGTGATGAATGAGCGATTCATTAATATCAAAGTGGATCGGGAAGAGCGGCCGGAAATTGATGCTATTTACATGAATGCTCTTATCGCTATGAACGGGCAGGGCGGTTGGCCTTTAAACCTGTTTCTGACACCGGAGCAGGAACCTTATATGGGCGGTACCTACTTCCCTCCCATTCCCAGGAATCATCAACCGGGATTTGGTGAAGTCCTCCGCCAGGCTTATGAACAATACCGGGACCAGAAGGATGAAACCCAAAGCCGATCCAAGGGGATTCTCCAGAAAATTAATCCACCTGAATCATCCGGTGCCTCCGGGCAGACTTCCGCCCATAGTCTGATTGACGCCGCAGTCGAAATGTTGACCGAAAAATTCGACGAATCCTTTGGAGGATTTGGTGTCGGTATGAAATTTCCAGAACCCATGTTGTATTGCCTGCTCCTCCGTCAGTGGGTGCGTTCGGAAAATAATGAGGTGTTGATGATGGTGGACAAGAGCCTCACCCACATGGCCGAAGGAGGGATGTACGATCAACTCGGCGGCGGCTTTCACAGGTATTCGACTGACCGGGAATGGCGGGTGCCACACTTCGAAAAAATGCTGAGCGATAATGCGTTAATGGCCCGATTGTATCTGGATGCGTTTCAGGCTACCCAGCAGGACATTTACAAAGTGATCCCGGATGAAATTTTTGAATATGTAGAGCGGGAAATGACTTCTCCCGAAGGCGCTTTTTTTACCAGTCAGGATGCCGATACCGGGGGGCGGGAAGGAATTTACTTTTCCTGGGAATTGAAAGAAGTACTCGACTTGCTTGGCCCGCGTCATGCCAAGGTATTGGCAATGGTTTATGGTATGACCCCCAGCGGCAATTTCGAGCGGCGTAATGTTCTGCGTGTTGCTGACAGTTTGGAAAACGTTGCCGAAAAAGAAGGCATGCCCATTTTTGAGGTGGGACACATTATCAAAAGTGGCAAGCAAACTTTGCTGGACGCCCGAAGTAAAAGACCGCAACCGCATCGCGATGAAAAAATTCTGACGGGTTGGAATGGATTGATGATTTCTGCGCTGGCGAAGGGATTTATCGTGCTTCGTAAAGAGATGTATCTTCTGCGAGCAACGCGGTGCGCCGAATTTATCTGGAATAACCTGTGGCAGGAAGGCGCTCTATTAAGGGTATTCAAGGAGGGTCAGGTCCGGTTCAAGGGATGCCTTGAGGATTATGCCTATCTCCTGGAAGGTCTGGTTACGCTGTTCGAGGCTTCATCGGAAATTCTATGGTTGGAACGCGCCCAATTGATCGCCGAATCCATGATTGAAAAATTCTGGGATGAATTTCACGGTGGATTTTTTATGACGGGGCATGATCATGAGAAACTGGTGGTGCGGCTTAAAAGCCCGGAGGATGACGCCATGCCTTCCGCCAATGCTGTGGCCGCCCTGGGGTTGATGCGGTTGGGACGCCTCACAGGGAATAAGTTATTTGAAGAGAAAGCGCGGCAAACCGTACAGGCATTTCATGGAGATGTGGAGAAACGGCCGACCGCCTTTATGTCCATGCTGTCTGTCATGGATTTCATGGAATCATCGCCCTCGGAGGTGGTGTTATCCGGCCCGGTGGAAGACAAGGAATACCGGAGCATGCTGGAGACGCTTTACCGCGATTATCGTCCCAGCCAGATGGCAATAGTCTATGGGGGAGAAAAGACGGCTCATGCGGTTCCCTGGACCGCGGGACGAGGACCTGTGGCGAATCAGCCCACAGCATATGTTTGTAAGCAGGGAACCTGTCATCCGCCGGTTCATACCGCTCACGCCCTCTATAACTTATTGGGACGCCCGCCTGAGATTCGTCTCAATATTTTTGATGAAGACAAAAAAATAAAGGACATGCAGTCGCAGGAACA
>JAOUPX010000087.1 GCA_029879645.1 Nitrospinota bacterium
GCTGACCAAAACGGAAGGCGCTGATATTACGCAGTATAAGTATGACGTGCTGGGGAACCTCTTGTCAGTCCAGCTTCCGGACGGTAACCTGATAGAGTATATTATCGACGGACGGAACCGGAGAATCGGTAAGAAATACGGCGCCCCCGGCGCTACCGTTCTTCAAAAGGCGTGGCTGTATAAGGACGGGCTCAACCCCATCGCGGAGTTGGATTGGGACCCCGTCGCTGAGGTTTGGGACCTGGCTGCCCGGTTTGTCTATGCATCGCGGGCCAACGTGCCGGATTATGTGATCGTTCCGGCGGGCCAGACCCATGCGGGGACTTACCGGATTATCTCGGATCACTTGGGTAGTCCGCGTTTGGTCGTTGATATTACTGATGGATCGATCAAGCAGGAGATCGCATACGACGAGTGGGGACAGGAAACAGGACTCCGGGACAATCCCGATTTCCCGAACCCGTTCACCTTCGCCGGAGGGTTGTACGATGCGGATACCAAACTCATCCGCTTCGGCGCACGCGATTACGATCCGGAGGTTGGACGGTGGACTACCAAAGACCCCATCCGTTTTACAGGAGGGGATACAAACCTCTTTGGATATGTTTTTCAAGACCCCATTAATCTTATTGATATAATGGGTTTAGATATTTGGGTTGAGGGCTCTTCTGGAAGCGAGCCACTCCCTCATCAGGGCTTTTCTGTAGGCAAACCAAATGGTGAGTACCGAACTTTTAGTTATGGGATGGACTCGAACTTTGGATCTGTCTATGAAGAAACAGAAAAAGGAGGGAAAATTGAAATTTACGCTAAAACAACCCCTGAGCAGGATAAAGAAATTATTGAACAGCTTATAAAAGATATACCTGAAGATAATAAAAAATGGTATGGGCCAAATACGTGCCGTAACTACAGCCAAGATAAATTTGATAAATTCCAAAACAAATATCATCTTCAACTCAGTAAACCGCCAGTCAGAAAAGAGCCGGAACGAGATTTGTTGAGAAGCCCTTGGTCTTCAACTACAACTGTCACAGGCCTGTCTACATCTTCGGCAACACCGTCGGGTTCATCGAAATGAAAAAATATTTTCTAACTATATTGGCGATAACATTTTTATTTCTAGGGTACTTCTTTTGGAATTCCAGCGGCAAAGACTATAGAATGCTTATGCTATTGTCTTCTGGATGCGAGATTATAGCGGTTGCTGCATTTTGGAAATTACTAACATATTATTATGAGCCCTATAAAAAGTATATTAAATTAGGATTGTTTTTAAGTATTCTCCAATGTTTACGGTCAATTGGATTATTGATCGAAATACTTATTAGATAATCAGGGTAGGAAAAAAAAGTGACCACCCATTAGGTGGCTCGTGAAAACTGAACAAGAGGGGAAAGGGGGAAACGGCTAAAAGGAGAAAGGGACAGGAAAACATGAACACAGATTCTTCTCTCCACTTCGCTCCACTCAGAATGACATCATCGGTGTTCATCTGTTTTCATCGGTGGTCAACCCTCCCTCATCATCCTGTTAATCCTGTCTAAAATCTTTTAAACCACTCGCCCAAAACGACCCTTCATCAGTTATACTAAAAACCAGCCCCGACAATTTAATCGACCCTCCCCTTTCCAAGGGGAGGGCTGGGTGGGGTAGGTTTTGCGGTTAAACGAAAGCAGGGAGGGAGGGAAAAGAAATATCATAACCTCCCCTTTGTCCCCTCCTTGGTAAGGAGGGGGCCGGGTAAGGCCCGGAGCCAATTTTCCCAACGCTTTCGCCGGTCGTCGCATCGGGCGCAAAGTGGATGGTACACTGGAGAAGGCGTGGTTGTACAAAGACGGGCTCAATCCCATCGCGGTGTATGGCGCAAAAAAAAATGACTTATGGCGGGTGCCATAAGTCATGATGAAACGGGTAAGGGTGGTGGGCCCACCAGGACTCGAACCTGGGACCGCCCGGTTATGAGCCGGGAGCTCTAACCAACTGAGCTATGGGCCCGCACAGGTTTATCCTTCTATGAAACTGCGCAGTTTCTTGGACCGGCTGGGGTGCCGCAGTTTGCGCAGGGCTTTGGCCTCGATCTGTCGTATGCGTTCCCGGGTCACGGCGAAATCCTGCCCCACTTCTTCCAGGGTGTGTTCGGAATCGAGCCCGATGCCGAAGCGTTTTCGCAGAACTTTTTCTTCGCGGCTGGCCAGTGTTCCGAGCACCTTCATGGTCTGTTCCTTGAGATTCTTTTTGACTACGGAATCGATGGGGGACAGCACTTTCTTGTCTTCGATGAAGTCGCCGAGGTGGCTGTTTTCTTCTTCGCCGATGGGTGTTTCCAGCGAGATGGGTTCCTTGGCGATTTTCAGAACCTTGCGGACCTTGTCGACCGGCAGGCTCATTTTTGCGGCGATTTCTTCCGGTGCCGGTTCGCGTCCCAGTTCCTGTACGAGGTGTCTTGAAACGCGGATCAGTTTGTTGATGGTTTCGATCATGTGCACCGGGATGCGGATGGTGCGTGCCTGGTCGGCGATGGCGCGGGTGATGGCCTGCCGGATCCACCAGGTGGCGTAGGTGCTGAACTTGTATCCACGGCGGTATTCGAACTTGTCCACGGCTTTCATCAGGCCGATATTGCCTTCCTGGATGAGGTCGAGGAACTGCAGGCCGCGGTTGGTGTATTTTTTGGCGATGCTCACCACGAGGCGCAGGTTGGCCTCGGCCAGTTCGCGCTTGGCGGTTTTGTCTTTCACCCGGCCGCGCGCGATGGTGCGCACGGTAGACAGCAGAGAATCCTTCGAGGTATCGGTTTCTTTTTCAATTTTGCGGACTTTGCGGCGGCAGGCCTGGGCCATTTTTGTGTACTCGTCGAATTGTTTTTTCGTCACTACTTTGTTGTTCGGGAGTTTAACGCTTTTCTGTTTGATCCAGTTTTTGGCCTGTTTTTTGATATCCGCCAAGGTCATTTTTAATTCTTTTTCGAGCAGACGCTCTTCTTTACCGGCTTCACGGATGGATGCGGCAATCTCATAAATTTTCTCGATAATTCCGTCGAAGACATCGGATTGGACGTTCAGATCGCGAACCATTTTTTCCAGAATGGCTCGTTGCTCGTTCATCTCCTTTGTTACCTTTTCGGTCATTTTTTCGCTGAGCTTGGTTTCGAGGCGTTTTTGGATCTTTTCAATTTTTTTATACTGAGTGTTCAGGGAGCGAATGATCTTCATCACCCGTTTGGTTTCGTCCTTTTCGGAAACCTCTTTTTTGTCTTCGGTTTCGGGTTGGATGATGAAATCGAAAACCCCACGTTCGGATGTTTTTACCAGGTCGGCCAGGTGGTTCAGTTCCTGGATGGTGACGGAGCAGTTGGCCACCGCAGCCAGAACCTCGTTTTGTCCCGCTTCGATGCGTTTGGCAATTTCCACTTCCCCTTCGCGGGTGAGAAGCGAAATGGTACCCATTTCCCGGAGATACATGCGGACCGGATCATCGATGGTCACGTTATCCGGCTTGGCTTCCGGAGTGTCTTCCTCCGGTTCGGGGTCATCTTTCTCGGTCTCTATCTCTTCGAGGGCTTTATCGCCCTTTGCGGCGGAGTCTACGATATCAATTTCGTTTTCCCCGAAAATATGCATGAGGTCGTCAATTTGTTCAGGAGCGACAAGGTTAGCGGGAAGGACATCGTTCACTTCTTCGTAGGTGAGGTATCCCTTCTCCTTACCCAGGGAAATCAATTGATTGACTTCGGTAACATCTGCGATTTTTTCGACATTAGACATCTGCGGGTATTCTCCTGATCGATAAATAAAATAATGGGTGCCTAAGATTCAACTATTTAGATGCAAAAAACTTACTGCGGAAGCAGGGAAAATTGCATTTCGCGCACCTGCTGGTGCAATTCCCGTGACCGATCGAGTTGACCGGTTCTCTCCGCTTCGTTTCGTTGTTGTTTTAATTCATTGATTTTCTTTTGAGTAGAGTGTCTTCGAATCTCATTAATGCAATCGGTGACGGCTTTACTGATGTTATCAAACAGAATGGGTTCCAGGCCCACCTGGGTCAAAATTGACTTTACCTCCGGGCGATCGGTTCGATCGATCAAGCGGTCCACTCTCAACGACTGGTTGTCTTTGAGTAATGCATAGAGCAGGGTCGCGGTTTCCCGGTAAGCGGGATTCTGATATTCCTCCGGGCTGATCTGGGAGGCTATGTCCTTTGCGGCCGTTTCATCGGCCAGCATGAGTTGAATGAGGTACCATTCCGGATCGTGGTTTCCTTTTTTGGAAGAGGCCGGCGCGACCACACGATTTTTATTTTGTGTCAGTGATTTTCTCATTTCTTCAAGAAACGCCCGGTCCTCGACTCCCACCCGTTCCGCCACGTAGCGGATGTGTTCGCTCCGCTCCACGCTATTCTGGATTTTAGCCAGCACGGGAAGAACGCGGTTAATGGCGCCGATTTTATCCTCGGTGGTCCGGGTTTGGGCGGAACGCAGGATGCGGTCTAAAAGATAGTGAATAAACGGCTGAGCATCCTGAATCAATTTGATAAAACCTTCTTTTCCCTGCTCCCGAATCAGGGAGTCCGGATCGTGTCCCTCGGGAAGAACGGCGACGAAGACCGAAAACCCGTGTTCCTGCAAAACCTCAAATCCGCGTTCGGCGGCGGCATGACCGGCGGGATCGGAATCAAATACCAACACGGCCTTTTGGGTCAAGGGTTTCAGGAGCAGGGCCTGCTGGGGAGTCAGGGCGGTGCCGCAGGTAGCGACCACGTTTTTAACCCCGTTTACCCAGGCGCGGATCTGGTCGAAATAGCCTTCTACGATCAATACCTGCTCTTCCTGACGAATGGCCTCTTTCGCTTTATTGAGTCCAAACAGTTGCAGACCTTTTTTATAGACCCGGGTTTCGGGCGAGTTCAGATATTTGGGTTCGCCTTCTCCCACCACACGTCCTCCGAACCCGATGATGTTGCTGTAGGAGTCCTGAATCGGGAATATAAGGCGTTCGCGAAACCGGTCGTAATAAGCATCCTTTTTATCCCTGGTCTCAGCGGCCTCTTTTTTGGAAACCAGTCCAAATTTGGCAAGCGTGTCGCGTGAGCATTGAGTCTGGCTTTCCAGATGGGCCAGCAAATCCCTCCATCCGGGAAGCGCCCAGCCCAATTGGTAATCCTCGATGGTCTGGTCGTCGAAACCGCGCGAGGACAGATATTCGCGCGCCTTTTTTCCTTCCTGGGGATGCTTGAGCTGGCTGGCGAAATATTTTGCAGTGAGGATGTTGCAGTTCAGCAGGGCTTCCCTCTCATTGCTGGAAGCGCTGTTTTGTCCGCTGTAGGAGGATGCCGGAATGGTTACCTGATAACGGGAGGCCAGCCGCTTCACGACGTCGACAAACGGCAGGTCTTCCTTTTCCATGAGAAATTTAAAGACATTGCCCCCGGCCCCGCACCCGAAACAATGATAAATCTGTTTTTCGGGACTGACGTTGAACGAGGGGGTTTTCTCGGAGTGGAAGGGGCATAAACCCTTGTAGTTTTTGCCCGCTTTCTTGAGAGGCACAAACTCGGAAACGACCTCGTAAATATCCGCGCGCGACCGAATTTCCTCGATAATATTTTCAGGAATCGTTTTATTCAATTTATTGGGTATATTGACGTAAATTCTGTTAACGGTCTAGGAGGTCAGGAGTTCAGTCACGATTTTCCGAATCTGATCCCCCTCCGCTTTACCTTTGAATTCGGGAACGACCACTTTCATGATCTTGCCCATATCCTGGGGGCCCTGGGCTCCCGTTTCCGCAATGACTGCCTGAATGCGTTGTTTCAGCTCTTCTTCCCCCACCTGCTCGGGGAGGTAAACCTGGATAATGGCAATTTCCTTTTCTTCTTTTTCTTTCAGGTCGGTCCGACCGCCTTGTTCGTACATGGCGGCGGCCTCTTTTCTTCTTTTGATCTGGGTGGTCAGGAGAGCGGTGATAGCTTCGTCTCCCAGTTCTTCGTGGAGGTCAATTTCTCTGTTTTTGATTTCGGAAACGATTAACCGAAGGGTATCGACCTTTAAGGAGTCCCTGGACTTCATAGCCCCTTTCAAATCTGAAAGGAGAGTCTGTTTTAATTCCATATTTTTTATTCAACCAGACAAAAGGCAAATATAGGAACCGAACCCGGTTTTGTCAATAGTTTGGGGTAATTAAGTTGGAAATAATCATTTTAGGGGAGTTCTTCTGTAAATTCTACAAAAATCATTGATTTTTAACTAATTATGCCCTCATTTGGGATGAATTGGGCCGTTTTTCATCAATTTTGGGAGGTGGCGCAAGGTCAATATAAGAGAAAATTTTTACGGACGGCCCTAAATTCGTCCCTGTCGGTCTCCCATGAAGCCTCAATTTCTGCCAGATTGCGGTTTTCCGGCAGAAAGATTTCCCGGAATTCCGGATGGCCGTACAACAGGTCGATGGCGGGGCGGTCGCTGACGAACTCGTAGGGTTCCGTGCGCCATTTGAAGATTTTGGGAAACAGGTGGGCCATGGCACGGATCACGGCGATTCCGGTAATAAGGGGTTTGAAGGAGTCGCGGTTAGTGATGTGCATCTGCACCCCGCCACAGACTTCACCGGCGGATTTCTGAAAACCGGGTTTGAAATACTGGGGCCGGAACAGCACGCCGGGCAGATTTTCCGAATTGAGGGCCTCCGCCAGCGGGAGGGCATCGATCCCCGGGGCTCCGCACCATTCGAAGGGCAGGGTGGTGCCGCGTCCTTCAGACAGTTGAGTGCCCTCGACCAGGCACATACCGGGATATACGGTTGCCGTTGTAAGCGTCGGCATGTTGGGGGAGGGGGCGACCCATAGAAGGCCGGTCTGGTCATACCACATTTCCCGTTTCCAGCCCTGCATCGGTACCACCGTCAGGTCGCATCCGATGCCGATCTCTTCGTTGAACCATTGCGCGAGCTCGCCGACCGTCATGCCGTGGCGGTTGGGGAGTGAATACTGGCCGACGAAGGAATGCCACCCCTCTCGCACCAGATTGCCTTCCACATCCAAGCCGTTGATCGGGTTCGGCCGGTCGCACACCACTACGGGTACGCCCGCTTCTTTGCAGGTCTGCATGCAGTTGGCCAGTGTATATATAAAGGTGTAATAGCGTGATCCGATATCCTGAATATCAAATACCAGCGTATCGATATCTTTCATCAACCCGGCATCCGGGGTGAGAGAGGCGTGATCCTTTCCGTACAAACTGACGATGGGGATTCCAGTGGCGGGTTCGCTACCGTGGCCGACATCCACCATGTCCTGGTCCACCCCGTACAAGCCGTGCTCTGGAGCAAACAATTTAACCAGATTAAAATCCTTGTGCCGGTGGAAATGAATGAAGGAGGGTATCCCGTTCGCAGTCACACTGGTGTGGTTGACCACCAGTCCGATACGGCTGCCTTTAAGGTATTTTTCAGGCTCGGCCAACAGCCGTTCCAATCCTGTAGCGACCTTGCTCATTTTCGAGTGGGTTTGAGGTTTATTGAGGTGAATCGACTTTGGGAAACTTATAACCCTTGTGAATCACAACGATATTGGACTCTTCATCGACATGAAAACGCCGTCTGTCCTGCTCGGGATCATAACCGATTTCGGTGCCGGGCGGAACAGTCACATCCTTGTCGATGATGGCCATATTAATTCTGCAATTGGCGCCAATATGCACCCGGTCCATGAGGATGGAATTGATGATGGCGGCGCCACTGTCAACCTTCACGCCGCGGCCCACAACCGAATCCTGAACGATGCCGCCGCTGATGATGCTGCCCTCGGAGACCAGGCTGTTGATGGCCTGTCCGCGTCGACCATCCTGATTGAACACGAACTTGGCGGGGGGCAGGCCGAAACCGGATGTTTTGACCGGCCATTTTAAATTGTACAAATTAAATACCGGTTTCACGTTTCTAAGATCCATGTTGGCTTCCCAGTAACTGCCGATGCTTCCCACGTCCCGCCAATAACCAATTTCCTCCGGTGTGATATCGGGTACCCGGTTGCGGGAAAAATCATAGGCAAATACGGGATGTTTATCGAAAAGAGAGGGCAGAATGTCCTTGCCAAAGTCATGCGAGGAGTTCGGATTTTTGGCGTCAGATTGGAGAACCTCGGTCAGAAACGGACCGTTGAAAATATAATTCCCCATTGAAGCGAAGGCCAGGTCCGGGCGTCCGGGAATGGCCTGTGGATTTTCCGGTTTTTCCTGGAAGCCGACCACACGCCCTGCGGCATCGACCTGGATCACTCCGAAATGCCGGGCATCTTTGATAGGAACCGGAATGGCGGCGATGGTGACTTTGGCCATATTGGAGATGTGGAAGTTGATCATCTGCTGGATGTCCATCCGGTAAATGTGATCCGCTCCAAAAATAGCGACCAGGTCGTACTCTTTATCTTTAATTAAGTTAATGTTCTGGTAAATCGCATCGGCGGTACCCATGTACCAGCTTTCCCCGGTCCGCTTCTGGGCGGGCACCGGAAGAATGAAATGATCGGGCAATAATGAGCTGAACCGCCAGCCTTCCTGAAGATGCTCCGTCAGCGACTGCGACTTAAACTGGGTCAGGACATAAATAGAGTAAATTCTGGAATTGATGAAATTGCTGAGGACGAAATCGATCAGGCGGTATTTGCCCCCGAACGGGACCGCCGGTTTGGCGCGGTCCATGGTGAGTGGATAGAGACGGCTTCCTTCACCGCCAGCCATGATCATGCCTAGTACATTCATAAGGTTCTGCCCTTTTTGCTCAACTAATTTGAGTTGAGTGGAATAAAATGACTCTTCCTAGTGTCTCATAAATGACCGGGAGGGTTCAACGACTGGAAAGTTTTATGGGTGCTTGCAAATAGTTATCACTTTATTTATGATTCGGGCATGAATATCAGACGATTTACTGTCGCAGGAGTCTGTTTATGGGCGATTCTGCTAGCTTCTATTGCTGCGGCGGGGCCGATGCACACCCACGCTCGCCATATTGCAGTCGCGGATGATGCTCCCTGGAAGCCTCATGTTGTCCAGGCCGTTTCTCCTTTCAAGCTTCATTTGAAAGATAAACGGTTACACTGCGAACTTCTGGGGCACAGCCCCCTGCTTCCCTGTCCGCATCATAAGGTTCCGGCGGGAGAGAAAACTAAATGTTATATATCCAATGAATGCAGCGGCGGCCCGTTGTCCGCGCCATCTGCCCGGTCATTTGGAGATTCGCCCCGGTTTCTGGTTCCGGTGGCCTCAGCAGCGGACGATTCGCAATTTGGTATGAACACCTTGGTTACCCCGATTTTTTACGATTCCATTTTTTCCCATTCTCTTGACCGCCCGCCCCGGGCACTCTGATCCTACCTCTTAATATCTCATCCTTCAGTTCGTAGGCGCCCCTCGTGTGTCGTGCCCTGTTGAGGCGCGTAGGCTTTGCCCCGAATAGCGCATTTTTGCGGAGGGATGGGCATCCCAAAATGTCTTGAGAAAAGGAATAGCATAATGAAAAAGTTGTGTTTGTTGGTAAGTGCTGTGCTTTTTGCATTAAATTTCAGCTCAATGGCTGAAGCCAGTTGTGGAGCATCCAATTGTACTTTAATCCGGGGATCCCAGTCCGGCCTGGCCAGTGAAGGACGGTTTGTTGTGGATTTGTCCTACCGTTATATCCGTCAGGATGACAAAAAAAAGGGATCGAGTGATTTTGACGGAAATATTGACGTGGCCAAAGTCGAATTTGAAACCGGATTGATTGAGCCGGCCCATCATAGAGAATTCAGAACCATTAACGAACTCGCTCAACTGGATATCAGCTATGGAGTCACGGAGCGATTTACAGTTTCCCTGAGTGTTCCCTTTTTAAACGATCGGAAGCATGAGCATAATGACGGAGTCGGCGGTGTTCCTCCCGAAGGTGAATTCACCAATGCGGATGGGAGCAGTGGCTTTGGCGATATCACACTCATGGCAAAGTATGCGGTATGGCAAACGACTAAACACCAGTTGGTCGCTGGTGCGGGTATCAAGTTTGCCACCGGGGATTTCAAGTTGCGGAATTCTGAAGGAAATATCAACGAGCCGACCATTATGCCGGGTACGGGCTCAACCGACGGGGTTCTGTCGGTGCTTTATAATTTCTCATTTATTCCCAATCGGTTGAGCTTTTTTGCGTCGGCATCGCATCGGCTCACCGGTAAAAATTCGCTGGACTACCAGTTTGGAGACAGCACTTTTCTGGATGGTGGGGTAAGTTACAGATTGAATGAGAAAGTCAGTTTGATTACCCAAATCAATACCCGGATTTCCCGGCGCGATGAATATCTGGGGATGGCCGTGCCGAATACCGGGGTCACCTTTATGGATGTGACTCCGGGAGTGGTGTTGACTGCCTCTGAGAATGTTTCTTTATACACACATGTTCAGATCCCGATATACCAGCGGGTCAATGATGTGAACATCGTTCCAAGTTTTGGAATCATGGCGGGAGTGTCTTATGGTTTTTAAATCATTCATTAAATCCCGATGTGCTCCCGTAGTATTTTTAAGTCTTTTCCTGTTAGGCATGGCTGCGTCCCCTCCCCTGGTGGGGGGGCCGGCCCCGCTTTTTCAATTGAAGTCCGTGGATGGCGAGGTCGTCAAGTTGTCCGATTTGAAAGGCCAGTTCGTGGTTCTCAATTTCTGGGCCACCTGGTGCGTTCCCTGCATCAAGGAAATGCCGGAATTGCAAAAGACACATCAGTCCCTAAATCAAACGGTCAAAATTATCGGAATCAATCTGGCGGAACCCAGGGAAAAAGTCGATCAATATACGAAGGATCATCATCTGAGTTTTCCTGTTCTTCTGGATGATTATGGCAATGTCTCCCAGGAATATGAGGTGATTCACCTGCCGGTCACCTATTTTATTACGCCGGATGGTATTATTCGCGATAAAATATTCGGCGGCGGCATCACCCGGGAAATGATTGAAGCCAAAATCAATCGGTTGATGTGACTGCCTGAAATTTTTCCGAGGACGTTTTATAGGTGGCGGCAGATGATGAATAAAAACATTGTGGCATTTCTTGCGTTCGGGTTGGGAATGCTGATTTGGGTTACGCCGGCGTTCGCCGGTGTGGCGGAAGTGGATTCCAATTTCGACGGCAAGATGGACCAATGGCATCATACGGCTCCCGATGGCAAAGTCCTTAAGGTCGAATACGACCTGAACCATGACGGCAGGGTCGATCAGGTCCAGTTTTTCAAGCCCGGTAAACAATTGGAGCGGATCGAATTCGATACCGACCATGATGGTAATTTTGAACAGATTCAGTATTACTCAGCAGAGAATTACGTAGAGCGCGTCGAAAAGGATTCCAATGGCGATGGAAAAATGGACTGGAAAGAGTTTTTCGGTTCTTCTGGAGCCCCGACACGTGGAGAGCGGGATACCAATCACGATGGCGTCCCCGACGTCTGGAAATTTTATGACGCGAAAGGGGAGTTGGAGCGAATGGAGCACGACACCGACCATAACGGCAGGGTAGATCAGTGGGATCGGTTCCGTCATGATAAAATGGTCCAGACCGCGTTTGATACCAACGGCGATCAAAAGCCCGACCAGTGGCAGTTCCTGAATGCTTCAGAGAAATTGGAGCACGCTGAATATGATACCAACCATGACGAGAAGGCCGACCTCTGGGAATTCTTTAATGAATCGGGGGAAATTGTGCGGATCGAAAAGGACCGCAACTTCGACGGGGAAGTGGATATCGTTCAAAAACCGTAGGGCCGTCCGATGGGTGGCTCGATGGTTTCTAGTTGAGGCGGCGTGCGGTTTTTAAAATAGTTCTCGAACAGCGGAAACTCCGGTCTCCAGGTCACGTTGAACACCATGATCGGCTGGAACCGCCCCAGCAGAAACTGCCCCCTCAGGTCCACGGTCGCGATGACTTCATCCGCCAGTTTCCAGGATTTTACCACCCCCACCTCATCATAAATCCGCGCCCGGTACATCGGGTCTCCCTTGGACAGGGCTTCGCCGGGCATGGTGACATCGCCCCGGGGTGAATTGAAATCGAGACTGCCGCCCCTCCAGTGCTGAAAATAAATGTAGGTATCCCACACCGTCACAAACGCACGGTAGGCCATGCCCTCGTCGTCCACCTGCGGCAGGGCCGGGGGATCGTCGGAGTTTTGCAGATAATGCACGGTGAACCCGACTTCATCAAGCCAGCCCGAATCGGAGGGTTCCGGACGGTAGGTGTAGCCGCCGCCCGCTCCAATGCTTAAATTATTGAACACGCCGGGGCCGGTATTCGCCTGGCCGCCCAGGTGCACCCAGTACACCTGCCCATCCAGCATGAAGCCTCCCGCCTTCACCTGGCTGTACCCGCCGATCGAAAACTTTTCGCGCTGGGTGGCGGTCTCCCGTTCCTCCCAGCTGATCCAAATATCCTGGCGCAGGTGTTCGATATCCGTCTTGAACTGAAATCCCTGCTCGATGGGTTCCCGGTAACGCAGGACGTCGTTAAAAAACGCATCGTGCAGGGGATGGTTCCGGTCGATCGTTCCGGCGGTGAACCGCCACCCCTCTGCAAAGTCGTAGTGCAGGGAGATCACCGGGTCCACCTCGTCGGGCTGGTCGTCTTCACCGAACTCAAAATTCCACAGGACGCCCGCTTCAATTTTCAATCGGTTGTTAATCTTGTACTGAAAAAAGGATTTGGTCAGGTTGCCGATCAGGGTGAATCCCTCCACCTGCAAAGAGTTGTCCACTTCTTCCGAGAGCTCCCGGTTGTAGACGTAAGTCTGATTTTCAATGACCAGCGACAGCGGAGACTCCGCTCCGGACGGATTTGGGATAAACAACCCCATCAGCAGGATCAGAAACCCAACTTCAAACAGCCGGTGCCTGGGTTTTGGGTGACGGTGAGTGAGGCGCGGTGCGTTCAAAGGAACTCAGCAGGGGAGGTTGATATTGTAAAACGGTTCGTTGGGTGGAGAACCCGCATGCGGTCGGGTCTCATAAGGCCCTTGAATGTAACATAACTGAACAAAAAAGTTTAGTGGGGTGTGAACGTGGGTGTCACCCTGAGCCTGTCGAAGGGCGACACGGTTAGGCAGGGGGCTCCACAACCGTAAGGATAAAAACTCCTCTCCAGCGCGGTTCATTCTGCCAGGGTCCAATCCGGACGCCTTCTAAATAATTGATTTATAGGATTTTAGGTGATTGGTGAGAGAAAGTCAAATTTAAAAGAAAAACCCCCGGTCCGTGAAGACCGGGGGTCGGTATTGCAAGCTTAGCGGGAGGCAGAATTACATCATGCCGCCCATTCCACCCATGCCGCCGGCCGGGCCGTGAGAATGTTCTTCCTTCTCTTCCGGCAGGTTTAACGTCATCGATTACGGTTATAATGGGATCGGCGAGCGCGTCCGCAAAACCGTGGGCGGCACGACCACGCTTTACCTGTACGGGCCGGGTGGCCGGTTGATGGCCGAACTGGACGCTACCGGGCAGGTGGAGAAAGTGTACGTCTACTTTGCGGGTGAACCGCTGG
>JAOUPX010000176.1 GCA_029879645.1 Nitrospinota bacterium
TATACATCTTTTGCCGGGGAAGATATCTGCGGAACATCAAAAACACTCTTTAAATAAAGCGTACAAATAACTTTAATGCATTGATTCTATTCAAATGAAGGGATCGATGAAATCGATGAAATTCTGAAATTCATGTCGAATTTTTTGCTATCCAAGATCAGAAATTTCTGACTCCACCCGCCTTTGATTTTCTTTGTCATTCCGAATATAATCCCCGTGAAGTTGGGCCCTGTCTAAAACCCAGCAAACTTTTGAGACAATACACCCAAATGGAGGGGCAATGGTCGCACGGGTATTGAGTGGAGCGGTGCTGGGGATCGAGGGGTACCTCGTCGAAGTCGAGGTGAACCTGGCTCCGGGCCTGCCGGCCTTTTCCATCGTCGGCCTGCCCGACGCGGCGGTGAAGGAGTCGAGCGACCGCGTGATGGCCGCCATCAAAAACACCAACCTCGACCTGCCCGTCAAACGCATCACTGTCAACCTCGCCCCGGCAAACATCAAGAAGGAAGGCTCGGCGTTCGATCTGCCCATCGCCCTCGGCATCTGCGCGGCCAACCATGTTCTTCGCAAGGACGAGCTCGATCATTACATGATCCTCGGCGAACTGTCGCTGGACGGACGGGTGAAACCAATCAAGGGGGCGCTGTCCATCGCGGTCGAAGCAAAAGCCAAAGGCATGGCCGGAATCCTGCTCCCGGTGGAAAATGCGGCAGAGGCCGCCGTGGTTGAGGGTCTCAATGTCTACCCGGTGAGCAATTTGCCGCAGGCCGTGGCATTCCTGAACGGAGAATCGATGATCGATCCCCTGCCCACCAAAACCGGAGAGGATTTTTTCCGCGATGCGGTGTACGAAATCGATTTCACCGACGTCAAAGGACAGCACCACGTGAAACGCGCGCTGGAGATCGCCGCAGCGGGCGGACATAATATCGTCCTCATTGGCCCACCGGGAAGCGGCAAATCGATGCTGGCGAAGCGCCTGCCGACCATTCTGCCATCGCTCTCGCTGGAGGAGGCGATTCAGTCCACGAAAATTCACAGCGTGCTGGGACTGCTCGACAATGGCACGGGATTAATCCCGACGCGCGTGTTCCGCTCCCCGCACCACACCATCTCCGATGCCGGGTTGATCGGCGGCGGCACGGTGCCGATGCCTGGTGAAGTGTCGCTGGCCCACAACGGGGTGTTGTTCCTCGACGAACTGCCGGAGTTTAAACGGAACGCGCTGGAAGTGTTAAGGCAACCGATTGAAGACGGACGGGTCTCAATTGCACGTGCTTCCGGCTCCATCACCTACCCCACCGACTTCATGCTGGTGGCGGCGATGAATCCCTGTCCCTGCGGCTACCGGACCGATCCCAAACGCGAATGCACCTGCACGCCGCCGATGATCAAAAAATATGTGTCGAAGATTTCCGGCCCCCTGCTTGACCGGATCGACATTCATATTGAGGTGCCTTCGGTGGAATACAAAGAATTGTCATCGGAAGCGGGTGGTGAACCGTCATTCAAAATTCGCCAGCGGGTGGAACAGGCGCGGCAGGTCCAGTTGGGTCGGTTTGATGGCTCACAAACCTTTTTCAACGCCGGCATGAACACCAAACAGCTCAGGCAGTATTGTCAGTTGGACGATGCCTCCAAACAGATCATGGCGCTGGCCATCGACAAGATGGGATTGAGCGCACGGGCTCATGACCGTATCCTCAAAGTCGCGCGCACCATCGCCGATCTTGACGGCGCGGACACCCTCACCGCAGAGCACGTCGCCGAAGCCATCCAGTACCGCTCCCTCGACCGGGAAAATCATTTTTAAAACTTACCAACAGGATTAACCATAAATACGCCCCACCCTTTAATAATTGAAAAATTTGGGTATACCGGTTTTCTCTGATTTTTGATACGGTATGGGCATCTTTTTTCCTTGTAAGCCTTAAGCCTGTATGCCATTCTTCGGCGATTCAGGATTTCCAATCATATTCGGAGGGGGTTATGAAAACGCCAATTCACCTGTTACTCATTGTATTGTGCTCGCTGGGGCTTTCCAGTTGTTCGGTCATCATGGCCATGAGCGGGGAGGAAGAACCGGACCTCAAAATTCTGCAGGCCGGATCAAGCCGGGAAGACGTAGAGAAGCAGTTGGGAGAACCTGTTCAATCCGAACCCAATGGTTCCGGTGTCAGGGCTACCTATGAATATGAAACCGGAGATCCACCCGATGGCCGCCGCGCCCTGGCGCATATCTTTCTTAACCTGTACACCATTGGCTTATACGAAATTGTAGGCACAGCCGCCGAGTTGGGGGTCCATTCAGGTGAGGACAATAAAATCACTGTAACTTATGATGCCAATGGAAAAGTCGAGGAAATATCCGAACCCGTTCCTGTCAAACAAGCGGAGGCCACCTCATCTTCCCAAGAGGCGCAAGAGGGGCAATAGGCGTTTTAGCCTATTAAAATATTTTTCAGGATAATTCCAACCTCATCGATAAGTACTGGATGGCCTCTCGCCAAAGCCATCCAGTACCGCTCCCTGGACCGAGAAACCGGAATTTAAGATTTCGGGTTATTTAGAACCTATCGAATATTTGTTGCCGTCAATCTCTTTTACAGATTTATTTTTTCTATTCAATTCGCACATTGCAATCGAGGCCGAAACAGCAACGTTTAAACACTCCACAGGTCCAAATTGAGGAATCGCAACACACTTTCACACCTGTCAATAATTTCCGGCGATAATCCTTTGCCTTCGTTACCCACGACCAGCGCGGTACGCTCAGGAAATTCAAATCCGGAAAGAGTATGAGCTTGAAGGGCGATTTCGATGGCAACGGGGCTATAAAAGTTGGCCTCGCACCACAAAAAGAAATCATCGTCCGTCTTCAGATACAGAATTTCACAAAGTTTCTCGAGCTTACGGGAAAAAGTCTGGGTACTTTTTTAAATCGCCAAGGCAAATCTTGCCCGACAAAATCACCTTGTCACCACCAAAAGCCACATGAGATCGAACAATCATCCCAACATTCTCAGGGCTTTTCAATTGATGCAGTACCGTTAAAAACATAAAGTGGTTTTGATCCTTCCGGCCATCGACAGTCATACTAAAAATTTGCAAGGCAATTATATCATCTGATTATGCCTGTTTGTTCAAGGGTGATCCTATTTCAAGGCACCGCATCTATCATTTTCCGAAAATTAAAACCGCCCGTTCAGGAAATATCTATTACAATAACATAGTGAGAAAAATCAAATAATCGTCATTAAGCGAAACCTTAAATACTCCTAATAGTGCGAATAATTCCGTGCCACTTATAACCAAATTCAATACCCTTCTGACTTTTTCGATTTTGTATTCCATTTTAAGCGCAATCTTGGCATATTCCGGGGAATGGGCTTCGGATGGATCAATCTTGTTTTATAATTTTTTTTCTATTTTCCTAGTTGCGTGGTGGGTCAAAGACGACATGAGACGGCAACACTTTTACGGTCCATACGAGTTCCCGGCTTTTGTCTTTTTTGGATGGCCGGTGGTCCTTCCTTATTATCTGATCAAAACCCGGGGCTGGAAGGGAATCCTGAATATAGCCGGTTTTTTTACCTTGCTCATGGCACCTTATGTATTGGCCACGATCATTTATGTCACAAAGTGGGAAGTTTAAAAATCTTATCTTCCTTACCTTTCCGGCCACTGCAAACTTGGGGCCATGATCGTTTGGAGACATACGATTAGGATATCGCAGGCATTTATGCTACCCTAGATGTAAATATAATAAGGGTTGTTCATTTGCAGTTAAGTTGGTTTTTGCTGGTTTCTCGCCTAGAGCATACCTATAAAGATTACCTGGCATAACAGACCAAAGTGAAATCCGGTTTGCTCCGAACCTGTTTCTCCAAAAATGTTTGCCGCAATCTAACACCATTTACAATCAAGGAAAAAACGATCCAGGTTTTCTGGAAATGCTTTTCTGCTCAAGAGCAGGAGAACATTTAATATCGCA
>JAOUPX010000013.1 GCA_029879645.1 Nitrospinota bacterium
CGGCCACCCGTGCTCCGGCTTTCCCGAATGCCAGCGCCAAGGCGCGTCCGATGCCCTCGGCGGCGCCGGTGATGAGGACTTTACGGTCTTTTAAATCCAAATCCATGTTAAAATTCTCCCCTTTAGATTAACTTCCCGTTCATTCCTTCAAGGTTCTTATGTTTGCCGATGTGTTTCCCCAGGTCAGCGCCTCGCCCTCTTTAATATGGGTGGTGGCCGCGATAATTTTTAACATCATCAACGTTTTCCTGGGATTGTACATGGCATTCTTCAAAAAAGAACCCCGCCTGATCCGGGGGCATTTGTATCTTTATATCACGATCGTGATCTGCCTGGTATTCTTCCTGGTGATGAACGGCGTCCATTCCGAAAACACGATCTGGGAATACCTGATCGGCCTCTACTTTATCACACTCGTCCCCCTGAGCCGGAAATGGGATGTGCTGATCCACGCGCTCATTAGTATCGTCGGGCTGACACTCCTGCCATTGTTGATTCTACTGCAGATGTATTAAAAACCTGGAGAAAGGGAGCAGGAAGAAAAGGGGAAAGGATTTGGCTCCCCCTTGTATTGGGTCGAAGGGATTCCTCCTCTTGCTTTTTTCTGAAGAACTTTTCGGAGGGTGACGTGAATCGTGTCATGCTTCGACGGGCTCAGCATGACAGGTAAAGAATCGTGGGGAATTAAAGATCTTTAATAGCGGCTTTGATGGTGATGTCGCCGTATACTTTGGCGCGGCAACCGAGTTTCTGGTTGGGTCCGAGGCGGTGGATTTTCTCGATCAGGGAGTGACCGTTGACGTTTTCAAGGGGTTCGACTTCGATCAGGCAGGTGCCGCACATACCCATGCCCCGGCAGTTAAACTGGGCGGCCATTCCCTTATACAGCACCACGTCGTTGAATACGGCACCTTTGCGCAGGTTGGCACCGTAGCCTACTTTGAATTCTTTGACTTCGCCGGTATCTGTATTGTGAACGGTAATTTTTGGCATCGGTATCTTTCCAAAGTTCCCTGAAATCGGCCCGCAGGCTCAAATGAAGGGGCACTTTGTCACGCCCGGAAAAAAAAGTCAACTCCCTTTTCTACGGGTGGGTTTGTCCTTTTAAATCGAATAGTTATGGCCGGTCAGAATTTTTTTGTCCTTCAGGTAATCGAGGATTTTTTGAACGGCGGATTCGTGTTCTGCCGCTTCATCGAGAGTCAAAATCATATCCGGCTTGCCTTTCGGGAACTTATCGCTGGTCACCTGCACTTCCACTATCGGGGCGGGTTCGATCAGCAGGCTGATGTTGGAATGATCCTCCTGGTTGAACGCGTTAGAGGTGGAAATGACCACATGCCCGGCATCGATGAATAACTTGGCCACCTCGCCGAAACGCCGTACCGCTTCCCCGTCTGAAAAATATTGCTCCTGGTCCATATCCGCTCCCAGGCCGACTTTAATATTGCGTCCGTCGAGGAGGTAGCTCTGGAAATTCTGGTGGAACAATTTTTCCTCCAGCTTGCCCGCCAGGGAAGCTTTCCCCGCGCCTGATTTCCCGGTAATAAGAATCATGGCGGCGCGGTGACCGTAGCGATATGCCCTCATCTCCGGAGTGACCGCGCTCTGGATCCAATGCGAATCACGGTAGCGTGCCTCGTCCCGGTATCGGTCGATTTCCGACAGGGGAGTGAAGCCGGTAATGATGCCGCCGCCGCATACGTCATAATCGTCAACCAGCACAAACCGGCCGGTTTCAGGAATACTGGTAAACAGGTCCAGGGCAATCGGTTGCCGGGTCCGCAGTGTCAATTCGGCCACGTCGTTTTTAGCGATAAAGTCCTGGTCCGGGAGCGTTTCCAGCGTGGAGGCGTCGATGGCCTTGTTGAACCGGAGCACTTCGCATTCCACGTTTTGAGTGGTCAGTTTGATAAGGTATGACTCACCCCTTTGCAGATGTTTTTTCCCCATCCAGAACACGTTGGCGTCGAAGGTCGTGGTGACGATCGGCGGATCGCTGGCCAATGTGGCGATGTTGCCCCGCTCCACGAAGATCTGTTCGGTTAAAGTGATGCCGACGGACTGTGATGCTTCGATGGTTTGCGGTTTATTCTCTACGCTCCAGGCTTCAATGGATTTAATGATGCCCTTTTTATTGGAAGGCGCGAAAATGACTTCGTCGCCAATTTTAGCTGTTCCGGATTCCACCCTTCCCGCCAGAATGCGCCGTTCATCAAACTTGTAAACATCCTGCAGGGGCAGGCGGAACGGCAGGTTGACCTCCGGCAGTTTGTCTTCGAACTGGTCCAGCATTTCCAGTACGGTGGGGCCCTGGTACCAAGTCATGTTTTCGGAACGGTGAGCGATGTTTTCTCCCAACTTCGCGGAGACGGGGATGTATTCCCGTGCGGTGACACCCATCGATTCAAGGAAATTCGTGTACTCGGATTTGATCTTGTAGAACACTTCGGGATCGTGTTTCACAAGGTCCATTTTGTTGACCACGACCGCCACCTGCTTCATGCCCAGCAGGCGTAGAAGATACCCATGGCGGCGCGACTGCTCCTGCACTCCCTCGTAGGCGTCGATCAGCAAAAGGGCCGCTTCCGCGTTAGCGGCACCGGTGACCATATTTTTCAGGAATTCCTTGTGGCCGGGCGCGTCGATAATCACGTACGGACGCTTCTTGGTTTTGAAAAAGATCTGCGATGTGTCGATGGTGATGCCCTGTTCCTGTTCCTCTTCCAACGCATCCAGGAGGAAGGCAAACTCAAACGTTTTGCCTTGCTGATCGCAGATGTCTTTAACGAAATCGAGTTTGCCGGTGGGCAGGCTGTCGGTATCCGCCATCAGACGGCCCACCAGTGTGGACTTGCCGTGATCGACATGGCCGACGATGACCAACTTCATGAGTCTTCCGGAATGAGTATCTTTGTGACCGTTATTTCCCATTACATGTACCCCCGTGCCCGGAGTTTCTGCATCGCGTAAGTGTCTTCCTGATCCTGCGCGCGGCCGGACCGCTCGGAGGAGGTGGTGTCCTTCAACTCTTCGATGATTTCACGGACGTTGCTGGCTTTGGACTCAATCGATCCCGTGCAGGGCGCACAACCGAGCGACCGGTAGCGGCGGCCCTCTTCGTTAGCGAAGTACAGGTCGATGATGGGTATTTTTTCTTTCTCGATGTATTCCCACACGTTGAGCTCCGTCCAGTGCAGTAATGGATGAATACGGATATGCGTGCCTTCGGCAAAAGTGGTTTTGAACTGGTCCCACAATTCCGGCGGCTGATCCTTGAAATTCCACTCGAAATTTTTGTCGCGTGGTGAAAAATAGCGCTCCTTGGCGCGGGTTCCCTCTTCGTCGCGGCGGATGCCGAGAATGAGACCGGTGTATCCCTCCTGTTCCATAACCTGGGAGAGCCCCTGTGTCTTGAGGGCTTCACAGCAGACGATGCGGCCTTTCTCGTGGTTCATGCCCTCCGCCAGCGCTTTTTTATTTTGCCCGACGACCAGGTTCAATCCCCATTCCTGGGCGTACCTGTCGCGGTATTCGATCATCTTCGGGATTTTATAACTGGTGTCGATGTGCACCAGAGGGATCGGGCAATGCCCGAAAAACGCTTTGCGCGCGAGCCAAAGAAGTACGGTCGAGTCTTTGCCGATCGACCACAACATGGCCAGATTTTTAAAATTCTTGTACGCTTCGCGCAGAATGTAAATACTTTGGTTTTCAAGTTCGTTTAAATGGTCCATATCACTCGCAATTTTCCCAATGGGAGGGTTTGTGTACCCCCACTTTATCTTTTCAGTACAATAGAATCAAGGGTTTTGAGGGCTCAAGGGAGGAAAAGTCCGGGGAAAGTCACCCCTCAGGTAAAATACCGCTCGACAACGCTCGGAAATTGACAACGCAGGCAGTTATTTTGGTTCTGCGTGCAGTAATCCTGGTACACCTGCATCAATCCCTGCGTTTTCCGGTCGCTGTCCAATTCCTTCAATAACCGCTCTTTGTCCCCCAGAATGTAATGGCTCATGAACCGAACCCACTGATTGTCAGTGGCCCGGCTTTTGGTCTGAAACAGCAGTCCCAGTGCTTTTTCAAGCGATTCCGATTTGCTGGCCCGGGCATAAATCAACCCCACCGGCAGGACGATGTTAATGGTGATTTCCCGAGACCGGTCAGGACCGATAAGCTGTTGTTTTTTATTGAGCCTTTTGCCTTCGGGAGTGTAATGCCATGCCCAGTAGTCGTCCGCCTCCAGGCAGAAAAAGCGCAATATCCTGTTTCGCGAGGCCCCAGTATATCCCTTCTCCAAGGCATTGGGAAGGGTTGATTGCAGGCATTCCAGGATATCGGCGAACAGGCCGGAATCCCAATGCCGGGCAACCAGGTGGCTCAGTGCCGCGATCCGGCGGTAGGGGAAATTGGCGGGCCGCATTTTGCCGAATTTCCACTCTTTCCGGTCCATGACCCGGTCCGTGAATTTTTTATGATGCCGGTTCCAGGTGCTTTGCAGATCCGAAAAATAAGCGCCATCTCTGGAAAACTTGGCTTTCGGCGGGTCCCTCAGGTCAATGAGGCCGGAAACTCCAAACAGAAGGGCCTGAATTTGCTGCACTTTATCCTGGTACGACGATTTCCCCGGAATGAGTTGCCTGATGCTCTCCAGCGTTACCGTTTCCGCCAGGGCGCGGAAGGGTTGCTTATTGCTGGGGTAGCCCATCGCCTCAGCCACGCCTTCGTAGAACGTCTGTTCATAACCCCGGGTGATGATGCGGTCATGAAAGCGGTCCATCTTGGTGTGGATTCGTGCGTCGCCTGCGCTCTTCAAGAGTTCGGCAAACTTTTCCTGCGAAAGGCGGGTCAGCGGGTTGTGGCACAGGCCCTTGTTGAACTGGTTGAGAAGGGGGTAGCTATCGAAATCCAATTGTTCATTCAACTGCAGAATGCCCTGCTTGAGATAATTCTTGAGCTCCAGTTCGAAGATATGCGGCCGCGAAAGATTTTTGGGCTCCACCGCTTTATCTTGGCTGATCTGTTTCCGGCCCCGGCCTTTCCACATGTATACATGGAGAATTACGTTGTCGTACTCGTTGTTATCCGAATGACCGTGTGCTTTCCAGTCGCAACCGTAGACGTGAAGTTCGACGTCGCCTTCATGCAGTTGACCGTTCACCCGGATGGCGGCGCTTTTGAAATCCGGTCCGCTCCCGAAATTCCAATAGCCGGGGGAAATAACTTCCAGGGATTTTCCTTCGGTGGTTTTGAGCTCGTCCTTTTTGATGAGCTGATCGTTCCACACACACCGGATGACTTTTTCCGGGATGCGTTCTTCCGGTTCCTCCTCTACCTGAGTGCGTGTGTAGAGTTGGGTGAATTTCAAATAGTGATCGCTGAAGAAGTGATCTTCGGTTCTCATTTGACTTTCCAGACAGTTCCCTCGGCAGTGTCTTCCAATACAATACCCATGTCGGTCAATGCGTCTCTGCATTCATCCGCCCT
Source organism: Nitrospinota bacterium (assembly GCA_029879645.1). Lineage (GTDB taxonomy): Bacteria > Nitrospinota > Nitrospinia > Nitrospinales > Nitrospinaceae > SZUA-226. The sequence continues at coordinate 5,488 of JAOUPX010000013.1, forward strand.
GGCCCAATCCCTGGCCTCGCGCGCGGCTTTGCGCTGGGCGATCAAGGCTTCGATCTGCTCAACGTCCAGCCCCAGAGTTTCCTTTTTGGTTTCCAAGACACGTGCCAGATAGTTTTTGGGTTCGTGGTATAGAAAACCCAGCAGTTGGCAGGCGTATTTTAGTGTCGCGGCGGCGGTATCGAACCCGGCCCAGTCGCCATTTTTCTTTTGCAGAGCGGTCATCGCCTTGTTCAGGTGACGTAATTCTTCGTTCAGGTGGGCCAGCGCCACGGCGGTATTGAAATCATCGTTCATGGCCTCTTCGATTTTCTGGATGAACGGTTGCGACCGGATACCTTCATTGGGATCGAGGCACTCATCAAATTTAAGGTCGCCCCGTTTATCCTGTGCGGCGGCAAAAAACTCATAGAACCGATCCAGGGTTTTTTCGGCATCATTCAGGTATTGATCGGCGAAATCGATAGGGCCCCGGTAATGATGGCTCAACAGGAACAGGCGCAGGACTTCGGGGTGATACCGTTTCAGAATATCGCGAATGGTAAAAAAGTTGCCGAGCGATTTCGACATTTTCTCTTCATTGATATTGACGAATCCATTGTGGAGCCAGTACTTAACCGGCGGTGTACCGGAGCACCCCTGCGACTGGGCGATCTCGTTTTCGTGATGGGGAAATACCAGATCCTTGCCGCCGCCATGGATGTCGAACCGCTCTCCCAGAAAATGCCGGCCCATGGCGGAGCATTCGATATGCCAGCCCGGCCGGCCGGGGCCCCACGGACTGTCCCACGACGGTTCACCGGGTTTGCTTTTTTTCCAGAGTGCGAAATCCAGTGGATCGCGTTTGCGTTCTCCGGGTTCGACGCGCGCACCGGCCATCATGTCATCAATATTGCGACCCGACAGTTTGCCGTATTCCGGGAAGTTTTTGATGGAGAAATAAACGTCGCCCCCCGACTCATAGGCTTTTCCCTGGTCGATGAGCGAGGACACCATGGCGAGCATGCCTTCGATGTGATCCGTGGCTTTGGGTTCGACGTTTGGTGCGGCAATGTTCAACTGCCCCATGTCTTCATAAAACGCTTCGATGTATTTTTTCGTCACGTCCTGCCAGCCGATATTCTCCTCGTTGGCGCGTTTGATGATTTTGTCGTCGATATCGGTGAAGTTGCGTACGTAGTTGACGTCGTAACCGAGGTGCTGGAGGTAGCGGTACACCGTGTCGAAAACGATGGCGGCACGGGCGTGCCCGACATGGCAGTAATCGTAGACTGTGACGCCACAGACGTACATGCCCACCTTGCCCGGGTTGAGCGGGGTGAAGTCCTCTTTTTGTCCAGTCAGTGTGTTGTACAGGCGGAGGCTCATGGGCACAAAATATCACTAGAGAAGGGTAAAATCAAACAAGGCAAGAGCAATCAGGGTTTTGGGTTCAGCCTCTGTTCCAATTCCTTGACGTTGTTCCGGAGTTGGGCGACAACTCGTTCAGCCTTGAATTTCAGGGATTCAGCGGTAATTTGTTCCATGTCCCCGATGCCGGAGAGGGCCTTGCGGATTTCATCCAGGGCCTGTTCCAGCTTCAGGCTGCGCTGTTCGCTGAAACTCTTGGCGATCGCTCCCTTAAGTCCCTTGCCGTCGTAATGCTGGGTGATGGCGATGAGCATTCGCTTGCGCGGTTGGTATTTTTTACCGGCTTCCCAATCCTTGATAGCCAGAGCTATTTCTTTCTCAATGTCATCCACCACTATTTTGTAGTCGGTGGCGTCCACAAGATCGTGGATTTCGCCGGGTTTTGAGGCCGAGGCTATTTTAAAGTCGAAAGTTTCATCCCTACCCGTCAGCTTGATGCTCTTGACGTTTTTCTCGACATCTTCCGGATACATCTGGGGGTGCCAGAATTCAAGAATGTATTCCTGGCTTTTGACATCTTCGAATTGGTATTCCCCGTTGGCATTGGTCTGGGCAAAATAACCGTTGGGCACCACGAACACCGTCCCCATCATGTCCTTATGCAGATTACAACGCAAAATAACCGGTCCGGGAGTTTCCAACTGAATCTCGCGGGACGCTCCAGCGGCCATCGCGCCCAGGTTGAACTGGTTGCCCGAGGACTTGGAATAGATATTGTGGACCTCGCGGTCATCGTTGGTGAAGGTGACTTTGGAGCCGACCATGACCACCGAATGGGCGGGCGCGAATTGCAGTTCCTTTTGAAAAATATTGATAGACTGCGCGGCTTGCTTGGGAACCTTGAGTTTGCTCTTGGTTTCCAAAATCACCACCCCGCGTCCATCCACGGGCTGGCTGTTTATGGTGACTTTACCTTTAACGTTGGTGATGGGCTTAACGACATCGGAATCCGATCCTTCCATCTTATGGTCGGAGCCTTCGGATTTTTCCTTGGTGTCCTCGGCTTCTTTGGGGGTTTCTTTCTCTTCACCTTTTTTGGGAGAGGGTTTTAAGTTGGCTTCCTGCGGCCCGATTCCCTTTTTCTTCAAGCCCATTGCGGTGAGAAACTGAACCACAAACGGTTTTTCATACTGTTTATCGAGTTCGATCGCGCGCGTGAAGTGCGGCGCGGCCCCTTCAAAATTCTTTTGCAGACTACGCACAATACCCAGATTGAAATGCCCCTGCGCGAAATCATCCTTGAGTTCCACCGCTTTCAGGTAGTTTGCCTCTTCGTTGGGGTAATCTTTTTTCAGGCCGTAGCTTTTACCCAGATAATTGTAGGCCAGATGGTTTTTCGGGTTGAGCTTGAGGGTTTTCTTGAACAGGTCGATGGCGCCATCGGCGTTCTTTTCAAATAACCGGGACATTCCCCAATTGAACACGATTTCCTCGTCTTCCGGAGCCAGCTCGTAGGCCCGTGCGAAGCGGTTGTTGGCGCCCTTAAATTTTTTCTGCATGCGCAGGGCCGCCCCCCAGATGGAAAACACTTCCGGAGAATTCGGGCTCAGGTCGGCGGCTTTTTCGAATTCCAGTTCGGCCAGTTCGAACTGGCCTTTTTCCGCCAGGTCCATGCCTTTTGAAATATGCTCCAGCGTTTCCCGGGGGAGATGGGTCGGAGGTGTTGTGGGTGGAGCCGTGACGTCTGTGGCCACTTTTGACAAATCCAGGGCGTTTTTATCGGGATCGTTCAGAGCCACTTTTTCGATAGGTTCCGGCTCCGAAGAATCACTTTCATCCCGATCCAGGTCCTCCGATTTTTGGGGGGGGTCTTCAGCCAATTCCTCTGATCCGGAAACGCTGACATCCGTCTTTTTAAATTTGCTATAAGGAACCAAGTCGCCCGGTGGCTGGAACAGGGAGAACAAGCCCCAGATCGCTCCGGCCAACAAGAGAGCGCCGATCAGAAGTTTGAAGATAGGACGGGATGGGGGAGTATGGTCAGGTACGCGAATTTTGTTCTTGCTCATGAAAGCCTTCCGAGGATAAAGCTAATTATATCAATTAATTGGCTTTAAGGTCGTTTAATGGTTCAGGGTTTTTAATCGTGATATTCAGATACGTGTTTCGGTATCGGCAGATTCAAAATGCTTTTCTTAGGCAACTCGTCAGCCGTTACCGGCCCCGCTTTCACGGTGCTGGGGGTTGTCCTCGGCGGAATTTTGGAGGAAAAGGACGACATTTGGTGCCGTACATTGGAAGAATTGCATTCGGAGCATACGGTTTCCTCTTTGTTTACAGAAGCCGATTGCAAAAGCGTGAACTCCTTACGGCAATCTTCACAATAATATTCGTATAAAGGCATCTGAATACCTGAAAAATCCCTAAATCTAGGCTTGCAAAGTTTAGAATATTAGGATTTAATCATACCTCTAAACGGCCTGTCAATTGGATTTTAAAACCCTTCCCGACTCTTTGGCCCACTCTGGATTATCTTCGGTTCACGAAGAATGAAATTCAGATCAAATCTGCAAATATTCATGAAAAAATTAACCGCCAATTCTCTCGTTAAAAAATCCTTGCAGAACCACCTCAAGGGCAAGTCCGGATACTTGTCCGATCACTGGATCGAGTTGGCCTGCCACCAAGGTATTATTCAAACCGCCAGCACATTGTGGGATTCCCAGATTCAACCGGTCAGTCTGGATTTGAGGCTGGGATCCAAGGCCTATCGGGTGCAAAGCAGTTTTCTTCCGGAGAAAGAAACGGTAGAAGCCAAATTGAAAGACCTCCAGCTCTATGAGGTCGACCTGCGGGACGGGGGAATCCTGGAAAAAGGAGCGATTTACCTGATCCCCCTGCTGGAGGAACTGGATCTGCCGTCAACGGTATATGGCGTCACCAACCCGAAAAGCTCCACCGGGCGGCTTGATATGTTCACAAGGGTGATCATCGACCACGGTCACCGGTTCGACGAGATATCCCCCGGTTACAAGGGCAAACTGTACCTGGAAGTCATTTCCCGATCGTTTCCAGTAAAGGTGAAAGAAGGGATCACCCTCAACCAATTGCGCCTGGTTCAGGGCCATCCGGATATTCCGGACCCCAAGCTGAAAGCGCTTATCAAACGAAAACCGATCCTTTACGATGTAAAAGGGCCGCCGATTAAACCGGAAGATGTCAAAATCGATGGCGGATTGTTCATCAGTGTGGACTTGGCTGGTAAAGGCAAAAAGCCGATCGTCGCCTACAAGGCCAAAACCAACAGCAGTGTGATTGATCTGTCGAAAAAGAATTATTACAAGCCGGAAGACTTCTGGGAGCCGGTCTATCTGACCGGATCCAAAAACCGGTTGGTGCTGGAGCCGGAAAGTTTTTATATCATGATGTCGAAGGAAAAGATTTGTATTTGGCCGGATTTGGTAGGGGAGATGATCGCTTATGAACCCAACAGCGGCGAATTGCGCACCCACTACGCGGGGTTTTTCGATCCCGGCTTCGGCTGGCAAGGCACCCAGGCGGTGAAAGGGCAGGGTACCCGCGCAGTGATGGAAGTCCGGCCGCACGACGTGCCATTTATGATCGAAGACGGACAGACCTTCTGCCGGCTGAAGTTCGAGAAAATCATCGACAAGCCCACACGGGTTTACGGTAAGAAAATCGACTCCCATTATCACTCCCAGGGACTCACCCTCAGCAAATACTTCAAAAACTGAGGATTTCAATTTAAATTTTGCGGTGGCTTCCCATACAGGATAAAATGACTGGAATAACGAGGACGTGTTGTGGACCGAGATGAATTAAAACCCATTGTCGAAAATCTCCTGCTGGCTTCCGACCAGCCGGTCAGCGCCGAGCTGTTGCGTCAGACGTTTCTGAACGGGTCCAGCAAGGAGGAGTTGCAGTCCATATTGAAGGAATTGCAGGAAGAGTATCAATCTAAGAGCCTGCAAGTTGTCGAGGTGGCTGACGGATTTCAATTGGTCACGCGTCCGGAATATTCAGAGTGGGTTCGAAAATTTCTGAAGCTGGATAAGAGCTTCAAGCTGTCACGCGCCGCGCTGGATACGCTGGCGATCATCGCGTATAAGCAGCCGTTGACGCGGGTGGAAGTCGACGAAATCCGGGGAGTGGATTCCAGTGGCGTTGTTAAGACGCTTCTGGAGAAAAAGATCATTTCTCCAGCCGGACGGAAGAACGTTCCGGGTAAACCCATGATGTTTCGTACCACCCAGAAATTCCTCGAATACTTCGGCCTGCGCGATCTCAGCGAACTGCCGACTCTGGAAGATTTTAACGAAGAGTTGGAAGGACAGGTCGAACCCGAGCAGGGTGAATTGACATTTAGTGAAGAGGACAGCGAACTGCCGCCTCCCGATACCGATCTTTCCCAGGAACCTGTCGGCGAAGAAGCCTCCAGTGGAGCCCGTGATCCTGAAACGGGTCATGCTTGATTGCCCAATCCCCGCGTTTGAATCTATGGCTATACGTCTACAAAAAATAATTGCCAGTGCCGGTGTGGCTTCCCGGAGGGAAGCGGAGCGCCTGATTGAAGAAGGTCGCGTAACCGTGAACGGGACAGTTGTGCTCCAACAGGGTGTGCTGGCAGACCCAGAGACCGACCGGATCATGGTCAACGGACGGCTCCTGCCCGCGGCAGAAAAAAAAATCTATATATTATTCAACAAACCCCGGGGATGTTTGACCACGGTGAAGGATGACCGGGAAAGGCCGACGGTCATGGACTTTTTCAAGGATTTGCCGGCGCGGGTTTATCCGGTGGGCCGACTCGATTTCAATACCGAAGGTTTATTGTTGTTGACCAACGACGGTGACCTGTCCAAAAAACTGCTGGCCCCGAAATCGAAAGTGCCGCGCACTTATCTGGTCAAGGTTCGTGGCGTTCCTGATGAAAAAAACTTGAACCGCCTGCGTAAAGGGGTACGTCTGGATAACCGCCCCACCAGCCCCATGAATGTTCACGTGCAAAGGATCACCGGCAAGAACAGCATCCTGTCCATGAAGTTGACTGAAGGCAAATACCGCCATATCAAGCGGGTTTGTGAAAAGGTAGGGCACCCGGTGGTCAAGATCAACCGTATCGAATTCGGTAAGCTCAGCTTGACGGGTGTTCCGCTCGGCGCCTACCGGTTTTTAACTCCCAAAGAAATTCGTTCCCTCAATGGCCTGGTCCGCGAGAGAGTTCCTCAATGACCCAGAAGCTTTTCCGAAGACGCTTGCCCCCATTCGGCTTAAGGTTCCGCGCAGTCATGGTGTTTCTTTTCTTTTTTTGTTCTACCGGCGAGAGCCTGTGGGCCAAGGGCGAACCCCAGCTGGTTTTTGAAACCGAAGGCAAATCCAACGTTACCGATGGAAATTATGCGAATGGTCGGATTCGTGCCGTGAATTATGCTTTCAAGGACGCTCTCGCGCTGGCCCTGCAGGAAGTTCTGGGGGAATCCTCGTATCGCAGAAAACGGAAAATGTTGGAAACTATGCTTCGGGAGCCGGAAAAATACATCAAGCGGTACCGTTTTCTGGAAATGCACGACAGCGTTGTGGAGCAAATCAGCCGGGTCAAACTGGAAGTCGTGTTTTATCCCCAAGCGATCAACCGCGAGCTCAGTACGCTGGGGATACTGGCTTCCCTCGTCAAGCCCAACACCGCCCTGGTTCTGGTCAATGAAAAAAGTCTGTCCGTGGAAATGCCGCCGGATTTCTGGGAGTATGTACCTATTTCAGAAGTCGCCATGTTGCAGAATTTTCTGGCGTCAGGGGTTAACGTCATTAATCGCGAAAAAATCAGCGAACGCGTAGATGAAGGCGAAGTGTATGACGCGATTCAAGGGGACCTCGACGCCGCAGTTGACATAGGCTTGAAAGCGAAAGTGGATATTGTTATCGTAGGTACGGCCGTCACCACGCGTCTGGGCGATAAAAACGCCGAGGGTCTCGTGACCATCCAGGCCAACCTGACTCTGCGCGCCGTCTCCACCACGCAGTCCACCGTAATCGCCGCCCGGAGCGATTTTGCCACCGTACAGGCCGAGGATGAATTCAAAGGCGAACTGGAGGCTTTTCAGGTCGTGGGAAAAAAAATGGCGGATTTTTTCCTGGATACCATGAAACGTTACTGGGCGCCCAAACCGGAATCCGTCCCGGGGATGGAAATAGATGAATTTGCAACCGACGGAGACGATACCGTCGAGCCCGCTCCTCCACCGCCGCCCAATTCAACACCATCGATGATGGAAGACCTTTGACCTATGGAAGCCAAAGATAAGAAACTACTCACCACTTTCCTGATTGCTCTGGCGGTGGCGCTGGTGTTTCTTTATTTGGTGAGGCGGGTCATGACGCCGTTTTTTATCGCCTTTGCTCTGGCCTACCTGCTGGATCCTCTTGTAGACAAATTGGAAAAGTGGAAGCTGTCCCGCACACCGGCGGTCATTCTACTGCTGGCGCTGTTTTTCCTGGTAACCCTGGGTGGTACGATGATTCTGGTTCCGCTCTTTCGGGTGCAGATGGAGCATCTCGCGCACAACCTGCCGAACTATCTTCAAACACTCCAGGATTGGGGACGGCCTTTGATTGAAAATATTGCGTGGCTGGAGCCGGGTAAAATTCAGGCAGTGGCTCAGGAGGAATTGAAAAAGATGGGCGAGCTTCCGGTTAAGCTGCTCGGCAACGTAACGGAATTCCTGTGGTCCTCCCTTTCCGGCCTGTTCAATGCGATTCTGGTAGCGGTCAACCTGTTCATCATTCCCGTCGCCATGTTTTATTTGTTGCGCGATTTCGACACAATCAATACCAAAGTGGCCAACATGGTTCCTCCGCGATTGCGGGAACGCTTCGTCGATACCTTCAAGGAGATCGACCGGGTCCTGTCTCGCTTCGTACGCGGACAGTTGATGGTCGCCACCCTGATGGCCGGGTTGTACAGTGCCGGTTTATTTGCCTGCGGTACGCCGATGAGTCTGCTTATAGGAATCCTCGCCGGATACGCCAATCTGGTGCCTTATCTCGGTCTGGTGTTCGGATTTGTGCCGGCGGCGGTGTTGACCTATCTGCATTTTCAGGAATTCAGCCCCATTCTGGGGGTGATTGCCGTCTTCGGTATCGTGCAGGCGCTGGAAGGCATGGTGATTACCCCGCGCGTCGTTGGCGATCAGGTGGGACTGCATCCGGTGGCGATCATGCTGGCGGTGCTGGTGGGTGCGGAATTATTTGGATTGCTCGGCGTGTTCCTGGCGGTACCGGTGGCGGCGGTGATCAATGTGCTGATGCGCCGGGGCGTCGGCTGGTACAAGAAATCTCCCGCGTATACCTGAATCACACAAACTCGTATTGCATATTCCGCTTCTGCGGCGTGTGGCCGCTGTCGCTGATCAATCGGCAGATTTCCTTCTCGTCCAGGTGATAGGTGGTGCCTGCCGCCGAAACCACATTTTCCTCCATCATCACGCTTCCCATATCATTGGCACCAAAATAAAGGGCCATCTGTCCGATCTTCGGTCCCTGCGTTACCCACGAAGACTGAATGTTGTCGATGTTGTCCAGCACGATTCGGCAAATGGCCAGGTTGCGCAGGTAATCCAGGCCGGTATTGGGTTTGGGGGCAATCTTTTGGGCCAGTTCCGTTCGCCCCGGTTGAAACGGCCAGGGGATGAAGGCGGTGAACCCTCCCGTTTTATCCTGTTGATCGCGGATGCGTAACAGATGCTCGACTCTTTCTTCCACGGTTTCGACGTGACCGTACATCATGGTGGCGGTGGTGCGCAGGCCGAGGCGATGCGCCTGGTCCATCACTTCCAGCCATTGATCGGCGGTGCATTTATGGGGGCTGATGATTTTGCGGACGCGGTCGACCAGAATTTCCGCCCCCCCGCCGGGAATGGAATCCAGCCCTGCGGCGATCAACCGTTCCAGCGTTTCCTTCAGGGAAATTTTTGAAATTTTCGTGATATGAACGATTTCCGGCGGAGACAACGCATGCAAGTGGACGTCAAACCGTTCCTTGATGCGCCTGAACAGGTCCTCGAAGTAATCGATGCGCAAGTCTTTATGGTGTCCGCCCTGCATCAGAAGCTGGCGCCCGCCGATAGCGACCAGCTCCTCTATTTTTTTTGCAATGGTTTCGAACGGCAGGACATAGGCTTCGTCATGTCCCTCGTGGCGGTAAAACGCACAGAACCCGCAGTCGGTAACGCAGACATTGGTGTAATTGATGTTGCGGTCAATGATGTAGGTGACGACGTTGTCGTCGGTCTCGCGTCTCATGCGGGCCAGGCGCGTCGCCACGTTGCCCAGCAGGTTCATGTCGGTGCACGCGAATAATTGCACCGCTTCACCTGCGTCGATGCGTTGACCTCCAAGGGCCTTCTGCAAGATTTGCTCTATCATAGGGATTGAAATGGATGATGGAAAGATTATCGCAAACTACCCATGTGGATTCCGTCGATTCCCGTATCGCCCATCTGCTCTTCTTCGGTGATAAGAAATACGTGAAACCCGAACTTGCTTTTTACCGGTCCTCCCACTTCTCCGCAGGGAGTGTCCATGGCGGCTTCTTCCAACTCTTTGGCGTTGGTGTTGAATTCGAGAAAGCCCAGGTCACCGCCCTTGCTCCGGGTGCCGCAGGCGCTGTATTTCTTTGCCAAACGTTCGAAGGTTTTGAACAGCAGTTCACGGTCCTCGATCTCTTTAAGCATATCGCAGATGGTGACAGCCAACTCTTCAGTGGTTAGCAGGATATGGCTGAGGCGGATGGATCGCATGCTCATTAATTCGGTTCCTTTAATGAATATCTTTTGATGGGAGAAATTGTACCCTGTTTCAGCATGGAAACAAAATTTTAAGGTATGGAAACGACGGGATTTGATGGCGTTTTTGTGGATCCAGCCTGAGAGGTTGCATAACTATTTGAAATTTAGTTGGTTGGGTGGCTGCTCCGGCTTCTGAAGTGTTCCTCCAGCGCATGAATGAGACCGTCGACGGTATATTCATCGGCCATGATAGCGACGTTCAGCCCAGCTTTCTCGGCGGTTTTGGCGGTAACGGGTCCGATACAGGCGATAGGGATATTTTCAAGTTGAGGTTTGAGTTCCTCGCCGATCAGTTCCATGAAATGCGTGACGGTAGAGGACGACGTGAAGGTAACCGCATGGACACTTCCTTCCTTAATCCGGCGTGAGAGTTCTGCCGCGTCCGTTTGCGGGCGCACCGTGCGGTAGGCGGCGGGAACGTCGATTTCTGCCCCGCGTTTTCGTAATTGGTCGGGCAGGGTTTCACGGGCGACGGCGGCGCGCGGCAATAAAAAGCGTTTTCCTTTGACGCTTTCTTTTCCCAGGCTGTCGAGCAGGGATTCGGCGACAAAATTCTCCGGCACGACATCTACCTTAATTCCCAGGGCGTTCACTTCTTTTTCAGTTTTGGAACCGATGGCGTACAGGCGCAGTCCTTTGAGTTCCCGCACGTCTTTCCCCAGATCGTTGATACGCCGCATGAAAAATTTAACGCCGTTGACGCTGGTGAAGATCAATCCGTCATAGCTGTCCAGTTTTTGAATGGCTTCGTCCAGCGGTTTCCAATCATCCGGTGGAACGGTTTCGATTACGGGAAATAGAAACGGTTCGGCGCCGCGTTCCAGTAAGCCGTTTACAAAAGATTCCGACTGTTCCTCCGGACGGGTGATGACGATGGTTTTTCCGAATAGCGGCAGGGTTTCGTACCAGTCGGTGTGCGGTTTTAAATTAACAACTTCGCCGACAATGGTGAGTGCCGGCGGTTTGATGTTTTCCTTCGCGGCAATATCGACAATGGTGTTCAGCGTCCCGGTCCAAGTCTTCTGGCGGCTGGTCGTGCCCCACTGGATTACCGCAATCGGCGTATTGGGGTCTTTGCCGTACTTTATTAAGTTTTCAGTGATGCGCTTCAGCTTGCGCGCGCCCATCAGGAAAATGAGGGTTCCGGAGCGGCTGGCGATTTTTTCCCAGTCGATATGCGCATCTTCCTTGCCCTGTTCGTTACTGCCGGTGATGATCGACAGGGTCGAAGAATAGTCGCGGTGGGTCAGGGGGATTCCGGCATAGGCCGCAACGCCGATGGGGGAGGTCACTCCCGGCACGACCACAAAAGGAATGCCCGCTGTGGTCAACGCTTCGGTTTCCTCGCCGCCCCGTCCGAAGATGAATGGATCGCCGCCTTTCAACCGTACGACGATTTCGCCAAGCTGCGCCTTTTCGATGAGCAGAGCGTTGATTTGATCCTGGGACAGTGTGACCTTACCCTCTTTTTTTCCGGCGTAGACGAATTCGGTTTCCGGTCGGCAGAAGCGCAGGAGCCGTTTGTTGGCCAGGTAATCGTAGATGACGACGTCTGCCCGCTCCAGCCATTCCCTGCCGCGCAGGGTCAGCAGACCCTCGTCTCCCGGCCCGGCGCCGACCAGGGCCACTTTTCCTGTTTTCCTGAGACGATCAGTCATGGTTCGCTTCGATCAGGTTGGCGAGTGTGGCGAATTCTTCCAGCGTCAGGGTTTCTCCCCGACGGTCGAGTTGAATCCCCGCGTCTTCTATTTTTTTTACATCAATTTGATACGGCTTGTTCAAACCTTTCAGATTGTTCCTCAACATTTTCCGCTTGTGGAAAAACGCCGTGTTCACGACATGATGAAAGGTTTTGAGGTTGTCGACGGATACCGGTGGTTGCTCCAGAGGCGTCAGGCGCACCACCGATGATTGGACCTTGGGGCGCGGAAAGAATGATTCCTTGCCGACTTCGAGCAGACGCTCCACCTGGCAGTGAAACTGGGTGAATACCGACAACGATCCATAGGCCCTGGTCTCCGGTTGAGCGACCAGGCGGTCCACCACCTCTTTCTGGAGCATCAGTGTCATGTCTATGATGTGAGCCTTATAGTGGATCAACCGCTTCATGATAGGCATGGCGGCGTAATAGGGCAGGTTCGACACTACCTGGTAACGGCTCCCTGCGCCGCTGTAGTCATATGTCATGGCGTTGGCTTCCACCAATTCAAATTTCGGATTTTTACCGAACTGGCGGCGCAGCATTCCACACAGTCGGGGGTCGACCTCCACTGCCAGCAGGGATCCTGCCCGGTCCAGCAGGAGCTGGGTCAGGATACCTTTTCCGGGGCCGATTTCCACCACCCGTCCTTCCGGTTGGATGTGGGCCTGCTCCACAATTTCGGAAGCGATATTTAGATCAGTCAGAAAGTTCTGGCCGAGCGGTTGCTTTTTTCTCATCGCGGCACGAGCGAGGATTGAGCCAGGGTAGCGGCCACCTTGATCGCTTCCAGCAGGCTGTTCGGTTTGGCGACGCCCTGACCCGCGATGTCGAACGCGGTACCGTGGTCCACCGAAGTGCGGATGATGGGCAGGCCCAGGGTGATGTTGACTGCGCGGTCCATAGATGCCATTTTGATCGGGATCATGCCCTGGTCGTGATACATGGTGATCACCGCGTCGTAAGAGGCGTCATGAATCCGGCCGAATAATGCATCGGCGGAATAGGGTCCGCTGACTTTAATATTTTCATTTTGTGCATCTTCAATGGCCGGGGCGATGGTGGTGGCTTCCTCGTCGCCGAATATACCGCCGTCGCCGCTGTGCGGGTTGAGTCCGGTCACGGCGATGCATGGATGCTCAATCCCCACCTGCGTCAGCCATTGGTGAGTCAGCCGGATGGTTTTCAGGATGCGGTCGCGGGTCAATAAATTGCGTACGGCACTCAGGGGAACGTGGGTTGTGGTCAGCACGACACGCAGACTGCCTCCTGCCAGCATCAATGCCACTTCCGGTGTGTTGGTAAAGTCCGCCAGCATCTCCGTATGACCGGGATATTTGAATCCGGCCAGATGAATGGCTTCCTTGTTGATGGGGGCGGTGGTGATGGCGTGAACCTTTTGCGCCGTTGCCAGATCAACCGCTTTGCGAATGTATTGGACCGCAGCCTGTCCCCCTTCTCTGGTGGCGTGTCCTACTTTGAGATTTTCGGGAACGTTGTGGAGGTCCAGCACATCCAGCACGCCGGATTCATGTTGCGCTTCGCTGATTTCTTTGATGGGACGAATCGAGAGTTCGGGGGCCCACAGCAATGTATTCTGCTGGAGCCACGCGGCGTCGCCGATGACGACAATACGGCAAACTTCGGGCAGTGTGGTTAAGGCCTTGACGATGACTTCCGGGCCGATCCCAGAGGGGTCACCCATGGTGATGGCGATAAGCGGACGGTTTTCCACGGTATGATTCCCTCAAGTCCTGTCCTGAAAGGACGGACTCGGCGGCCAGACTTACTTGATTTGCTTGATCGCGGCTTTCTTGTTGGGCGGTACCTGAGGCCCCGCGGCGATAATTTCGGGGCCGACATGGTCCTCGTATTCCTTGAAGTTCTCGATGAACTGCTCCGCAAGTTCGCGGGCTTTTTCATCATAGGCGTCCGGATTTTTCCAGGTGCCTCTGGGGTCGAGTACTTCGTCAGGAACATTGGGACAGGATTCGGGAACCTGCAGGCCGAAAATCGGGTCGGTTTTCAGTTTTACGTTTTTCAGGTCGCCATTGAGAATAGCATTGATCATGGCACGGGTGTGGGCGATTTCCATTCGGTTGCCCACTCCGTACGGTCCGCCCGTCCAGCCGGTATTGACCAGCCAGCAATCGACCTTATGCTTCGCAATTTTCTTGCCCAGCAGATTGGCGTAGACCGAAGGATGCAGGGCCATGAACGGCGCGCCGAAACAGGTGCTGAAAATAGCCGAGGGTTCGCGGCTCATGCCCCGTTCGGTTCCAGCCACTTTGGCGGTGTATCCGGAAATGAAATGATACATGGCCTGCTCGGGTGTCAGCTTCGCTACCGGCGGCATGATGCCATAGGCGTCGCAGGTCAGCATGATGACGTTTTTGGGATGACCGCCGCGCCGTTCGGGCACCGAGTTGCTGATGTGAGTGAGGGGATATCCCGCGCGGGTGTTTTCCGTGAAACTGGAATCGTCGAGATCCAGCCGCCGGGTGTTGTAATCCATCACCACGTTTTCCAGCAGGGTGCCAAAGCGCCGGGTGCAATCGAATATCTCCGGTTCCGCTTCCGGATTGAGTTTGATGACCTTGGCGTAACAGCCGCCTTCAAAATTGAACACTCCGTCCTCGCTCCAGCCGTGTTCGTCGTCGCCGATCAGTTTACGGGTGGAGTCTGCCGACAGGGTGGTTTTACCGGTCCCCGACAGGCCAAAAAACACGGCGGTATCTCCCTTGTCCCCCATATTGGCCGAGCAGTGCATGGACAGAACATTGTGTTTGTGGGGAAGCAGGTAGTTGAGGATTGAGAAAACCGATTTCTTGATTTCCCCGGCATATTTGGTACCGCCAATGAGGACCAGCTGTTTGCTGAAATCCACGATGACGAAAGTTTCGGAATTGGTGCCGTCAATTTCCGGAACGGCTTTAAAGTTGGGCAACCCGATGATGGTGAATGCCGGGGTGTGATTCTCCAGCTTTTCCCGGTCCCGGATTTGAATGAACATGTTGCGGGCAAACAGGCTTTGCCAGGCGTATTCGGTGATCACTCGGATATGAAGCTGGTAGTTGGGATCGGACCCGCCCAGGCAATCCTGTACGTACAGGTCTTTCCCCTGCATGTAGGCCAGCACCCGCGCATACAGCGCATCGAACTTATCGACGGGGAACGATTTGTTGACCTTGCCCCACCAGATGTTGTCCTGGCTGGTGGGCTCCTGAACGATAAATTTATCGTTGGGGGAGCGGCCGGTATGGTCGCCGGTTTTTACGCAAATGGGACCCAGATGGGAAATGATCCCCTCCTGCCTTCTTATAATATGTTCGTATAACTCCGGAGTGGTCAGGTTCCAGAAGATTTCTTTAACATTCTTTATGCCGTGGTGTTCCAGCCCGACTTTATGTTTCAAGACTTTTTTTGGCATTTGATGGCTCCATCATCAAAAGAAGTTTCAACTTATAATTTATTGGACGCCGAAGAGAGGCTCTTCCGCTTGGATATAAAGGAAAATACTGAAAATCGACTGATAAGGTCATGGTATCATAAGTGCCGGTAATTGGAAAAATTTTTGTATTTTTGGCCAAATATGACCTGATCCCGCCCCGAAAAGGGGGTCAAGAATCCCCCCATAAGTGCGGGAATTGAACCCGTTTATGCCGACAAAAACCGAATCTTTAAGGATTCTGACCCGGTCCCGCACCCCGTTCAATGATATTTACGTCATCGAACAGGAAAACCTGAGAGAAATGTGGTTTAAGGGTGGGGGACAGTTCTATTTGCAGAGCCGCATCGCTGTGGATTCTCCAGACGATCTGGCCCTGGTGTACACGCGCCTGCTTCTTGCGCCTTTCATGTGGAACCCGAATCCTGTTCGGATTCTCCTGATCGGTCTGGGCGGCGGGGTGCTGCCACGGTTTCTGCACGCCGCGTTTCCTGAGATGGAAATCGATGTGGTGGAACTGGATCCGGGGGTCATTGAATTGGCACGGCGATATTTTCATTTCAAGGAAAGTCCTCGCCTGCGGATTTTTCAGGGCGACGGACGCGCATTCGTTAAACAAAAGACCGATGCCTATGACATGGTTTTTCTGGATGCCTTCAAAGCCGGATCGGTGCCGTATCATTTGAAGACCTGCGAATTCTACCGGGAGATCCTTCAATCCATGAAGAAGGACGGTGTGCTGGCGACTAATCTGTACGGCAAAAGTAACTCGCTGAAGCCGCGTGACCGTAAAACCCTTGAATCGGTATTTCAGAGTGTCTCTTTATTTGATGACCCCGGCGGGGTGGCTACGGTTTGTGTGGCGCTTCTCAGCAACGAGAGCGCACCTCCGGAGGTTCTGCGGAAATTTATCATCCATCTGCCGGAAGCCGTCCAACGAAACTTGTCCTGGCTTTCAAATCGGGATATGATCGATGCCGGAAGTCCGATAGAGCCCGGCGGATCGGTGTTCAAGGATGATTTTGAGGCCTCGGAGTTTTTCAAGACAGTTCAGCGAAATAACCGGAACGATCCGTTCTTCAACCATCCCTACCCGATACGGAATTCGAGTTGATCCTGAAATTTCCAGGAAATTAAATAATGAACATTTAAGATGAGGAGTAATACATGATAGACGAGTTGAAAAAACAGCATAAAGAAACCGCCCAACGCATAGAACGCATCCGGGGGTTTCTTTGACGTCGATAATAAATTGAATGAACTGGAAGATCTGGATAAAAAAGTAGGCGCTCCCGATTTCTGGAACGACAACGAAGCCGCCCAGAAAAGCCTCCAAACCCGCGCCAATCTTCAGCGCAGCGTGAACCTCTACAAAGATCTCGCCAAGGAAAACGAGGATCTGGAAGCCATGCTGATTCTTCTGGATGAGGAGGAAGATGACTCCCTGCTCGGCGAATGCGAGACGATTATCGCCAGGCTGGAAAAGCAGTTGGAGGCGGCGGAGCTGAAGGCCATGCTTTCCGGTGAGAGCGACGGCAACAACGCCATCCTGGCGATCAATTCCGGCGCCGGAGGTACGGAGTCGCAGGATTGGGCGGAGATGCTCCTGCGTATGTACATTCGCTGGGGAGAGCGCAACGAATACAAGACCGAAGTCCTCGACATGCAATATGGCGAGGAGGCCGGTATTAAAAGCGCCATGGTCAACTTCACCGGCGATTACGCCTACGGGTACCTGAAGGCGGAGATCGGCGTGCACAGGCTGGTGCGTATTTCTCCGTTTGATTCCAACAAGCGGCGGCACACGTCTTTTGCTTCGGTGTTCGTTTACCCGGAAGTGGCGGAGGATGTCGAAGTTGAAATTAATCCGGATGACCTGAAGATAGACGTCTATCGCGCCTCCGGCCCCGGCGGACAGGGGGTGAACACCACAGACTCCGCCGTGCGTATTACTCATCAGCCGACGGGAATCGTGGTGCAGTGTCAGAACGAACGGTCCCAGCACAAGAACAAGGCTTCGGCCATGAAAGTGCTGAGGTCCCGTCTCTATGAGCTGGAGTTGGAAAAAAAAGACGAAGAGAGAAAGGCCAAGGAAAAGGAGAAGAAGAAAATCGAATGGGGCAGTCAGATCCGCTCTTACGTTCTGCATCCCTACCGCATGGCCAAAGATTTACGGACCGGCGTGGAAGTGGGCAACGTCGATGCGGTGCTGGATGGTGACATCGACCGGTTCATCGAGGCCTATTTGCTCAAGGAAAACGTTTCCGCAACGGGGTAAGTGATGAAGCCGATCTTACATCCATCGCTGGTAAACGATCCGCTGGGCGATCCCGGACTGTTCGTGCAGTTTTTGTACGAGAAGCGGGCGTTTCTGTTCGACCTGGGCGATCTGTCGCCGCTGACCAATGCCGACCTGCTCAAGGTGACGCATGTGTTTGTCAGCCACACGCATATCGACCACTTCATCGGATTCGACCGGTTCCTGCGTATCGTGTTCGGGCGCGACAAGACGATCACCCTGTACGGCCCGGAAAACTTTATCGCCAATGTCGAAGGCAAGCTGGCCGGATTCACCTGGAATCTGGTCGACCGTTACGAGGAATCCCTGACGCTTGAAGTGGTGGAAGTGCGCCCGGATCGATTGCGTAGGGCGACCTTCCGCGCCATTGAAAAGTTTCAGCGAAGCGATGAACGGGACGAGCCGTTCGATGGCGGGGTGATTCTCGACGAACCGGCGTTATCGGTTTCGGCGGCGATTCTGGAGCACCGGGTGCCTTGCCTGGGATTCGCGCTGAAGGAAAAGTTCCACGTCAATATCAACAAAGACGGTTTGACGTCGATGCAACTGGAGCCGGGAGAATGGCTGAACCGGCTCAAGCAGAATATCTACGAAGGCGCCTCCGATGAAACTTCTGTTCAGGTTCCGGTGACCGTCAATGGGACGCAGGAGACTCAGGAGTTCGCGCTGGGGACGCTGAAGGAAAAACTGGTGACCATTACAGAGGGACAGAAAATCGCGTATGTCACCGACACGGTGTACACGCCGGAGAATGTTCCGCGTATCGTTGAACTTGTGCGCGAAGCCGATCTTCTGTTTTGTGAATCGCCGTTTATCGCCGAAGAAGAAGACCGCGCGCTGGAGCGGCGTCACCTCACCACCCGCCAGGCGGGACTTCTGGCCAGGGAAGCCGGGGTCAAGCAATTACAGACCTTTCATTATTCCAAACGCCATTCCCATCAGACCGACCTGCTGGTCCGTGAAGCGCAGGAAACTTTTCGCGGGGAATAAATCCATCCTTTAAAGCTTTTCGGTATTATTCGAAGAGAGCCAAAATCCGGTCGCGATAGTCCTTGCCGATCATTTCCCAGTCGTATTTCAGCACCGATTCGCGGGCCTGGTCGGAAATAAAATCGGGGTCCGCGCTGAGTCCCTTCTTAATCTTGTCTGCCAGATCTTGAGGGTCTTTGGGTTCGGCCAGGAATCCGTTGAGACCGTCGACGATCACGTCCGGCGCACCCGCGACGCGGGTGGCGACTACCGGCTTGCCACAAGCAAGCGCTTCCAGCAGGACCACCGGTAAGCCTTCCGTTTCTCCCGTTGAGTCGATGATGGACGGGACGACGACGAGATCGGACGCCTGAAAATAATTCCGCACCGCTTCCTTACCCTGTTGTCCGGCAAAGGTGACCCGCGATTCCAGTCCCAGCCGTTGCGTTTCGCGCTTGAGAGCCTGCTCCAGCAAACCGGTTCCGACGATCACGAGATGGCTGTCGGTCTGGCCTTGCGCAATGCTGTGAAACGCTTTGAGCAGATAGAAGACGCCTTTTTTTTCGCTGAGCTTGCCGACGTACAAAATAATTTTGCCGGCTGGCAGGCCCAGGTCGTCGCGGAGCGATTCCGGGCTCTGTGGGTCTTCGTAATAATACGTGTCGATCCCCATCGGCAGAATCCGGCAATCCACTTTTCTGCGAACCAGTTTTTCCAGAATCTGCTGGTTGTACGAACTCACGCTGTAGATGAGGTCGGACCGGCGGACAATCTGCCGCGCCATCGCTTTTCCCAGTGGCAGTCGGCGGAGGGCGAACAGTCCCGCCGCGTGTATGGTCAGCACCTGTTTGCAGTTCAGCCTTGGAGGAAGGGACGCGATGAAGCCTTGCGGGATCATCCAATGGCTGTTGACGATATCGATCTTGTGTTTCTGAACGGTGCGGTGCAGGGCGCGCCACTGGCAGAATAAAAAAGAGGGCACTTGCAGGTAGGCGAAGGGGGTCGATTTCAAACTGGCCATCATGCCGGTGCCATAGGCCAGGCATTGTTTGGACTGTGGTATGAAGTAAGGGAAGCGGATGACCTGTATCCCGTCCAGATTTTCGGACAGGGCCGCTCCGGCGGTATGCGGTGTCAGGGCGTACACATCGAAGTAGCGGCGGAGCTCCAGGCCCAGCTCGAACACAAACCGCGGGATTTCCGTATCGTTTTCCCAGCGGGGAAAGGTGGATGCGAATAAGAGCAGTTTCTTTTTCATTTTGGGCGAGCGGGTCCCGATTTATTCAATTGAAAAACCATGATACAGCTTCCGCATAACAGCTGGCCGACCTTTCCCATGCGCTGGATGACAAACCGTTCCGCATGGATAAATTTTTTCATCAGTGCGAAGGAATTGTCCCACTTGAAACGGCCGTAGACGAATATGGAAAACAGGCGGAACAGGGAAAAGGTCAGGGCATGGCGGGAACGGATTTTAAAATGAAATGGCCGGAGGCGTTTGATGGTGTCGCTGAAGTAAAACGATTGGACGTGCTGGACACCCTGGTAGATGGGGCGATTCAGCATTTTGCGAATCCAGCGGTTTTCCTTGAACCATTCCAGCGCTTCATCCAGCAGATTGTATTTATTGGGATGAGTGATCAGCAGGTATCCGCCGTCCTTGAGCACGCGCCGGATTTCCGTGAAGACCCGCTCCGGCTCCAGGATATGTTCGATGACCTCGGTCATCGCCACGCAATCAAATGAATTGTCCTTGAAAGGCAGCTGCTCGCCGATTCCCAGAGCATATTTTCCGGGCTTCATAAACCCGGCGGTGGTGACATCCAGCCCGACGGTCTGATAATCGCTCAGCTTGTCCACGAGGATGCCCTTGAAGCAACCCAGATCGAGAATGCGCGCCGAGCGGTCGGGCATCACGCCCGAAATCAATTCCCGGTAGAAATCGGTGGCGACGGATTCGTAAGGAGTTTCGTAATCCACCTGATCCGATTTCAGGCTTTCCTGGTAAAGGGCGATGTTGGTTTTCACGGGGCCGATTATGGGTGGTCGGGGAAGAAAATTATTGGATTAAGGTTTTTAGACTCTTCTATTCAGTATATGGCTTCTTGAGGGAGTCGTAAAGGTCCATATACCGCTTCATGACGGCGTTCCACCCAAATTCGCCAAGAACCTTTTCGCGCATATGCTGACCGAATTTTTGCCGGATATCCGCGTGACCCAGTTGCAGAATCCGATCGCATATCATATCCGGATCGGCGGGGACGATGAATCCATTCTCTCCCGTCACAACGATTTCCTTGGCAAGGCCTACGGGCGTGGAGATGATGGGCAGGCCACTGGTCCCGGCTTGCAGTAGTGTGGTCCCGGAGGTTTCGTATGCCGAGGGATAAATGAAAATGTCGGCATCGGCATAGCATTGGCTCAACTCCTGCGGCGAAGGATTTTCCAGAATATCGATGTGGTCTTCCATGCCCAGGGTTTTGGCAAGTTTTTTCATTTCCAGAAGATAGCCTGACGAGTTCTCATCGGCCTCCAGCCTGTCGGGAGTGGCCGCAAGGATGATTCGGAAGGGCAGGGTGAGCTTGCGTGCGGCTCGCAGTAACAGTTCGACGCGCCTGGACCGGGTGACGGGACCTGCGAACAAAAGGCAGAGGTCTTTTCTCAGTCTGCCGGAGCGGTCGCTATCAACTGTGTGTGAGTCGATTCCGTCTGGAATAATATGCAGTTTGTGTTTTCCGATTCCGAATTCCAGAGCTTCCTCAAATTCCATCACAGAGGAAACGACAACAGCATCGGCGCGCTTTACGGCTGACTTTAAAGTCATGCCGTCATAAAGGCGGTGCAAAAAATTCCGGGGTGCAGGCGGGTGATGTTTCTGATGGCTCAGCAGAGAACCGTGAGTGCTCAGCACATAGGGTTTTTTTCGAATCGACGCAAAAAAAAAGCGCAGTCGCTCTGGAAGGTCCGATACAGGTGGCTGTGGAGGATGTTGTACTGGCGCAGATAAGTCATCATTCCAAAGCTGATTTTATAGTTACCCAGGGTCCACTGGACCGGCACACGGATAACCCGGGCCTGCCCTATTTGCTCCTTTTGGACTGTGGAGTCTTCTGGCCGCTGAACGGTCGTGAGAATAGGGGAATGGATTCCCTTTTGCTCCAGCCGGCTGGAAATCTGCCAGGCCTGATGGGCGGGCCCCTCAAGGTCGGGCTGGAAGGAATCGATTGTTCTTAAAATTTTCAAGAGTTCGCGGGGCCGGAAAGGTTGTGGGTTCGAGAGCGCACAAAGCTCCAAGGGGGTGGATCTGGAGGCATATTCTAGCCCAGATCCCCCGCGAAGTAAACCAGATCAAATCAATGCGGTTTGCTTAAGACCTGCGGGCGAAACCGGCATTGCGGACATATTTCTTTTCCTTGGTCGTCGAGCGCCGTAATCGAGCCGACATCGCTTTCACGATGGGAAACCAGGCGCGGGGGTCCTTGCGGGACATGGCATTCAGGTCATCGCGGGAAATCAGTGTGACCTTGCTATTCTGCAAAGCCGTGGCTGTCGCCGAGCGTGGACCGCCGTCGATCATCCCGATTTCTCCAAAAATTTCATTTTGCCCCAGAATATCGATCACTTCGATATTGCCGTCTTTCCGCCGGCGGGAAACTTCCACTTGTCCGTCTTCAATGATAAAGGCGAAGTCGCTGCGGCTTCCCTCGCGGAAAATAACCTGTCCCTTTTTCATAAACTGTGTTCCTGTCATGATTCATCTCTCCCGAATATGGTTTAGGCTGGGGAATTACAAACGTCTTGGTTAGCACAGGATGCAAGACACTGGCCAACGGGAAAATGAATCGTATTTTTGAGTTTAATAACCAAAAAAACAATGAGTTTCGTCAGGTGGAGAGAAGGGGTTGGTTGGCCGAATATCAGGTATTCGTATGAAAAATTATAATCATAGAAATATATTTATAAAAAATATAACAAACCTGTGCAGGCTGCGAATTTCCATAAAGATTGGAAGAGGGAATATTTGGAGGAACTTAGGTCAAGTTGCGGTTGATCCAGAGGATCATCTCATTCAATCGTCCAAAATGCTGTTTATTGAACTGAAATACCAGCCGGGGCAGATCGGTAAATTCATTATTGGCTTTTTCCGTTTCCAATGCCCCGCAGGCCTTGAAATCTCCGGTTCGTAGAATATCCCGATACTCGTGATTCAGGTAATCCACCACGGCGGGAGTAACGGCCTTTGTAAAGCGCAGGACGGTGAACTCGTTGACATAACGCAGGGAGTGGTAATAGCGGTAATAATCATCCAGGTGATGAATCGCTTCATCGACCGAATGGATAATATGGAAGAGATTCATATCTATGGAGGAAATATATCCTTTGGGCATAAGTTCTTCCTCGAACTGGCGAATCAGGTGCGGCCAGTAGGTGCCTCCAGGGGGTTCTGCCAGTAGAATAGGCCGCGGCATGCATTTTCCGGTTTGAAACAGGGTCAGATTTTCAAAGCCTTCATCCAGCGTCCCGAAACCTCCGGGGAAGAGGATGGTGGCGTCCGATTCTTTGATGAACATCAGCTTGCGCGTGAAAAAATACTTGAACTGCATCAACTTGGAATCGCCCTCGATAGCCAGGTTGGCACTTTGTTCCTTGGGGAGCCGGATGTTGATGCCGAAACTGTTTTCTCTTCCGGCACCCCGGTTGGCCGCTTCCATGACTCCACCCCCGGCGCCGGTAATGATCATGTGACCTTTTTCTGCTAACGCTTTTGCCGTATCAAGTGCCATTCCGTAAATCGGGTCCGATTCCGGGGCGCGGGCGGACCCGAAAATGACCACTTTCCGTTTTTCGCGGTATGGGAGGAACACCCGGTAAGCATGGCGCAATTCCTTGAGCGTATTATTGGTCAGTTTGAAATCTCCCCGATCCGTGTGTTCCCGACCCAGTTTCACGACTGTGGTCATGATTTCCTTCAGCAGATCCGGCGCCACTTCATTGCCACATAAATCCACCAGTTCCTGAATCAATTGCTCGGCTTTGGGGTCCCCTATGCTGTAATTGGATTTAGGCATTGCACTTCTCCGTTGAATCGATTATTTTTGATTCTGAGTGGATCGAGGAGCGAATCATGGATGACAACAATCAGAAACCCGAACCCCCGATAAACGACAAATTACTGATTTATTCCATTGTCGGATTGCTGGCGATCGGGTTCATCAGCGTTCTGTTTGTTGCGGTACCCTGGTTGCTCCATGACGGTTCTCCAAGCCTGAAACAGGTTCTTATCGATGATTCCATCGTCATTGCTGTGATCGTCATGTTTGTTTACGGGTTTTACATGAATACCAAAATGCACTAACCCTGCCTGATCCGCGACCGGAAACCGGTTTTCTTTCTTTCACTCATTGTACAGGACACGATACCGATGGCAAAAAATTGTTCCTTTGACATTGTTTCAAACATAGACCTTCAGGAAGTAAAAAACGCCGTCAACCAGGCCACCATGGAAATTCGACAGCGGTTTGACTTCAAAGGCAGTAAAAGCGAAATCACCCTCGACGAAAAAGTCCCCGCGCTCATTCTGGTTTCGGACGACGAGCATAAAATGAAATCGGTTGTCGATATCCTGGAGAGCAAGCTGATCAAACGCATGGTATCTCTCAAGGCCCTTGATTACGGAAATGTAGAAGCCGCGGGCGGCAATACCGTCCGCCAGACAGTCAAACTGCAACAGGGCATTCCCCAGGAAAAGGGCAAGGAAATTGTCAAGGCCATCAAGGGACTGAAGACCAAAGTTCAGGGGCAGGTGATGGACGATCAGGTGCGGGTTACCGGAAAAAGCCGGGACGACTTGCAGGCCGTGATTGCCGAACTCAAGGAAAAAGATTTCGGGATCGCCATGTCATTCACCAATTACCGGTGATTCGGCGGATTCCCGCATACCCTCTGTTTGAAATACTTTGACCAGGGGAAGGGATAAAAGTAAAAGCGCCAGGCCTAATCCGCACAACCCCATCACCATCTCCCCGATATAAAAAGTCACTCCCAGGGTAAATACCAACACACCAAAATACACCGCCGGTCCAAGAAGAGCCTGTGCCGGAATCTGCCGCATGCCCATATCCCGGAACCCCCGGCGTATCAGCCAGGCCTCGATTCGCGTATAGGAGAATAGAATGGCAAATCCAACGACAAACCAGCCGCCGAAATTGGTGAGCGGAATATTAAAATATTCTCCCTGCTCTTTATAGGTATAAATCTGTCCCAGAAACCAGCGGTCGCCCAAAAACGAAACGGGATCGATAACCACATCCAGCAACATCATCAGTACCGCTCCCGTCAGGATAACCCGCCAGGAATGCCGGATGGCCTCCGTTTGGATGAGACGGATATCCCAACCGCGCTGTTTCAAAGGACACCACAAGAATAAGCTCAGGGTATAGCTGACATAAGCCAGGAAGCTGAAAGAAAGGGGATCCATGAATGGGATATTTGAAAACCACAATTCCTGATCGCGGGTCGTCTCTATATAACTGTAAAATCCGAAAGGGAAGCCGTTTCGCGTGGAGGAATATTCCGCCGCAAATGCGATAATGAAGGCCAATACCGTAAACAGGAGGGACCGCTTAAGGCCCATATCAAGGATGGCGATGGACAAATAACTGATGAGAAAAATAAACACATAGGGCCGCAGTAGAACGGTCCCCCACAGCAGTTCAAAGAATTCCATAAGATCCATTGGTTATGGTTCGGCGGGGACTCTTTCAGTATCCCGCATCCATCGGACTGCGTCCTCCAATGCCTGCTCGACAGGATTTTGAGGCAGTCCCAGTTCGCGTACCGCCTTGGACGCATCGAAGTACATCAGATATTTCGCCATTTTCACACCCGCCAGAGGAACCGCCGGCGGCTGATGGGTAATGAAATCGGAAACCGTCTCGCATGCCCAGCCCGCCGCGTAAGCCACCCAATAGGGCATCCGGATACCCGGCGCCTTAATGCCGGTGATCTTCTCCAGGGTCAACAGGATTTCATGCAAAGACATGTTGCGGTTGCCCAGAATATAACGTTCTCCGACTTTTCCTTTTTGCTCTGCCAGGATGTGGCCCCGGGCGCAGTCGCGGACATCAATCAGGTTCAAGCCGGTGTCCAGGTAAGCGGGCATTTTACCATTGATGAAATCGAGGATGAGCTGGCCTGTGGGCGTCGGCTTGATGTCTCTCGGTCCCACCGGCGCGCTGGGATTGACCACCACCACCGGCAGTCCTTTTCCGGCGAACTCCAGCGCTACCTGCTCGGCCTGGTACTTGGACAGTTTGTAATCGTTGCAAAGAATCGCCGGATTCAGCGGGGTCTGTTCGTCGGCGGGGCGGCCGTCGGGCCACAGGCCAATGCAACCCACCGTGCTGGTATAGACCACTTTGCCAATGGATGCGGCCTGGGCCGCCTCTAGGATGTTGCGGGTGCCCTGCACGTTGATGTCGTACATCATTCGCTTGTCGCGGCTCCACAGGCTGTAATAGGCTGCGGCGTGGTACAGCACATCGCAACCCTTTAAAGCGGCGTCGAGTGAGGCGCGATCGCGTAAATCCCCATGTGAGATTTCAACCTCTAGTCCTTTAATGTTGGACAGGTCGGAGTTGGGCCGGACAAGCACGCGTACCTCCCGCCCATCCGCGATCAATTCGCGTACGATGGACGCTCCGATAAAACCTGTCGTGCCGGTGATCAGTGTCTTCATGGAAAAGTGTTTGCGGTGGGAGGTTTAATAGTAAAGCTTGATCTCCGCCTGCTCGCGCATTTGAGATATCATTTTCTGGTGCGCCTCCAGTGTTTTGTCCCGCAGTAGCATGTTCATGATATCCGATTTAATTTCGTCCAGAGGGATATGACCGGCCGGGATGATCTTCGTCCACTTCAGGATATGGTAGCCATAGGGGGAGCGGACGGGTTCGCTGAATTCATTTTGCTTCAGCTTTTTTAACTCCTGCGCCATGGCCTCCGGAAGTTCGCTCAGGGGAATGGCGCCCCAGCTCCCGCCATTTTTTCCGGTGGTGGTGTCCTCGGAGTGCTCCTTCGCCAGTTCCGAGAAGTCCGCCCCATCCTGCAATTGGCGATACAGATCTTTGATTTTTTCTGCAGCGTCTTGATCCAGCAGGGCGTTCAGCCGCTCCGCCTTTTTGCGCAGGGCTTCGTCCTCGATTTCCGAACCATGCGGTCCTTCCTGCAGGGCGGAAGTGAAAATATGGTGCGCTTCGTATTTTTCCGGGGTGCGGAGCTGATCCAGGCTTTTTTGATAAAAAGCCGCCACTTCCGGGTCGTCCACCTTCACGTGGGGAGCCACTTCCTGCCGTATGATGTTTTCTTCCATCATCTGCTTCTGGAATTTTGTTTTGAGCAGGTCCAGCGTCAGCCCTTGCATATCCAATGCCATGTGAAACATATCCTCGGAGGGGAATTGACTGCGGATCTCTTCCAACCGTTTATTTAAAAGTTCGGAGTCGATTTGAATATTTTTCTTATGGGCCTCCTGGTAAATCAATTCCTGGTCCACCAACCGGGCTAATGCCTGATGGGAAAAATCGGCCAGTTCCTGTTCCGAAAGCTCCTTATTTTTCTGCCGGTTCATAAGGCGATACACCTTGATCTCACTGATCAGCAGTTGAGAATCGAGCTCCACTCCATTGACCGAGGCCACCTTTTCGGGGATCGGCTGACCGTTTATCTTGAACGGTTCTGCAAGGGTGGCGGCGGGCAATAGAAGGGCGAGTAACAAAAATCCAACCCCATATAATTTCAGTCGTGTCATCGGAAGGTCCTTTAATGAGTTAACCAGTTTTCATTATATCGAAAATCGAGGAAGAAATGGGCCGGGAATCGGGAATAAAAAAGGCAAAAAAAATCCCCTGAGCCGAAGCCCAGGGGATTTTGTAAAAGCTAAGAAAAACGTGCTTAGAACATTACATCAAACTGCACGTAGAGCCAGTCCGCATCTTCAAAGTTCTGAATGCGTGCGCCGCCGTTGTAGTTCGACAGCAGTTCATTCGAGAACATGTGAGCATAACCCAAGCTCATGACGGTGCTGGCGCTGTACTTGTGTACCAGGGTGACATCGACTTCATTACCCAGGGTGGTGGGATTGCTTCCACCAGCGGTACAGGTACCACAGCGGTCATCTTCAGCCACCTGAAACATGTGGTAATCCACTTTCAAAGTGGTGTTGGCTGTCGGCTGAACGGACGCCTTAACCGCATAGTCGATCAAACCGCCATTGGGATGACTTCCATTGCCGGTGGTGTTGTGAATGAAAAAGTCCATCAGACCGTAGTATTTATGGCCGGTATCGAACAACGTGTTAAACGTATTGTTGTCACCCACTGCCGCATCCGCAGCATCGGTACCGCTCAGGTAGTCGAACCACAGGGTCAGGCTGGGTTTCATGGCAACGTTCTTAGCGGTGTATCCGACACGCGCGCCGAACAAGAAGGCGCTCATGTCACCGTTTGCGCCACCGGGAGCGGCCAGGCCGGATTTACCCATCTGGTAGTAGAATTCACCGCGGTAGCTGATGTCACCGAAACCGCCAGCCTGGCGAGCACCGACGGTGTAAAAATCTGCGCTACCTGGGGCGGCGGGAGCACCGGCGTTCTGGTCGGCGTCTACATACACCACATAAACGGATGTGGAAGAATTATCTCCCAGCAGGCCTTTAAAATTTCCCCACAAGACATGGGCATCAATGTCGTCAACGTCATCAGTGGAGGCACCTGGAAACGCACCGCCAGCTCCTGCGCGGCTGGATTGTTCCTGGGCTTTACTGTAAACGTACAGCAGGGTCATGTTGTCGTGGCTATGGGTCAGACGCAGGGCGTCATGAGACATCATACCCTGGGTCCACACGGTGTTACCCAACAGGCGGTGTCCATCCAGAACAACTTCCTGACGACCGATTTGCAAGTCTACCGGAGCGCCGAAAAATTTATTCAGGGTGAAATACGCTTGATGGATGCCGACATCCGTGGTGGTGTCGTTACCGCTTATCGGGTTGCTGGCCCGGTCACAAGCACCAGATACGGCTGCTGCGCCGACACCAACTACGTTAGCAGAACAGTTTCTCTGACTACCCCAGCGGCTGTTCGCCTGGAGCTGAATGAATGCGCTGGTGTTGTCGTCGATTTTTGCTTTAGCATCGAGACGCGTCAGCATATCGATGTACTGGGAATCGCTGTTTTGCAAGTTCCAGTACTCATACCGCGGTCGAATCCGTCCGCCAAAGGTGACATCTGCCGCATCTGCTGTCATAGCCCCTATCATCAGAAAGGAAACCACCCCAGCAAAGGCTGTAAAAAATTTTCTTCTCATGCTTACCTCCTCCAAGTAATCAACCAGATTGGACATCTAAAAAAACTTCCTCAAATTCTTGTTCTTCGCAGGCTAACTATAAATTTTACAATATCTTGCAGAAAAATCTATCAAAAAACGCATTACTTTTCAGTAATCCGGGTTTGACCATCCGAGATATTAATTTCCAGAAAACATTTTTAACGGTATTGCCGGTTATTTAAGCCAATCGTAGGTATAAATTGTGCTGATCATTTTATCGCCTAAAAAACCCCCGTGGTCGGCTACAGAGGCCACATGCACCTGCCTTGGCTTTTTCCCTGCAGATTCAACTACTTGGAAGGCCGCAAGATAGCCTCTTTGCTTTTTGGTCTCGTAGGCCTTCTCGAGCCCTTCAGGGGTGATCCCCAAGATCACTAAACTGCTGTTTTTGACTATTACCAGTTTCGAAAGAAAACTGCCTGTTCTGTGGTTCCTGGGTACAAAAAGGTACTTTCGAGCGTTGTGCTGAATGAGCTGAAGCCTGCCTTTAAAGCGTACCGGCTGGGGGGTATCCGGGCTATCGATGAACGTCCCCGCGACCTGGTCTTTGAGCCCCACTTCAATAATACGAGGATCATGGCCGAAATACTCGTTCGAGCTGACGAGAAGGCGACCGCCGGGAGAATATACTCTCAAATGGTAATTTTTGTCAAGGATTATTGTTTCCTTGGATTTAGAAGGGGTTATGCTTCCCTGCGCCAGGCCATAAAGGACCATATCTCGATAGTCCCCTACCGGCAGGGACAGTTCCGACTCCACCTGATATCCCCCATTTTTATGGTGAATTATTTGGATCCCGTCTTTAAAAGGTTTTTCGTAGCCGGGGGTTTGGGATATCAGCATAGGCGGGCCGTCGAAATCTCTCAGCACGCGGAAGTACCGGTTCACGTTTTCCCAGATGCGGGTCAGTCCCTTTTTGCCCGGAACCACTTCCAGGACGAAGGAACTCAGGGCATCTCCCTGTGAATTGGTCACGAAAACCTCATCCCGGCCGTTGCCGTTGATATCGGCGACATCCACCGAAAGAAACTTGTTGTTGCCTTCTGGCAAGGTCACCTGCCCGACTTTTTTGAACTGGTTGTTTTGATATTTGTAAATCAGGACCCGGTGGTCATCGATGATCACAAATTCCTTGTCCCCATTGCCGGACAGGTCACCGGTGTCGAAGTCGACCAGCTCAAAATCAAAATCCTGTTTGCCGACATAATTGAGGAGTCCCTTTTCTTCTTGGCGGAAATCGGATTGGACTTCCTGCTCCTTCGCGGGTGCTTGCGCTACTGCGGGCAGGGATTCGATCATGATCCGCGCCTGCTTCAATTCACTGCCGTCACTCGATGACACCAGGCGGTAATTTAAAACGGTTTTTCCTTTGATGGACTGGACTTGCGTGAACAGCACGGCATCCGACGCCACCTGCGTGCGGAGCCGGGCCAGGTTTTCCTGCCTTGCCAAAGCGGGGAGGGCGATATCGTTTTCCAGCATCCACACTCCGACATCAAACGCAGGTACTTCAAAACGGAGATTGCGGTTCACCTGCGTCTCGATTTCCCCCCTCAACGCCTGCACATCCCCGGTTGCCTCGTCGTCCGACTGCACCGGCGCGACGAGAAGTTTTAACTTCTTAAAGGCACTGCGTACGCCGTCCCCCTTTTGTGCCTGCGCGCCGGGCGTGATGATCTGTGCGATGGAATAATCCTTGCGTACTTCGAGGACTTTGATCTGGCCGAGATCGTTTTCCTCGCGTCCGACGATAGCCTTGGTGACGGGATGGGTGATGGTTTCTCCATAGCGGATCAGCTTGAGCGTCTGGCCCGGTGATACCGCCTGACCGCGTTTGAGGTCGATGGCCACCCGGTCGCCTTTTACCGAAAGCACATAACCTTCCAAAACGGGGAACAGGGTTTCGATCTGGCTGACCATGCGTTCAATACCGGGCGAACGCTCGCCGGCCGGGGCATCCCGGTTGAGCACCATCAACAGGATAATAAAGGGAAGGAAGAGTTTGAGTAGTCGGTAACTCGTGAGGCGCATGGTCAAACGTCCAGAAGTTGGACGGTCACCAACTCTCCATTTTTAAGTTCATCTTTCTCCAAAGGAAACACCAGAAGGCCGTTGGCGTTGACGGTGGATTTGAGGACGCCCGAACCCTGCTCTTCGGCGGGGGAAACGGTGTACTCGCCGCTGTCCCAGGAAACCACGGCGCTCATGAAATGCAATCGGCCGGTTTTTTTGTGAATAGTACGGGTCAGTTTGGCCTGTACCGTTCGAGGCATGACATCATTGGCCCCCATCATCTTCTTGATGGCAGGCCGCGCGAATTGTTCAAAGGAAACAAAAGAGGAAACAGGGTTCCCCGGCAGGCCGAAGATCGGCCTCTCGCCAATTTTGCCGAATGCGAGGGGTTTGCCCGGCTTCATCGCCACTTTCCAGAACACCATTTCATTTCCCATCTTATCGAGAGTGGCCTTGACCAGGTCATAGTCGCCCACCGATACGCCTCCGGATGAGACGACGATGTCGCATTTCAGCGCCCAGTCGAATTTTTCCATCAGATCTTTTTCATCGTCCTTGGCCACGCCCAGGTAAACCGGAATACCGCCGGCGGAACGAATCTGCGCTGCCAGCATGTAGCCGTTGCTGTTGTAGATGCATGGGCCTTCCGGGGTCTCGTCCAGTTCCATGATTTCGTCGCCGGTGGAGAGGATGGCCACCGTGGGCCTCTGGCTGACGAAAATGTTGGAACGGCCCACCACCGCCATCATCCCGATGTGCGAAGGGGTGATGGTGACGCCTTTGCGGATGACGACATCGCCGACTTTGACATCCTCTCCGGCGAGGCGGATATTTTCACCGACTTCGGCCCTGTCTTTGGCGAGAATGCCGGAACCGTTTTTATCGGTGTCTTCCTGCATCAATACGGCATCGGCTCCGGGCGGGATCGGCGCGCCGGTCATGATACGGATGGCCTGGTTGTTTTTCAGCGTCTTCTGCGCCACCGCTCCAGCGGCGACGTGTTCCACCACTTCCAGCTTCACCGGGTTGTCGGGCGTCGCGGACTGGATATCCGCGGCGATCACCGCGTAGCCGTCCATTGCCGAGTTGTCCATCGGCGGGTTGTTGCGTCGCGCGACGATGTCCTCTGCCAGGATGCGTCCCAGTGCATCATTCAGGGAAACCTTTTCGACTCCCTTGGGTTCAATTTTGGCCAGGATTATTTCCCGGGCCTCGTCCACCTGGATCATAGCCATTTAATCATCTTCCTGCTCGCGTTGGGTGCGGGCAACCTCGTATTCTTCCGGGGTGTTGACGTTGGTGAAATGTGTTCTGTCGGATGGAGTCACGGTCACATGCTTAAACGGCAGTTCCCTGATGATACGTGTCAGGGACAACTCGCGCCGTGACAGGGCTTCAAACAGCGGCACAATAAATTTCGGTTCGTATATGGCGCACATCGGTTCCACCCCGACACCGCCTTTCTGCAAAAAGCAGGTGCCGTAGCGGAGCGGATCGCGTTCGGCCACGATGCGCTCGATGGCGTCTTCCTGCAGAAACGGCATGTCGCAGGCGGTAATCAGCCAGGCCTTGTCGGGGTGCGTGCCCATCAGGGTGGCCAGCCCGCCCACGGGTCCGAGTCCGTAGTGCTCGTCATTGATGCGTCCGCATTGCGGCAGACCGCCGATGGTACTGAGATCCTGTTCTTCGCGGGCCGAGAGGTAGACCTGGTCGCAGAAATCAGAAAGCATGTTCACCATGCGTTCGGTTTCCGACTGGCCCTGGTAGGAGAGTGAAAACTTGGGCTGGCCCATACGCTTGCTTTGCCCGCCGATGAACACGCCGCCGAGTAATGGGCGGGTGCAGTTGTAAAAATGATCCTTTACGAACTGATAGATATTATCGGCCTCGTCGCGGTGGAACAGGGGGATGCCGTGTTCGGTGAACGAGGTGTCCTCGACCACACCCTGGTGGATGATGGCCTTGATGCCGGGATCGTCGGCTGGGATCGGGAGTTTGCCTTCGGCGTCGAGAAAAACGATTTTGTCAAACGGCGACTTCTTGTAACCCTCTATCAGAATGCAGTCGCATTGTTCCAGGGCGTGGGTGATGGTGCGTTTCTTGAATGGGTTGTCGGCGATTACCGCGAAGTGTTCAGGGTCGTTGATGGTGACGATGCCGGCGCCCGCTTCGGCGCCTCGCTGGGTATCCTTGCCCTTTTTATCCATCTGGAACCGGTGGGCGTCGTGCTTGTAATACCCGACACGGATACGGTCCTGTTTGAACCGCCGGATCATGTGTTCCAGCAAAGTGGTCTTGCCCACGCCGGAAAATCCCGCGAAGCAGATGAAAGGGGTTTTGAATGCTTCCCAATAACGGTCCATAAACGGAAAACCCTTATCCCTTTAAAAAACAAACAGGCGCGGTACCAGTGAGAGGTCCCGTTAACCCATTCAAATATCGGAAATTATGTGTATTATTCTCAATTCGCGGGGTGCTGTCAACTGGATTTATAGGAGGCGGAAACGGAGCGGGGATTCGCCTGATTTAGATTTTGTTAGTGTGTTGCAATATTTTATTGCAATGCTTCATTGCTCTTAATGCACAATTCCCTGAATATATAGCTATATGAAATATAAGGCTTTTATTTATTTGTAAGTGATTGGCACGATCCTTGTAGTAGAGGTTATCAGGGTTTTACTAACTTTAAGATTTGGAGGATTTAAATGAGTAAAAAGAGCGTGCCAGCCATATTCGGCTGTTTACTGATGATATGGGGATTAGCGGGATGTGGCACTACCGCAAGCGTTGCACAGGCGGATGCGTCGGACAAAGAAGTCGGCCCACTGACCTCTGCTCCGAATGTGCCCCCGCCCATCACGCGGTCGGGTGGCCAAACAGTGGTTCTCAATTTCGAGGCGAAGGAATATATCGGTGATATCGCCGATGGCGTCAAATACAACTTCTGGAGTTTTAATGGCACCGTGCCGGGTCCGATGGCGCGTGTGCGCGTTGGGGATACCGTCGAGTTTCATCTGAACAATCCGGAGTCCAACACCCAGCAGCACAATATCGATATCCATGCAGTGAACGGTCCGGGCGGCGGCGCGGCAGTAAGTACGGTCTCCCCCGGCGAGTCGAAGGTGTTCACCTTCAAGGCGCTGTCACCGGGCCTGTTCATTTACCATTGCGCGGCGGGATCGATCGTCGATCACATTTCCAACGGCATGTATGGCCTGATTCTGGTAGAGCCGGAAGGTGGCCTGGCCAAGGTGGACCGAGAATTTTATGTGATGGAAAGCGAGTTCTTTGCCGGCGAGCCGGATGAAAATGGCGTGGCCGCGTTTGATATCACCAAAGGGCTGGCGGAGCATCCGACGTATGTCGTGTTCAACGGCAAGCAGGGCGGTTTGATGGGCGACAACGTTCTGAAAGCCAAAGTGGGTGAGACGGTGCGGATGTATTTCGGTAACATCGGCCCCAATGGAATTTCTTCATTCCACATCATTGGCGAGATTTTCGACAAGGTGTATCAGGAAGGCGGCCTTGGCGGAACCGTACATACGGGTATCCAGACCACCCTGGTGCCCTCCGCCGGTGCGACTGTAGTCGAATTCAAAGTAGATGTGCCGGGAGCCTACACCCTGGTAGATCACAGCATCTTCCGCGTGGCCAAGGGTGCCATCGGTCAGTTGGTTGTTGAAGGACCGGAAAACCCTGGAGTGTACCGGTCGGGGGAATAGGTGGGGAACTTTATTTTTCCCTGACCCATCACTCTCCTCAGAGGCCCCCTGTGGATGCCATAACATCCGCAGGGGGTTTTTAAGATGATCCAATTTCTGTGTGGTCCAGGGACTTACCTGGAAGTTGATTGTGAAAAGATCCAAACCCTGGAGTGTATTGGTACGGGAGGCAGTTGAGAATTTTTGTTTCCCGATTTTTTGCTCTCTCCCTTAGGTTCCCTGCGGATGCTAGCGCGTCCGCAGGGTTTTCTTTATTTAGAGATTAAACTCCTTCAATTTGCGCCAGAGGGTGATGCGGTGCACCTTGAGGTGTTCGGCGGCGCGGGTCTGGTTGTGGTCGCATGCTTCCAGGGCTTCCTTGACGATTTTTTGGGTCAGCCACTTGCGCTTGCGTTTGACCTTATCGTTATTCTCACCGGTAAGCAGATAGGCGGGCAGGTCGCGCAATTCAATGGTCGGACCGAGGGCCTTGATGCAGGCGTGCTCGATCGCATTTCCGAGTTCGCGTACATTGCCCGGCCAGGAGTGATCCATCAGTTGGCCCAGGGTTTCACCGGACAGGCTGTTGATACGTTTGCGGTGCTTTGATTTCCACCGATCGATAAACCGTTCGGCCAACAGCGGAATGTCCTCTTTTCTTTGGCGCAGGGGGGGCATGTGAACCGGGAAGACGTTCAGGCGGTAATAAAGATCCTCGCGGAACCGGCCTTCATCAACTTCCCGTTTAAGATTCTTGTTGGTGGCGGCGATGATGCGGATATCGACTTTGCGGGTTCGGTTTTCGCCGACGCGTTCGATTTCCTTTTCCTGCAGGACGCGCAGGAGTTTGACCTGGATGCCGGGACTCATGTCGCCTACTTCATCGAGGAAGATAGTGCCGCCGCTGGCTTCTTCGAATCGGCCTATGCGGTCCTGGAGCGCTCCGGTAAACGCGCCTTTAACGTGGCCGAACAATTCGCTTTCCAGCAGGCTGTCGGAGAAGGCTGAACAGTTGACCTTGATCAGGTTCTTTCCCGCACGCGGGCTTTCGTAATGAATGGCACTTGCCACCAACTCTTTTCCTGTTCCGCTTTCTCCTTCAATAAAAACCGTGGAATCATAGTAAGCCACGTTCTGGATGGTGCCGAACACCTCTTTCATCTCCGGGCTTTTTGCCACCATGTTGCGGAATGAGTTTGTTTCTTGAAGCTCCTGTTTCAGGCGAGTCACTTCAGTGATGTCGGTTAATGACACCAGTACTTCCGTGTTGCCTTTCCCGTCCTTGTGCAGAAGGCCGGCCTGGAAATCCCCAATGCGCCGAACTCCATCCTTGCGGATAAAGGCAGAATTGAAAGTAACTTTGCTGTGTTGAGCTTGCTTGACAGACATGCACAGGGCGCAGTTGTTCAGGCAAATACTTTGGTCGAACAGGGTGGTGCATTTTTTCCCAAGAACGTCTTCGCTGGCGTGTCCGGTGATTTTCTCTGCCGCAGCATTAAAATATTGTATTTCCATGTTCTGATCGTAGATGAAAACAGCTTCGTTCAGTGTGTTTAAAACGGTGTTTAGATAGGGAACAGGTTTTTGAGCCATAGGTATCGCGTCCATTTTCAATGAATTTGGAATACAAAAATCAATAATACGCCTCCCGGGGGAATGTTGCAATAAACTTACGCAACAATTATTTTTCAGGCCGGTTTTGATTCAGGAGGATGGTTCAGTTGGCAACGAAGCTATAAAGATAGCCACTTTTGTCTAGATACGATTATTTTGTGGTTAACGTCACAATAAGCTGAAGGGCGCTTATTAAGGACAGCCAATAAAATCAATAGGTAAGTCGAAGTGTATATAAAAAAAGACACTTTTGTGTTGAGATTGTGTGAAATTATGTTGATTTACCTTAATTTTCCATGTTAGATTATATGTATCTTATTAATAAATTGATTCAGTCGTTTTGATTTAGCAGGACATGCATTTTCCCCAACGGAAAATCTCGCGATGCGGTATGGAGAGTGCATGAAGGTAGTGAGGAGGGACAATTAATCATGAATAAAAAAAATAAATATTCCATATTGGTTGCTACGGCGTTTTCCTTTTTTCTGATTGTTCCCCCGGCGGCTATTTCCAAAAGCGCAGGGGAATCCGAAGGGCAGGTGACCCGGAAAATTTCGCAACCGGCAAAATCCGAGCCGATCAAAGTGGCGGCGGTAGGAACCACTGGATTTGGATTCTCCGACGCGGCGAGCGGATTGAAGATGACCGTGGATCAGGTTCTGGAAATCGTGACGGACGAAAATCTGAAAAAGGATGCTAAATCACGTCAGCTGGCTCTCAAGAATGTGATTGGGAAGCGATTTGATTTCAGGCAAATGGCGATGCATACCCTGGACAGCGACTGGGGCAGCCACTCCCGGAAAGAGCAAAAACAGTTCACCGGTCTGTTCAAAAAGCTTCTGGAAAAATCGTATTTGCACATCATTGAGAATTTCCAGGGAGGCAAGGTGCATTTCCTGAGCGAGCGGGTTAAAGGCGATTACGCCTTTATCAAAACCAATATCGTGAGTCCGGATCGAACCATCGCCATCCACTATAAACTGAAACGGGATGGCAAGGACTGGCGGGTATATGATTTCCTGGTGCAGGGAGTCAGTATGGCCCGGAACTACCGTTTCCAGTTTTCCAAGGTCATCAGGCAGGAGTCATTTCAAGGACTGCTTAAACGGTTGAAAGAACAAACCGCCTGATATTCCCCCCAACGTCAGGCGATTTTTGAAAAGACCCACGAGCTTTTGGCTCATGGGTCTTTTTGTTTATGCAGTGGGAATTTTAAAACCGGAATCGTGCTCCAAACAGAAAATCATGGCTGGAATATTCTGTTTTGAAAGGTCCAGAGACAGCCAGATTGAAACTGGGGTCAGTAGTCGTAAAATAGCGGTATCCAAAAGTCAGTGTGGCCTTGGGGGTGATATCGAAACCGAGACCGGCCATAAATTGAAACGCTGCCACCATGTCTGAGTCACTATCCGTAAATCCGAAGAAGTCTTCTTCAACTCCAACAAGCGCAAATCCCAGTCCGGCTCCGACGTAAGGTCTCAAGGGAGATTGGGTGGGGATATCGAAATATCCGTTACCCATGAAACTTACGGCGCTGAAGGTGAAATCCTGAGGAAATCCGGCCACGTCAGAGCTGTTGTAATGCAAGCCTACTTCTCCCTCGATTCGGAGAATGGGGCTCATTTCCACACCAATCGCTCCATTGACCACTAAGGCAGGATCATTGTTGAATTCGTTTCCTGAGGGTCCAGCAATATCTGAATTGGGCCGTACCCCGAACCCGAGGTTACCGGATAGATAAGCTTGCTGTGCCCAGACCGGGGCGGCCGAGAATAATAAGCTGACTAGTAAGAATCCAATGATTTTTCTCATAACTTCTCCCAAGGATAAGTTCTTAATATGAAAGGATCGTCAAGTTTAGGCCAGCGAAACGAACAGAGATTTTGCGAAGAAGGTGATTTTAAAAACGGAAACGGGCGCCGAACAGGAAATCGTGGCTTTTGTATTCCGTTTCAAAGAACCCTGGTCCCGCCAAAGCAAAATCGGGATCCGTGGTTGTGAAATAACGGTAACCAAACGTCAAAG
>JAOUPX010000088.1 GCA_029879645.1 Nitrospinota bacterium
GCGATGGGATTCTGGACGGAAATTGTGACCCTGGTGGTTCCCGGTTACAATGATTCTGATGAGGAGTTGACGCAGATGGCCGAATTTGTCGCTTCCGTCTCGCAAGGTATTCCCTGGCACGTGACGGCGTTTCGTCCGCTCTATAAAATGACCGACCGGGGAAGCACGCCGATCGATACCCTCCTCCGCGCCCGCAAGATTGGATTGAAGGCCGGACTCAAATTCGTGTATTCCGGCAACCGGCCCGGCGAGGTGGGCGATACCGAAAATACGAACTGCCCGCAATGCGGCAAGACATTGATCGAACGCTACGGGTATCAGATTCTCGCCAACCATATCGAAAACGGAGCCTGCCCCGATTGCCGGGAACCCATCCCCGGTAAATGGTCCGTAAACTAAATTTCATCCATTGATTCGTTGAATTGTTTTTACCTCCAAAAAACGGGGTTCGGGATGGCTTCCCCTATCTGAATGATCTATAATGAGTAATCCCCTGAACAGGGAATTGCCGAACAAGTGACAACGGTTTTGGAGTTCGGCGGATAATTCCACCGGCTATGCAAACTCTGTCTCAAAACCTGACGTTGCATGAATCCATCCAACAGCAACACACTTAGATTCGGCCTGTTGCTAATTGCTTTAAGTGCTATCGGGCAAGTAGTTATTTCCCCTGCAATCCTGCAGGCCCAGGTTTCCGTGCCTCCTGCAGGAGAGTCCGGAGTGGGACAGAAAGCGCTGGAGCAGTCCCGGCCCGATTTCCAACCCCCTGAAGAACTCCCGCCTCTTTCCATCAAGGACAGTCGTACTGTGGTTGATCCAGGCGAAGGTCCAAAATTCATAGTTAAAACTATCGAAGTGAAGGGCAACACCCTCATCGACGATGCCACCCTGGCCCCCATTCTGGAGACAGGTGACGGATTGGAGGTGACGTTGGGAATTCTTCATCTCATTGCCCAGGAGATCACCTCCCTGTATGCCGAGGAGGGATTCGTCCTGACTCGGGCTTATGTTCCGGAGCAGGAAGTGGTGAATGGGACGGTGACCATCCAGGTGGTGGAAGGAAAACTGGGCAACATCAATGTGTCAGGGAACGAACGTTTCGAAAAAGATGAAATTCTGGCGCGGTTGAAGCCGCTCAGGGAAGATTCAGCCCTCAAGGAAAGCACATTGGAAAAGTATCTTCTGGGATTGAATGCCATTCAGGGTTTAAAAGTAAAGGCCGTTCTGGAACCGGGAGAGGTGTTCGGTACATCGGATTTGACCTTGCTGACAGAGGAGTCCCGAACTTACTATATTGCCTTCGATGCAGATAACTTTGGTTCCCGGTTTACCGGGGAACAGAGATATGGTTTGACGGGAGAAGTGGGAAGCCTGTTGTTGCTGGGTGACCGTTTATCGGTGCGTGGAGTCAAGTCCAATGACGATCAGAATTTCATCAATCCCTCTTACTCGTTCCCGGTCGGGCCTTATGGCACCACGGCGACATTGTCCTATATTTACACCGATTTCAATCTGGGAGGGGAGTTAGCGGTTTTGAACGCCGGGGGAAAAGCGAATATTTTTTCTCTGGACGTGACTCATTCTATCCACCGGACCCGTAGCTCTGAGTTTTACCTGAGTCTGGGGGGGGAGATTCGAAACTTTGAAAACGGATTGGCGGGGACTCCGTCGAGTGATGACAAACTGCGAGATGTTTATCTGTCGGCAGGGGGTTTCTTTAAGGACCCCTTTCGTGCCCGAACTTTTTATTCTATCCGTTTGCAACAGGGTTTCAGTGAAAGCGATGTTTCCGATCCTCTCAATTCCAGATTCCAGGGACGAGGGGATGTTTTAATTTCGAGTTTGGACGTCACCCGGTATCAGTCTGCCTATCTTGGGAAGAGTTACTTCATATTAAAATCCAGGGGGCAGGTGGCCTCAAAAAGGGTTTTATCGCCAGACCAGTTTGCTATCGGAGGGTTTGGGTCCGTCCGGGGTTACCCTCTGGCGGAAGCGGCCGGTGACCATGGGTATTTTGTGTCCGCGGAGTGGGTGGTTCCTTTTCCATTCAAGGTCACTTTAATGGAAAGTCCCCGTCGCATTCAATTGGATCAGGTATTGTCGGCCTTTGCATTCCTGGATCACGGCAGGGTGTATGTCAAAAACCCGCAACCCGGGGAAAATGACAAGGAGTTGAATGGCGTGGGC
Organism: Nitrospinota bacterium; assembly: GCA_029879645.1. Taxonomy (GTDB): domain Bacteria; phylum Nitrospinota; class Nitrospinia; order Nitrospinales; family Nitrospinaceae; genus SZUA-226. The sequence goes on from JAOUPX010000088.1 coordinate 2,188, forward strand.
CTTGGATTTCGATTGAACTTCCCCCCATTAGGAAAAAACTATCCCGCAGTCGCTTTTGATTTTGCCTACGGGTTCCCTGCCTTTGGGGGCCCAAAACCTTCCGATGGGTCCTCCAGCATCCTTTACCTCAACGGCCGGGTTTCCTTCTAATCCAGGCTTTTCCCTATTTTTGTAAATCAGACCTCAAGTCCTCTCTAGGTTTGCCCGAAATATCTAAAAAACACCTGGCTTTTTATCGTTATAACCTCTCATAATACAGCCCCTTTTGGGGTATTTGTGTTGATTTCCCATATTTCGCCTATTTTTATTTACATTTACGCATATAATGTTTCCATCAATTCAGGAATATTGAAATTTGCAGGAGTAGAGGGATGACGAAGCTTTTGGCAAAAGGACTGGTCTTGCTGGCGGTGGTGTTTCTACTTTTTCCAGCAGGGGTTTGGGCGGAAAAACAGCCAGTGGGCAAAATTATCGCCATTATTGGAAGCGCCGAGTATCTTCCCGGTGGCGAGGATTCGGTCGCCGGCGGTCAACCCGGTCAAGTGGTTCCGGTATCTTTGACCCCGTGGCAGAAGGTTCAACCCAAGCAACTGGTATATGCCAGTGACGAATTCCGGACCGGCCGGAAAAGCCGTCTGCGTATATTATTTGAAGACTCGAGCCTGATGGCTTTGGGACCCAATTCCCGAATGACCATTTCCTCCTACCTGTTTGATGCCAAGGAAAGGCTCCGGCAGGGCGTGATCGCCATTGGTCATGGCATCTCCATGTATATCGTCAATAAGGATCAGAAGCATCCCCAATCCCATTTTAAAATTCTTTCTCCCACAGCTAACGTGGCGGCACGTGGTACTCAGGGATACCTGAGCGTTTCTCAACTTAAAACCCTGGTTGCCAATCAAGCGGGATTTATTCGCGCTCTTAATGCCGATCCCCTGATTTTCGGAGATGTGATGGTGGGGCCGATGATGAAAACGGTTATCGAAGAGGGCCAGCCTCCAACGGAACCGGAAGCTTTGACCGGTCCCGAGCGGAATCTGATTCAACAGGTGATCATGGGTTGGGCCAGTTCGCGTTACCGGGAAAAACCCCGGCAGGGCTCCATTGTGACGGACGCTTTGCAGGAAGAATACGATTTATTTGAAGAAGATGAATCAGATCCCTGCACCTCGGGTTGATGCAGGAGCGAAGGGAAATCTATCCATGAGTCAGGCCATATCTAAACGACATATTAGATTCAACCGACGGTTTGCCAGTGCGCTGGTGGTTTTGTGGATGGCGATAACACCCGGATGGGTGAATGCCCTGCCCAGCGGTGGGGAGATCGTCTCCGGAACCGGCAGTATCGACCAATCCGCTCAGGATATGGTAATCCAGCAGGACAGCCAGCAGTTGATCACCAACTGGCAGGGATTCAGCATCGATGAGGCGGAATCGGTCACCTTCCTTCAACCCAATTCCAGTGCAGTGGCCCTGAACCGGGTCATTGGTTCAGACCCCAGCATAATTCTCGGAAAACTTTCCGCCAACGGTCAGGTGTTTCTGACCAACCCCTCTGGAGTGGTGTTTGGAAAAAATGCGGTGGTGGATGTTCACGGCCTGTTGGCGACGACGCTTGGCATCAGCAACGAAGATTTTCTGAAGGGCAATTATCAGTTTTCTCAGGATCCGGATCAATCCCTTGCGGCGGTGATCAATAGCGGTACGATCAATGCCGGTAGTTACGTCGGCCTGGCCGCTCCGACGGTTGAAAATAACGGTTCCATCATAGTAGCCGACTTGGGGTCTGTAGCCCTGGCCTCGGGAACGGCGGCGACTCTGGATTTTAACGGCGACGGTTTGATCAGTTTCACGGTTACAGGGGAAGTTTCAGGAGTAGTGACCGATTCCGAAGGCAACGTACTCGGCGACCGGATCAACAACTCCGGATTCATCCGCGCGAATGGCGGGCAGGTTCTGTTGACCGCGAGGTCCGCAAGCAACGTGATCGGTGATGTAATCAATCATTCCGGGATCATCGAAGCTCAGACGGTTCAGCAGAAAGATGGCAAAATCATACTTTCCGGTGGCGGGCAGGGAAATATTGGGCTGTCCGGAACGCTGGATGCCGCTCTGGTGCAGATTTCCGCAGGCAGTGATCGGAATGGTACCGGTGCCGTAATGGTGGCCAAGGGTGAATCTTTAACCACCAACAACGGAGATATTCAGATTGTTGCAGATGATTTGATTCTGGAGGGTGACCTGAACAGCGGTACAGGCAATGTGTTTTTTATCCTGGCAGGTGGCGGTACCTTGATTCTTTCACCAGATGGCGGCAATGGAGCACACATTGGCGACAACGATCTTTCTCATATCATTGCGCAAAATCTGACGCTCGGCACGAGCGGCAACATTAATATCCAAGGCCTGACAGAAGGAAGTACCAGTGGTATTACGGATACGGTATTTCTGGTTTCCGGAAAAAATATCAATTTTAATGGTGAGACATCTTTTCCCGCTGTGAATGTATCGGCTGTCACGGATATTAATGTGAGGGCAAATATCACCACCACCCGGGGAGATTTTGTCGCAGTGGCGGATAGCGAAGGGAACGGTGCCGGTGATTTCAACGTGGCTCCCGGAGCGGTCATTACTTCGGCTAGGGATATCGATATAAGCGCCCCCAATATCAACGCTGATGAGTCATCGTTCAATGAAACCCGAAATTTGGTTTTGAATGGTAACACCGTTACTCCTGGGCCCACTCCGGCCACCTTTGATGCCGGATCCCTTCAGAGAGGATCGCTGAGTTCATTTCTCACCGACTTTTTTGAGAACGGTGGTCCCGACGGCTGTTGATTGGGCAGGTAACCAGCCCTGCAAGATAGGCGTTCTTCTCTCCGCCTGATTCTTAGTGTTCCCTCCTTTGTGTTAAAATTGTTCCATGAAAACTCGCTGGCTGAATGCCTTTACAGTATCCATATTAATCACACTACTCTCCCTTTACATCTATTCCCTCAATCTGTCCATATTTGAGCTTCTGGAGTCCAAGGCTTACGACTTTAAAGTGTCCCTGCGGGGAGCACGACCGGTATCCGGTCAGGTGGTGATTGTCGCCATTGACGAGAGAAGTCTGAAGCGGGAGGGACGCTGGCCCTGGCCGCGTACCCGGCTGGCGAAGTTGGTGGACAAGCTATCGGAATCCGGCGCGGCGGTGATCGGTTTTGATTTTTTGTTTCCTGAAAAGGAGACCAACGTGCCCTTTGAAAAAGTTAAAAGCGAATTGGAGAAGCAGAATCTGGCGGGGATGAGCAGGAATGCACTGGCGGGCTTGCTGGAAAGGGTAGGGGATTCGGATTCCCGGTTTGCCGATGCAATCCGCCGTTCGGAAAGAACGGTCCTGGGTTATTTTGTCTACTCAAATGCAGAGCAGGCGGCTGAAGATTCTGTGGCTATGATAGGGCCGAAGGAGTTTGCGCTACTGGACTTTTCCCAGTATTCGATGGTGCAGTCCAGCGATCAATCGATTACTCCAGACTTTCTGCAACCGATCCATGCGGTGGGCCTCAGCCTGCCTTCTTTGTTGGATGCCGCCAACAGTGCTGGTTATGTTTCCTTTGTACCGGAGCGTGACGGGGTCATTCGCTTTATGCCCATGGTGCGCATGCATAAGGAGGCGGCGTTTCCACCGCTCAGCCTGCAAATGCTGCGGGAGGCTACCAGGCTGAGTTCTGTAGTTCGAATTTTTCCCAATCGGGTCGGGGAAATACGTTTGGGAGAAATTCCGATTCCGGTCACTGAGGAAGGAAACTTTCTGGTCAATTATTATGGGCCCAAACACACATTTAATTATATTTCCGCATCCGATGTCATGGATGGCTCCGTCGGTCCATTGCAGTTGAAGGACAAGATTATTTTGATTGGCGCCAGCGCCGCCGCTCTTCATGATCTGCATACCACCCCTTACGGGACTCTTTATCCCGGAGTGGAAGTGCATGCCAATATAATCGAAAATATTCTTCAGCAGGATTTTCTTGAGCGTCCGCCATGGGTTCCGGTTCTGGATATGACGATGATTCTGGTAACCGGAATTTTGCTGGGCCTGGCGGCCATTTATTTTAAAGCCGTAGGCACAGCAATCCTGTTGGTAATCGGGGTAGGGGGATACCTTGTTTGTGATTATTTGTTATTCACCCGGCAGGGCTTGTGGGTGCATACGGTAACTCCGGTGTTTTCGCAATTTCTGGTTTATTTTGGAATCACGTTGTACCGTTTTACGTTTGAAGAGCGGGAAAAGCGTTTTATCAAGAGTGCATTCAGCCAGTACCTGGCTCCGGCTGTGGTGAATCAGTTGGTGGAAAATCCCAAGCTGTTGAATCTGGGTGGAGAAGATAAAGTCCTTACCGCATTTTTCTCTGACGTGGCAGGGTTCTCTTCTATTTCAGAAAAATTAACCGCCGGTGAGCTGGTTATTCTGCTCAATGAGTATCTGACGGAAATGACCGACATTGTCATGCAGTATGAAGGCACGGTTGATAAATTCGAGGGCGACGCCATCATCGCGTTTTTCGGAGCGCCCATTGACTTTAAGGATCACGCCACCCGTACCTGTTACGCCGCCCTGGATATGCAGAAACGGCTGGCGCAGTTGCGGAGCATCTGGAAAAAGAAAGGCCGGCATGAATTATTCATGCGTATCGGGATCAACACCGGAGAAGTGGTGGTTGGTAATATGGGATCGCAGAACCGTTTCGATTATACGATGATTGGCGATACCGTTAACCTGGCGGCGCGGCTCGAGGGGGTTAATAAGCAATACCAGACGTACACCATGCTGAGCGAATTTACCTATGAGTTGGCGAAGAATGATATTGAAGCACGGGAGTTGGACTCCATTCGCGTGGTCGGGAAACAGGAACCTATCAAGATATACGAACTGCTTGGCCGGAAAGGGGAGATGGAAGATCACATCCGTCTCATTCGTCCTCACTTTCAGGAAGGTCTGGAGCATTATAAAAAACAGCGGTGGGAGGAAGGCATCACCTGTTTTGAAAACGCGTTGAACCTGTATGAAGACGATGGACCTTCGCTGACATATTTCGAACGCTGTATCACGTTTCAGAATCATCCGCCGCCTCCGGATTGGGACGGCGTTTTTGCCATGCGTACGAAGTAGAAAGGGATTTTTCTGTGGTTTTTGGAGAATATCTTGTCGAACAGAATATCATTGGGGAAAAAGACCTGGCCCGCGCCCTGGAAATCCAGAAAACCGATCGTGTGCCGTTGGGACGGCTGGCTTTGCAAAATGAACTGATCAGCAACAAGCAGTTGTTCCGGATTCTGTCCCGTCAGAGGAGGCCGGAGGAAAAAAATAAGAGCTTCGGTAAACTGGCAGTGGAAATGGAGTACCTGACACAGGACCAGGTGGAGACTTTACTGAAGCGGCAAACACACACCAACCGCTTGTTGGGCGAAATTCTGGTTTCACAAGGACTGGTATCGCAGATGGACATGATCAAGGCCCTAAAAAATTTCCGGTCGGGAAACAAAAGTAAATGATTTTTATTGGAGATAAGGCGAAGTTTTTCGGTCGGTTTTGGATATAATCAGCGTTTTAATATTAATCAACTTCATGGAAGATTCAGGAGGTTTTCTTGAAGAATAAAAAAGAAGTGGGGAAAGCCCTCGGTCGGGTGCCGAGCGGTTTGTTTGTGGTTACGGCTAAATTTAATGATAAGGAAGACGCGGTACTCGCCAGCTGGGTCAACCAGTGTTCGTTCGATCCGCCAGCCCTGACAGTGGCATTGGGCTTGACACGACAGGCGAGATTACTGGTGGAGGCCTCGAAATCATTTATTGTGAATGTGCTGGGGAAAGATTCGAATAACCTGATGAAACATTTTTTCAAAGCTCCGGCAGAAGGCGTTTCAATCTTTGATGGTCTCAATGTGGGAAAAGGGTTTCATGATATCAAAATTCTGAACGACGCGGTGGCTTATGTCGAATGTGAACTGCGTCAGCAGTCCGCTTTTGGAGATCATGTAGTGTATGTCGGAGAAATTGTCGGCGGTAAAATGTTGAAAGGAGGAGACCCTTATTTTCACATTCGCGACAATGGTTTCAACTATTGATTATTTGGAAGTCACTCCAGTCCAATACTTTTTAGAATGTCTGTTTGAGTAACCGCCCAATAGATTCCTACTACAGAAAATATAATAAGGGCAAGACATCCGGATACGATCAGGATCAACCGCTTCGGGTCTTTCTCATAGTAATCCTTGACGTCCACCGCAAAACTTTCCACCACGCCTTCGTCCGCATGTTTCTTGAAGGTTTTGTCGATAGCGTCCCGACCGTAGATGATGCCGAAGATGATGGCAATGATTAGTATTTCAATAGCGCCAATCATGGATTGATCTCTGAGCTCCTCTGGGCCGCGTGTTCCAGCCTGGCCGGAATGAATAAATGTTCCAGAGAGGTCATCCGCTTGGGAGCGGAACCTTCCGGTCCGTCCTGGGCACACCGGAACCCGTAATCGTCCAGCGCCGTATTCGGGTGGCTGTTGTTCCGGAAAGAGGCGTAAACAAAGGACCTAAGGTCTCTCCACGACCCGCCTTTGAGGACCTTGAATTCCCCCCCGATCTGTCCCCTTGGATTTAAGTTGTGATTTTCCTCCTTATAATACTCCCGATCATACCAGTCGTCCACCCATTCTTTGACATTTCCCAGCATGTGGAACAAGCCATAGGGACTTTTACCCTCCGGCATGGAATCAACGGGAACCATGACACGGTGGGCGATTTCTTCTGTCCATTCCTGCCGGTAACGGGCTCTTTGAGGGTTGATCGGATCGTTGCCCCACGGGAAGAAATTGCCCTCGGTTCCACGCGCGGCTTTCTCCCACTCTGCTTCAGAGGGCAGCCGCTTGTTTTTCCATTTGCAGAAGGCCGCCGCTCCAAACCAGGTCACATTGTTGATGGGATAAGATTCCAAACCTTTACGCGCCCTGAAGTCCTTTTCCAAAACCAGCATTCCGAATTTGCTGTCCTTGTAAAATTCCTTGAACATTTTGACGTCGTTTAAAAACTCAGCAAACTCGGCGGCGGTCACTTCGTATTTATCGATATAATAGGCATCCAGATAGACCTTGTGCTCCGGGGCCTCGTCGTCACCATGCCCATTGGCACCCATAAGGAAAAAACCCTTGGGAATTAAAACCATCCCTCGCGGTTCCAAAGACGCCACCTGATTTAAAAACTTTTTGGCCTGCTCCGCTAAAGTTCCCTTTGGATTTTGTGCCAGATAACGGTTAAACCATTCCCTGGCCTGGTCTTTTTGCCCACCTTTAAATAAAATCCATCCGCCGAAATAGTCTAATTCCGGAATTTCGGGATAATTTTTTAAGGCTCCTTTCAAATCGTCGATCATGGCATCGACAGCCTTCGGATCTTCGGTATCCAAAGTTTTCTGGTACCATTTCTCTGCCGCATCGAATTTTTTTTCCAGTGTATGGTAAAGCCCCAGGTTCATGTAGGCCAGGGTGTTTAGCGGATTATCCTGCGGGCTGAACTGAAGGCCCTGTTGGGTGACTGCAATTGCCCTGGTCAGGTTTCCCATCTGGTAATGGATCCACCCCAGCTGAATATAATTTTCAAGAAACTGCGGAGCCCGTTCAATGACGAATTCGTATTGAACGATTGCTTTGGGATAATCCTTCATCCGGTAATAAACGTCACCCATGCGCGCGTTCACATCGATAGCCTGTGGAAACTGATTTTGCAGGTTCCTGAAATAACCCAGGGCCAGTTGTGCCTGTCCCATTTCCAAAATCACCGTCCCGATATCCAACTGGGTGCGAAGGTTTTCAGGTTGCAGGCGCTTCATGATTTTTAAATGCAAAAGCGCGCTGGCGAACTTTTTTTGCCGCAGGTAAATCCGGGACAGCATTTCATGCGCCAGGTAAAACCGGGGGTCTATTTGCGCCGCCTGTAACAGAACTTCTTTGGCTTTGTCGTCGGAGTTTGTTTCCATGTAGGCCAGACCCAGATTGAACAAAGTGGAAAAATTGCCGGGATCGGCCTCCAGAGCCCTCTCATAGGCATGGATGGATTTATCGTGTTGTCTCAGTTCCGAATAAATGTTTCCCAGGTTGTTGAGTGCGTCGATGGATTGCGGGTTGATGCCGGCCGACTGCTCCAGATAAAAAACCGCCGCTTCCGGTTTGCCCGCGCGATACATCACCAGACCGACATTGGAGAAGTAAGCGCCCAGTGTTTGTTTCTTACCGAGATTGGTCAGGAAATACTTCGAGCCATTCGTTACACCAAACCGTTGTTCGTAAAACGAATCGGGAAAGGCGGTTCCCCCTTCCGTGGCTTCGATGTTCACCCGGTACTCCGTCGAGTCGTAACGCACGAAAAAGTGATTGGGAAGAGGGACGCCGAATATCGGCAGGTTCAACCGTTCTGCAAGTATGAGATAAAGCAGAGACAGGTTCATGCAATAACCGCGTCGTGTCTGTAGCAGTCCATGCAGAAACAGTTCCGCCGGGTTGACCGGCATACCGGTCGGGTCCAGCGCCTCGGTGTAACGATACCGTCCTTCCTCATGGATCACCTTGCGTAGAATTTCGACGGTTTGCTCCGGCGAAGGATTACTCTTGAGTTGATTGCGGGCGGAATCGGCCAATTGGTCCAGCGTTTTCCGGAGCGGTGCGGTATCCAGGTTGGGATCCCAATGACGCGAGATTGAAAGCAGCGTTTCGGTCAAATCTATTTTATCTTCCGGCAGTGCCAGGGTAGCGACCAACTCCTCGGCTACCGAGACTTGGGCGGAAGCGGCACGGGCTGTGGCTCCCGTGCTCCAGGTTAAAAACAGGCTCAGGGCGGCAAAGAGGAATACCGCGGATCGCATTCGGAAACTCATTGAATACTCGATAGTTGCAAGGGTTTATGGGTACCGGTTAAAGTCATTATATCAGAACCCGAATCGCAAAAATACGGCTGGAATCCGGTTATTCTTTACGGACCACCCAGCCCTCCCAGAACATCATGACTGCCAGCATTAGAATTAAAAGGGTGGTCAGCGGTATACCCGAACTGATCGCTGCCGCGTCCAGTGCCTGCTTGGCCGGAGAATAGTCCACCTGTCCGCCGTGAAAATATTGCGACAGCTCCTTTTCGGATATTTTGCCGGGGACGGATTCTGCCGGGTCGAAGTTGACCGTAAAGCTTCCGATCCTTTGGGAACCGGTCGGCAATTGTTTGGGCGCTTCCGCCGGAATGTTAGCCGAATCTGGGCCAGGCTCTTCCCATTTGTGGAGTTCGTATACGCCAGGCCGGTCAGTGTCATCGAATGCCGGTGAGGATTTAGGTTTTTGGCGGGCGATATAAATTTTACCGCCCGGTCCCACCACCAGCGGTGGTCGGTCCATTTCCTCAAGGACCAGTGTGGCGCCGACGCTGACATCGTGTCGGGAAATATTTTCCAGGCTCTGCGCGGTATATTTCACCCAGCGCTGGATCCAGGGAAGGAAGGTGGGGTGAATGGGAAAATTATTCCAGTCACGATCCAGGGAAGAGGTGTACAGGATGACTTTTCCTTTGCCGAAAGTCGATTCAATCATCGCTGGAAATTGGTTGGTGAATAGCATCGGCTCCTGAAACTCTCTGTTGGGCCGGGGCTCAATGCTATACAGCGTTCGGAAAGGAATACGCGACATGTCTTGCAGCATTTTTCCGGTGAACACTTTCAGAACCGGATGGTCACTGGGTTGAGAAAGCAGATGGAAAGGTTGGTCTCCATCTCGGACCTGGTTGATGGACTTCAGAAAAACCGGCAGAAGCATACCCAGTTTTTCGTTGTAGTATTTGGAGTTCACCTGGTCCCCTAATCCGATGAACAAGGCACCGCCGTTCAATACAAATTTCTCCAGTTCCTGTTCGAGGCCAATCGCCAAGTCCCGCACGTTGCATAAAATGATCACCGAATATCGTTTTAAATCTAGTTCTGAAAACTCCGAAAGGGTGGAGACCGTCGGTTCGATATCGGCTATCGGCGAGGCAAAAGGGTTGAGCGCCTTTTCGACATAAAACGAGTCGTGCTGGTGGGCTACTCCCCGCGGGTCACCGTCGACCACCAACGCTTTAATTTCCCGGTCGGGCTGATAGACGAACAGACGCCGGTTGTCCTCAGTTAGGGCGTCCTCCTCAATTTCAACGTAACCCGATACCGGTTCGCTTTTCAGCAAAGGAAAAGAAAATTCATGAGTGGCTTCCCCATTCGCCGGAAGATCAATGGTTCCTTCGCTTTGCCGCTTGCCGTTGACGAACAGGGTGATGGGTAACTGCTTGACCGCGCGGTCCTTAAGAAGGTTGGCAACAGTGGCCTGGACCCGTATGGTCCGGCGGTTGGTGAGAAATTCCTGATTCAATCGGACCTCCCGGACCAGAGCCCGGTTCAGCCCTTTCTGCATATCGGCGAAATCGATAATTTTAATTTGAGTACGTGCATCCTCTTTCAGGTTTTCGGGAAACTCGTCCCGGTCCCAGCCATTCCGGTCCATATCCGTCAGTATGAAAATCCGCTTGTTTTCCTGAGGCGCGGTGCTCAGCAGGTCGGAGGCCAGAGTCACGGCCTTACCGATGCTGGTGGCCCGGTGGGAAGGCTGTGCGGCCTTCAACCATTTTAAAATGGAACTTTTGTCGGAAGTCCAGTCCTGAACCATGTGTGCCGGATCGGAAGCGAGTAACACGCTGAAAGATTGGTTGCCGGGCAATTTGTCTATCAGTTCCGCCAGCTTCTCCGTCGCCCGGCTGAACAGGGTTCCCGAATCACTCTTGGCGGACATGCTGTAGGAGTCATCCAGAATAAAAACGTTGGCGGAAGGCCGGGAGGCCAGAATATTTTCCAGACCGCCGGAGGATAGAATCGGATTGGCCAGCGCGAGGCACAGGAACGCAATGGCCAGACAACGCAACAGCAGGAGCAGGAGACGGTTGGGCCGGGATTTCCGGACGGATCGTTTCTGGGCCTGCCGCAGGAGGTAGACTGCTGAAAACGGAAGACGGGTCTGCTGGCGCCGGGTGAGTAAATGGATCAGCACCGGGATCGTCAGACCTAATAATCCCAGCAAAAATACGGGAGATGTGAAACTGAAATTCATATCTTTCGCAAACTTTTCCGGCGAAGC
>JAOUPX010000089.1 GCA_029879645.1 Nitrospinota bacterium
AAGTGGGAGGGCAGGAAAATTTTATTTTTTGGGCAGAGAGAAGGCGAGGAGGAACCAGCCGATCATAAAGCTTAGGCCGCCGAGGGGGGTGACGGGTCCCAGCCACCTTGGACCGCCGAGGGCCATGGAGTACAGACTGCCGCTGAACATCACGATTCCGGCGACGAAAAACCAGCCGGCGCGATTCAACCGCTTGCTGTGTTCCTCGCCGAGCTTGAGAATCAGCAGGCCGACCAGAATCAGGGCGATGCTGTGCATGAACTGATAAAACTGGGCGGTGTGGAAGGTTTCGAGACTTTTTTCACTCAGGCGGGCCTTCAGCGAGTGCGCGCCGAACGCGCCGAACATGACGCTCAATCCGCCCAGTATGCCGCCGAGTTTGATCCAGAGATGCATAATCAGCCTACTATGTTGAACCGCCGGGGGCGGTAGTTGACGCCGAACTCTTTTGTGGCGATCTCTTCACACTTGGCTTCGTCGACATCATCCTGATGCGTGACGATGGTCGCCTGCACGACGGGAATGACTTTCTTGGCTTCGGCGATGAACTTTTTGATTTCATCGTAAATCCAGCCGCGGAACGAGGGCAGGGGTTGCGCCACTTCGTCGTATGCCTCCGAGTTGTCGGCGTTGAGGCTGATCGAAATTTCGTCGACCAGTCCCTTCAGTTCCGGCAGGATGTTGCGTTTGTTGATGACGTTGCCGTGGCCGTTGGTATTGACCCGCACCCGCCCGCCGGCGTCTTTAATTTTTTTGGAAACTTCCTTGATCACGTCGAGGCGCAGGGTCGGCTCGCCGAATCCGCAGAACACGATCTCGTCGTATTTATTCACATCGTCAATCGACTCCCACACCTCCTGCGCCGTCGGTTCGCGGTCCAGCGCCAGATTGTAGCCCTGCACGATCGGTTTGGTCAGGCGCGTGCAGAACACGCAATTGGCGGTGCATCTCTGCGTCAGGTTGAGGTACAGCGAGTTGCGTATCTGGTATGAAACCGTTCCCGGCTTGGCGGATTCGCCGATGCCGAACAGGTCGTGGAAGTTGAGTTCCATCGCGCGTTCGACATCTTCGATTTTGAGGCCGCGCACTTCCGCCAGTTTGGCGGCGGTATGGTTGACGAAGGCCGGTTCGTTGCGCTTGCCGCGATTCGGCGCCGGCGCCATGAACGGGCAGTCGGTTTCGGCGAACAGCCGGTCGGCGGGAATCGTTTTCGCGACCTGCCGGAGGTTGTCCGCATTCTTGAACGTCACGGTACCCGCAAACGAAATGTAGAATCCCATCGCCAGCGCCGCATCGGCCAGTTCCTGGTCGTCTGAAAAGCAGTGGAAGATGCCCGACCTTTCGCTGGAATGGTCGTAGTAATCGGACAGGATGTTGATCATGTCCTCCTTGGCGTCGCGGCTGTGGATGATGATCGGCTTGTTCAGTTCCTTCGCCAGTTCGATCTGCTTGCGGAAGTGCTTGCGTTGCACGTCCTGCGGCGAATAATTTTTGAAGTAGTCGAGGCCGATTTCGCCCAGCGCGATGACTTTGGGATGATCGAGCAGAATGCGCAGTTGATCGTAAGTGTCGCCGGTGATGTCCTTTGTATCGTGAGGATGAATTCCGGCAGTGGCGTAGATAAAATCGTAATACTCCGCCAGTTCCACCGACCGCTGGGAACTAGCGATATCGCACCCGATATTGACGATGTATTTCACGCCGTTATCGCGGGCGCGCTGAATGGTTTCTTCGCGGTCCTCGTCGTAGGATTCCATGTCGACGTGCGCGTGGGTATCGATCATCATTTCACACGCACTCCGGGCGGCAGATCGCCGTCGAAGCCGCCGAGAATAATGGTTTCGCCGTCGCTTCCGGCGAGGATCATGCCCTGCGATTCGAGGCCCATCAGCTTGGCGGGTTTGAGGTTGGCGACCAGGATGACCGTGCGCCCGACCAGTTGTTCCGGTTCGTAGGCCTCGGCGATACCGGCCAGCACCTGCCGTTGTTCGGTGCCGAGATCGACCTTCAGTTTGATCAGCTTTTTCGACTTCTTGATTTTCTCCGCTTCCAGAATTTTAGCGGTGCGCAGATCGACTTTCATGAAATCGTCGATGGTGATCAGGCCGTCCTCGTCGCCGTCTTCTTTCTTTTTCGAGGCGGGGGCCTCGCCGCCGATAGTGACTTCTTCGAGAATTTTTTCGGCGACCTTGTCCTCGATGCGCGGAAAGATTTGCGGTCCCTGATGCGTCTGCGTGCCTGACTTGATCCATCCCCATTTCTGGATGGAGTCGAGGCCCTGTTGCTCTACCGGAGTATCAATGCCGAGTTGCTCCATCATTTTTGCGGCGGTTTCCGGCATGAACGGCGCGATGAGAATGGCGATCACCCGGCAGGCCTCGGCTGAATTGTACAATACGGTTGCCAGACGTTTTTTGCCGTCATCGGTCTTCGCCAGATTCCACGGCGCGGTGTCGTTGATGTAGATGTTGCCCGTGTCCAGGAATTCCCATATCTTTGCCAGGATTTTGCTGTACGCCAGTTCGCCGTAGAGGCGGTCGACTTCTTGGATGACCTCCGCCGATTTAGCCACCAGCGGCGAATCTTCATCTCCTGAGACATCAGGGCTTGGGAGCTCACCTTTAAAGTACTTCTTGAGCATGTTGAGGGTGCGGTTGAGCAGGTTGCCGAGGTTGTTGGCGAGGTCGCTGTTGATCCTGCCGATCAGAGCCTTGTGCGAAAAATCGCCGTCCTGCCCGAACGGCACTTCGCGGAGCAGGAAGTAGCGGATCACGTCGACGCCGAACTGATCGATCAGGTGATTCGGTTCCACCACGTTGCCCACAGACTTGGACATTTTCTGGCCGTTCACCGTCCACCAGCCATGCGCGAAAATATTCTGCGGCAGGGGGAGCCCGGTTGCTTTCAGCATGGTCGCCCAGTACACCGAGTGCGTGGTGAGGATGTCCTTGCCGATCAATTGATGCGCCGCCGGCCAGTAGCCGCTGTCCTTGATCTGTTCCAGATGGCCGTGGACGGAGATGTAATTGATCAATGCGTCGAACCAGACATAGGTGACGTACTGGTCATCGAAGGGCAGGGGAATGCCCCAGGGCAAACGCTCCTTGGGCCGTGAGATGCACAGGTCGTCCAGCGGTTGTTTGAGAAATCCGAGAATTTCGTTGCGGCGCGATTTTGGCTGGATAAAGTTTTCGTTTTGATTGATGTGGTCCACCAGCCAGTCGCGGTGCTGGCCCATCTTGAAAAAGTAATTGCTTTCGTGGATTTTCTCGACCTTGCGTCCGCACTCCGGACAGTTGCCGTCTTTGAGGTCCTTTTCCGTCCAGAACCGCTCATCGGGCATGCAGTACCATCCCTCGTAGTTCTTTTGGTAGATTTCTCCTTCGTCGTACAGCTTTTGAAGAATTTCCCGCACCACCTTTTGGTGACGCTCTTCCGTGGTGCGGATGAAATCGTTGTTGGAAATATTGAAGCGGACCCACAACTCCTTGAAGCGCACGTGCAGTTCGTCGACATGCGTCTGCGGTTCCCGGTTGGATTTTTCAGCGGCCTGCTGAACCTTTTGCCCGTGCTCGTCGGTACCGGTGAGAAAAAATACATCGTACCCCGCCAGCCGTTTGTAACGCGCCACCACATCCGCCGCGATGGTGGTGTAGGCGTGCCCGATATGCGGAACGTCGTTGACGTAATAAATGGGCGTGGTGATAAAAAAGGTTTTCTTTTTCATTAATGAATCGACAAGTAAAGGGTTATTGGGTTGGGGGCGCAGGTTTTTCCGGCGGTTTTTTCAGGTATTCCCGCAGTTCATCCAGATGATAGTACATCATGTAATCATCATCAAGCAGGCGAACCGTGATGAGCTGTTTCAGGATATCGTGTTTGATCACCTTGCCGGTACCTTCCGGGGTGTCGATGACCTTGCCGATTTTCGGGAGTTCCTTGATCATTTTCCGGTAAAGATCGTGCTCGTATTGGAGGCAGCACATGAGGCGGCCGCACACGCCGGAAATTTTACTGGGATTGAGGGCCAGCCCCTGGTCCTTTGCCATACGGATGGTGACGGGGGTGAATTCCGAAAGGAAGGTGGAACAGCACAGGGATTCGCCGCATATTCCGTGTCCGGTTATGGCCTTGGCTTCGTCGCGTACGCCGACCTGCCGCATTTCAATACGGTGCCTCAGTTTGGCGGCCAACTGCTTGACCAGTTCCCGAAAGTCTATGCGGCCCTCGGCCGTAAAATAAAAAATCGACTTATTCATCTCTTCAAAATAAACCACGCGGCTCAGGTTCATCGACAGACCCAGTTGGTCAATCAATTGCCAGCAAAACTGAGTGTACTGGCGTTCACGTTCCGCTTTGTCCTTTTCCTTATTGAGATCGCTTTCATTGGCAATACGCAGAATTTTAGGCGGCGCGAAAGAGTCGTCTTTGCGAATGTTGATAATTTTGTTCGACACCACCTGTCCGATCTTAATCCCTTCATCCGTATCGACCATGACCTGCGTCCCGACACGAAGATTCAGGTTTTGCGGGCTGCACAGTTCGGATTTGAGAGTTCCCCGGATGCGGACCCCAATGACGAATTTGGGAGGAGGTTCCGGCGGTCGATTCGCCTTTTGCTTTTTTTGACAGTCAGGTTGGTTTTTGATGTTCGGTTGCATCAGGCGGCCTCGCAAAAATCCAACAGCATGGTTTCCAGGGCCAACTGGGCGTTGGCGTTTCCGGATAAGGCATACTGGGTCTGGTTAACCGCCTCGGCCATTTTCAAAAGGTGAGACAGCGGTTTTCTCCGGGCCACCGGTTCCAGTTCGGCCCAGAGATCGGTGTTGAACAGTTGGCCGGTGTTTCCTCCCGATTTGATGAACATCAGGTCGCGGAGCAAGCCCGTCATTTCGTCGAGAATTTGCGGCAAGGGTTCGCTTCCCTTGCTCATGGCTTTCGACCATTGGAACAGCAGGTCCATCCGCTTGAAGGATACCTGGTCGATGAGTCCTATCATCTCCCGGCGGTAGGCGGAGGTTTGGGTGGCCTCTTCGCTCAGGGCGCGGGATACCTGTCCCTGTGAACGACCCACCCGCAGATCGATTTCGCCGGGGTTCCACTCCGGGGCTTCCTGCTTCTGCAGGATTTCCCGAATGTGTTCCGGCGGCAAGGGATTGAAACGGATACCCTGGCACCGGGAAATCATTGTTGGCAATAGTTTGTAAATGTTGGACGTGATCAGAATAAGAACAGTGGAGGAGGGCGGTTCTTCCAGAGTCTTCAGGAAGGCGTTGCAGGCCTGAAGATTCATTTTCTCCACCTGATCGACCACCGCCACCTTGGCTTTGGCTTCGTAGGGGAGGAAGCCCAGTTTTTTCTGCAATTCTCTGATTTCGTCAATCTTTATGGCCGCTTCGCGGGCTGTCGGCGTGGATTTGGTCGGTTCCAGAAAAAAGAAATCGGGATGAACCCGGCTTTCTATTTTTCGGCAGGAATCGCAGTTACCGCAGGCGTTATCCGGTGCAGAGGAGAGGCAGTTCAGGGCTTTGGCGAACTCCACCGCCATAAGCTTTTTGCCAATGCTATCAGGCCCGTAGAACAGGTAGGCATGGGAAAGACGGCTGTGAGAAAGGGCCTGACTTAATATATGTTTCGCCTGGCCTTGGCCAAGGACGTTGCTGAATGACATGACTTTTGGATTGAATCCATATATATGAAACGTTTGAACCAAACGGTTGGGTGCATTATCTGTGTCTGCAGAGCAATTGAAAGCATTATGGTAACAATGCCACCTTGAGTCGGCCTGTAATAAAACATCTTATAATAAGTACCTTTTGCTGTAAAGGGAAAGCGTCCCCTTTTCAATCGAGTTAAATTCTTGTGAAAGTGGGTTTTTCCGCCTCAAAAGCTTGCATGGTGGTCGGGAATTTGATATACATCAGAGCCGTTTTTGGTAAAATGAGTTTCTTGATCAACTTCCATAAGGCGTTGAAAAATGTCCGTTGCCGAAAAAGCAAAAAGAAGTGTTAAGAGGAAGCGAAAACCGAAAATACTGGCGGTGATCAACGATGCCTGCACCGGATGTGGAGGATCTCCCATTTGCGTCACTGAATGTCCGGTTGAAAATTGCATGTTTGAGGTTCAAAATCCCGACGCCCCGTTTTTTAACCGGGTGGATGTGGATCCTCTCTTATGCATCGGGTGTAAGAAGTGTACCTCCAAGGGTCCCATGGATACCTATTTGGAAGGTTGTCCCTGGGATGCTATAGATATGATTCCTCTTGAGGAATATGAAAGCACCTATGGTGAGTTACCCTATTGAATTCTAGGTGGCCGACTAAGGGGGTTAGAGCTGTGTAGATTGGCCTTTTTCCTTTAGCCGGTATTTTTTCCGCTATATGCTTACAGTTCTTCTTGATTATATTTGAGGAACCCCTTAATATGGAGCCTCTTGGCGATTTAGTGCCATCCCAGGGGTTTTCTGGTTGTTCTTGTCGGTTTTTTCCCAAATAGTAAACGATTTAGAGTTGGTATGAGTGAGCACAGGAACACTGTGTTTATTCAAGGGCAAGGCCGGACAAGCAGGGTTAAGGGTATTAAGCGCAATAAGTTGGGATCCGGAAAGAACTGCTTCTGGTTCACCGGCCACGGGTTCGGGAATTCCCTGACAAACTAATGAACAAAGGAAGTAGCTTTCAGCAAGGCCTCAGTTTCGGTCTTCGACTCGGCGTCGAGATGCTGGTGGCTACCATGGTTGGAACGCTGATCGGGTACGGTCTGGATAAGTTCTTCGGGACCGAACCCTGGTTGTTGGTCCTTTTTTTGTTGTTAGGCGGTGCGGCCGGATGCATGAATGTTTACCGGGCGGCCATGGCGGCTCAACAGGAAGAAGAAGAGTGCGACCCCGAAACGAATGATAATAATGACAATGATAAAACTTCTAACGATCACCCTCAATCCGACAGGAAACTGTAACTAATACTCTCCATGTCCCAGGAAAATCCATTACATCATTTTGAGCTTGAACCCATTGTTCCCATAGAGGTGATGGGGATCGATCTTTCCCTCAACAAGGCGATATTTGCCATGTGGGGAGGAATGGCTATTGTTTTCATTCTGTTCATGTTGGTGGTGAAAGGCGGTTTGAAAACCATCCCCGGCAAAATGCAAAGCATCGCCGAAATATTTATGGAGTTTATCAAGGGCATGGTGGGCGAGTTTATCGGCAAAGAGGGGATGAAATATTTTCCTTTTGTCGCGACCCTGTTTTTTTTCATCATGTGCTGCAATCTGATCGGGTTGATACCCGGTTCGTATACCATTACCAGTCAGCTGGTGGTGACCGGGACTTTCGCGACCATAATTTTTATCATGACGCTCATTATCGGGTTCGCCAAGCATGGCGCCCATTTTCTGAGTATTCTGGTGCCGCCCGGCGTTCCCAAGATTATGATTCCCGTCATGATCCCGATTGAAATCATCAGCATGCTGGCTCGTCCGCTTTCCTTGTCTGTGAGGCTATTTGCCAATATGACCGCTGGTCATACCGTGCTGGCGGTGTTGTTCGGTCTGGTGCTGTCCGCGCCGGGGTGGATCAGCTGGATGCCGTTCGGGTTTACGATTGTGATTAATGGGTTGGAGATCGCGATTGCTCTGATCCAGGCGTATATATTTACGACATTGACCTGTGTGTACATCGGCGATGTTATAAAACTGCATTGATATAACTTTCGAGAGGAGATTAAGAATGGATGCAACATCAGCAGCGTTTATAGGTATGGGACTGTGTGCCGCAGGGTTCTTCGGCGCCGCCATTGGGATCGCCTATGTATTTGCGAAAACCATTGAGACGGTCGGTAGACAGCCCAACGCAGAGGGCCGTGTGGCCAAGTATTGCTGGATCGGTTTTGCGCTGGTGGAAGCGGTGGCTCTGTACGGACTGGTCCTCGCATTCCTCATCATGGGTAAAATTCCCGGATAAGTCGGTCCGGAAACCGGATTGGCGACAACGCCGATCCCAAGTTTAACTTTTTAGGATTAAAACCCATGCCACAATTTGAACAAGTTTCCGTTTTTGCCTCCCTGGGATTCTGGTCGGTGGTTTCGTTTATTCTTCTCCTGGTTCTTCTGGCGAAGTTTGCGTTTCCTCCCATCCTGGCCATGCTGGAAGCGCGCGAGAATAAAATTACAGGAGATATCCGGGGCGCGGAGGATCTGAAAGCGGAAGCGGAAAAGCTGAAACGGGATTTTGAGGCGCAACTGAAAACCGCTCACGAGAAGGCCAGCACCATTGTCCAGTTGGCCAGTGAAGAAGCGCGTAAAATTCAGGAAAAAACCCTGGACGAGACCCAGGCCAAGTGTCGGCAGATGCAAAAAGAAACTGAGCACGAGATCCAAACCTCGCGCAACCAGATTCTTTCTGAAATACGGGGATATGTCTCTGCTTTGACGATTACATCGGCGGAAAAGATTCTAAAGCGAGTTTTGACGGAAGACGATAAAAAGCGGCTGGTGGACGAGTCCATCGACGAAGTGGTGAAGAGTCTGGAAAAACAGGCCTGACCCGCTGTTCTTTATATTTTTGAATTAGACGAAAGCTATGATCGAAAACCAGATAGGCAAACGATTTGCAGAGGCATTGTCGGAAGCGGTGACGGATGATAAGCGCCTTCAGACCGCGCTGGAAAACCTGAGGTGGTTTCAGGAAGCGTTTCAGACGGAACCCAATTTGAACCGGTTCTTTTCTCATCCGGCATTTCCTCAAAGAAACAAGGCGGCTTTGGTTAAGGAAATGTGCGACCGTGTGTCCGCCCTGGATGAAGTTCGCAATCTCCTGAAACTTCTGGTCGATCGAAACAAAATGATGTTTTTGAAAAACATCACCGAATTTTTTGAACATGTAGTCGCCAAACGGTTAAAACAGGTCCGGGTGAATGTGGTCAGCGCCTATCCCCTGAGTGATGAGCAATTAAGCAAGCTTCATTCTGCGCTAGAGCGGATCCTGGGTAAGAGCGCGATAATTGATGTGAAGGTCGATGAAGACCTGATTGGCGGATTGCGGTTGAGCGTGGGCAGTCTGGTTGCGGATGCCACCATCAAAAACAGTTTGGCCCTGCTGAAACGATCTATAGAACAAGAGGAGGCTATCAGTGAGTCTTAGAGCGGATGAAATCAGTTCCCTGATTCAAAAACAGATTCAGGACTTCGATTCGGGGATTGAACTTAAAGAAACCGGTCGAGTGATCTCGGTCGGTGACGGGATCGCCCGAATATATGGTTTGGAAAACGCCATGTCCGGGGAACTGTTGTCGTTTCCGGGCGACCTGGTAGGAATGGTGCTGAACCTGGAGGAAGACAATATCGGTGCCGTTATCCTTGGGTTCGACAACAACGTCAAGGAAGGCGACGAGGTCAAGCGCACGGGACGTATCATGGAAGTGCCGATCGGCCCCGAAATGGTTGGCCGTGTGGTGGACGCTCTGGGGCATCCGATCGACGGCAAAGGCCCCATCAATGCCAAGCTGAGAGGTCCGATCGAGGCCATCGCTCCGGGCGTAATTGATCGAAAATCCGTTCATGAGCCAATGCAGACCGGTATCAAGGCCATTGATGGCATGATTCCCATTGGCCGCGGCCAGCGCGAATTGATCATCGGTGACCGTCAGACCGGTAAGACCGCTGTGGCGCTCGACGCCATAATCAACCAGAAAGGCCAGAATATGTTCTGCGTCTATGTTGCAGTGGGCCAGAAACGGTCGACGGTAGCGCGCGTGGTGAAGACGCTGGAAGAACATGATGCCATGAAATACACGACGGTAGTGGCCGCCACCGCCAGTGATCCTGCTCCGATGCAGTTTATCGCTCCTTATGCAGGATGCGCGATGGGTGAATACTTCCGCGACAACGGCCAGCATTGTCTGATCGTTTATGATGATTTGTCAAAGCAGGCGGCCGCTTACAGGCAATTGAGTTTGCTTCTGCGCCGCCCTCCGGGACGCGAGGCTTACCCCGGTGACGTTTTCTATCTGCATTCGCGTCTTTTGGAGCGTTCTGCGAAAGTAAGCGATGAGTTGGGTGCCGGCTCCATGACCGCTCTGCCGATCATTGAAACGCAGGCGGGGGACGTGTCTGCTTACATCCCGACAAACGTGATTTCCATTACTGACGGTCAGATATTTCTCGAAACCGATCTGTTTTTCTCCGGCATACGTCCGGCGGTTAACGTTGGTCTTTCGGTATCTCGTGTTGGTGGCGCCGCGCAGATCAAGGCCATGAAGCAAGTGGCGGGTCAATTGCGGCTCGACCTCGCGCAGTACCGGGAAATGGCCGCGTTTGCCCAGTTCGGAAGTGATCTTGACGCCGCTACCCAGGCTCAGCTGGCTCGGGGCGAACGGCTCGTTGAACTGCTCAAGCAGGATCAGTACAAGCCGCTCAGCGCGGTACAGCAGGTTATTTCCCTCTTCTCTGGTGTGCGGGGATTGCTGGATGATGTCAAAGTCAGCAACATCAACAGGTTTGAGGCAGGACTGTTGAACTTCATCGAAGAGAAGCACAAGGACATCATCGACACGATTGAAAAAGAGAAAAAGATCAGCGATGAGATTGAAGAAAAACTGAAGGCCGCGATTATCGCGTTCAAGGAAATATTCTAAAAGACCATGCCCAACTTACGAGACGTTAAACAGCGAATACGGAGTGTCAAGAACACCCAGCAGATGACCAAGGCCATGAAGCTGGTCTCCGCTTCCAAACTGCGCAAGGCGCAGGAGGCGATTCAAACGGCGCGTCCCTATGCTCACAAACTGCGGGATGTAATGAATCACCTCGTCGCACGGTGCAATAAAGACCTGCATCCGCTTCTCGACAACCGTACGGGCAACCGGGTACTGCTCCTAGTGGTTACAGCCGACCGGGGACTGTGCGGTGGGTTCAATAGCAATATTTTCAAAATGACGCAGGAATTGATTCAGGAAAATTCTGACCGGGATATTTCTCTCTTTCTGGCGGGCAAAAAGGGTTTCGATTTTTTTAAGAATCGTCCGTACAAAATTGAAGATAAATATCTGGGATGGACCAAGAATTTTGATTATCTCAAGGCCATTGAAATTGGTGAAATTCTGGCCAATCTGTTTATGGAAAACAAGACCGACCGGATTTATATGGTCTATAACGAATTCAAGTCCATCATCCAGCAAGAAGTCATTCGTGAGCAACTCCTCCCAATCGTTCCCGAGGAAGCGGAAGATGGGGACAGCCTGACGGATTATATTTTTGAACCGGATGAGGAAGCCATCCTGGAGGACTTATTGAAGCGGTACATGACCACTCAGGTCTACCGCGCGTTTCTGGAGTCCAGCGCCAGTGAACACGGCGCCCGGATGACGGCAATGGATGCCGCCAGCAGAAACGCCAAGGAAATGATCGGCAAGTTGACCCTGTTCTACAACCGGACCCGGCAGGCATACATCACCAAGGAATTGATCGAAATCGTGAATGGGGCGGAAGCGCTTAAGGGCTGAGGTCACACAAATTATCTAGTAAAGGAGCTTGGAATGAACACAGGAAACATCACACAGGTCATTGGGCCCGTCGTGGATATCAGCTTCAAGGACGGCGAACTGCCCGCGCTTTATAACGCCATCCATATTCAAAAAAAAGGCAACAGCGGTGGTGACGAAGAGACGATTACTCTGGAAGTAGCCCAGCATCTGGGTGACAGCGCGGTCCGCACCGTATCCATGCAACCGACCGACGGGCTGGTTCGAGGAATGACCGCTACGGATACCGGGAAGCCCATCTCCGTTCCTGTGGGTGAAAAGGTTCTGGGCCGTATCCTGAACGTTATCGGTGAGCCGGTGGACAAAAAGCCGCCGGTCGAATCCGAAGAAACCTGGAGTATTCATCGCGATGCACCGAGTTTGGAAGACCAAGACACTAAAATGGAAATGCTGGAGACCGGCATCAAGGTTATCGACCTGCTGGAACCTTACCTGAAAGGCGGCAAGACCGGTCTGTTCGGCGGTGCGGGTGTAGGTAAAACCGTATTGATCATGGAACTCATCCGGAATATCGGCGCCGAGCACGGAGGATATTCAGTTTTCGCCGGCGTGGGTGAACGGACCCGTGAAGGTAACGACCTCTATCACGAAATGGTTGATTCCAAAGTTATCGACAAAACGGCATTGATCTATGGCCAGATGACGGAGCCTCCCGGCGCCCGTATGCGCGTCGGCCTGACCGGATTGACCATGGCTGAATATTTCCGCGACGTTGGCGGACAGGACGTTCTGTTGTTCATCGACAACATCTTCCGATTTTCGCAGGCCGGTTCCGAAGTGTCCGCTCTACTGGGCCGCATTCCTTCGGCAGTAGGTTACCAGCCGACGCTGGCGACCGAAATGGGTAACCTGCAGGAGCGCATCACCTCGACCAAGAAGGGCTCCATCACCTCCGTTCAGGCGGTTTACGTGCCGGCGGATGACTTGACCGATCCTGCTCCTGCTACCACCTTTGCTCATCTGGATGCCACAACCGTTCTCAACCGGAGAATTTCCGAACTGGGTATTTACCCGGCGGTGGATCCGTTGGACTCCACCTCACGGATTCTCGATCCGCAAATTGTCGGCGATGAGCATTACAACACGGCCCGTGAGGTTCAGCGGATTCTGCAACGCTACAAGGACCTGCAGGACATCATCGCCATTCTCGGCATGGATGAATTGAGCGAGGACGACAAGGCGCTTGTGGCGCGGGCACGGAAAATTCAAAAATACCTGTCGCAACCGTTCTTCGTGGCCGAAACGTTTACCGGATCTCCCGGAAAATACGTCAAGGTGGCGGATACCATCAAAGGCTTCAAGGAAATCGTCGACGGCAAAATGGACGATATTCCGGAGCAGGCGTTCTACATGGTGGGTGCGATTGATGAAGTGTACGAAAAAGCTGAAAAAATGAAAAAGGGATAAACAATAATGGCGGACAAACTTTTTTTATCGCTGGTGACCCCGGAAAAAGAAATGGTGATCGATCCGGACGTGGACCAGGTCAACATCCCCGGTAGCGAAGGCGATCTGGGTATCCTGGCCGACCACGCGCCCCTGTTCACCATCCTGCGGCCGGGCCGCTTCTCCTATCAGAAGGGGGAAGAGGAGATCGAATTGGTGATCAGCCACGGCTACGCCGAAGTGACCAATAATCGCGTCACCGTGCTGGCCGAGTCCGCCGAATTCCTGCAGGAAGTGGACCACGACCGCGCCGAAGCCGCACGGGCCGCCGCTGAAAAAGTGCTCGAAAAAGCAGGCCTCGAAGAAAAGGAATTCAAAGAAGCCCAGGACAAACTGTTCCGCGCCCTGGCCCGCCTCGAAACCAAGAAA
>JAOUPX010000090.1 GCA_029879645.1 Nitrospinota bacterium
CCGTCCTTGACGGCGGTGGTTTTCATCCCGGCGGGATCGGACCCGTAGTCGGGTTCGGTCAACCCAAAGCACCCGACCTTGTCACCGCTGACCAGCCCGGGAAGCCATTTGTCCTTTTGCTCCTCCGACCCGAAGCGGTTGATGGGATAAATCACCAATCCGTTCTGGACGGAAGCGAAACTGCGGATGCCACTGTCGCCCCGTTCCAGTTCCATCATCATGAGACCGTAAGCAACCGGACCCAGCCCGGCGCCGCCGTGCGTCGGCAGCATCGCGCCGAAGAACCCTTCCTCCCCCATTTTCCTGATGAGCGGTTTAGGGAACTCACCCTTTTCAAAACAATCGCGGATGATCGGCAGGACCTCCCGGTCGACAAACTGACCGGCGGTTTCCTGAACCAGTTTTTCCTCGTCGGTTAAACTCTGTTCCATTTTATAAAAATCCAGAGGAAGCATAACGTCCTCCTTTCTTATCTTTATTCAAACGCCGCCTGTTTCTTGATCCAGCATTTCCACACCCACGGCAACGCTTTCGCCACCGCCGATGCAGATGGCGGCAATGCCCCGTTTTTCGTTCCGGGCTTTCAGAGCATGCAACAGGGTGACCAGAATCCGCGCGCCGGACGCACCGATCGGATGCCCCAATGCCACCGCCCCACCGTGTATATTGACCCGTTCCGGATCCAGCGCCATGCGATCGATCACCGTCATCGCGGTCACGGCAAAGGCTTCGTTGATTTCATACAGATCGATATCCTTTTTGCGAAGACCCCACCGTTTCAACAATTGTTCGATGGCATAAATCGGCGCCAGCGGGAACATCGACGGTGGCATGGAATGCGAAGCGTGGGCCACAATCCGTGCCATCGGTTTCAGTACCTCGTTATATGGACCCAATACCAAAGCCGCGGCCCCATCGTTGAGGCTGGAAGAGTTGCCAGCCGTAACAGTACCGCCTTCCTTCTCAAAAGCCGGTGGAATCCGTGACAGATTATCCAGATCATGGGCATAAAGCTGTTCATCTTTTTCAACCCAAACGGTCTCGCCGCCTTTTGAAACCGGGATCGCCACAATTTCTTTTGAAAAGAGGCAGTCGTCCTGTGCCTGGCGCCCACGGCGGTAACTTTCCAGGGTGTACCGGTCCTGATCCTCACGGCTGTAGGGTTCGTGTTGCGCCAGGTCTTCCGCGATATGGCCCATGTGGCAATCGCCGAAGCTGTCCCACAACCCGTCATAGACCATGCTGTCGATGGGCTCACTGGTTTCCCTCCCCTCCTCCTGGTGCCGGGTGTGCAGGAAGGGAGCCTGACTCATGCTTTCCATCCCACCAGCCACCACAAACTCCGCTTCGCCCAGCCGGATCAGATCATCCGCCAGGATCACGGCCTGCAAACCGGAACCGCAGACCTTGTTGACGATCATGCCCCGGACGTTTTCCGGGAGTCCGGCCTGAACCAAAGCCTGCCGGGCAGGGGCCTGACCCAGCCCCGCCGACAGGACGTTTCCCAATATGACATCGCTGATATGTGGAGGAGTGACGCCGCTTCGATTGAGGGCTTCTTCGATAGCAAAAGCCGCAAGGCGGGGAGCGGAAAGACCAGATAATGCTCCGTGGAGTTTTCCTATCGGGGTCCGGGCGACCCCATAAATATATGATCTATCAGAAGTCATGATAACCTCCCACACCTGAGGGCAAAAACCCTATGGTACAATTACTCTAACATTAATATAAGTCCTGCTGGCCGATATGTAATTACCCGGTGGAAAGCGAGGTTCAATTCATGGATTCTCTAATCACTCAGATCCTGGAGGAAAACACCGCTGTGTGGACTCTGAACCATCCGCCGGTCAACGCCCTCAGCGAAAATCTTCTGAAAGCGCTCAACGCCCGGGTGGAGGAAGCCTGCCGCAATGAGGAGATTCGGTCCGTCGTCCTGACCAGTTTTACGCAAAAATATTTTGTGGCGGGAGCGGACATTAAAGAACTCAGCCGGATTTCCAACAAAATTGAAGGCACAAAATACTCGGCACTGGGACAGGCTGTCTTTCAAAAAATCGAAAGCGCCTCCAAACCTTTTATCGCGGCGTTAGAAGGCTATTGCCTGGGCGGCGGACTGGAACTGGCTCTGGCATGCCATTTCAGGATTGCCGGTACTGAAGCGCAACTGGGACTTCCTGAGGTGGACCTGGGCCTTATGCCTGGTTTCGGAGGCACTCGACGGCTGGTTCGACAGGTGGGAACGGACCGCGCGCTTGAGATCATGCTGACAGGGAAACATATCCCGGCACAGGAAGCATATGATCTGGGATTGGTCACCCAGGTGGTGAAGCCGGGTTTAACCCTCGACACTGCGCTCAGTCTGGCGCGGCAGATACAAACCAAAAGCCCATTGTCTATTGCAAGCATTCTCTCCTCGGTTCACCCGCGAGAAGAAGATTCCCCGGAAGAACGCTGCAAGAAAGAGGCGGAAACCTTCGGAACCCTGTTAGAAACCGAAGACGGCAAGGAGGGACTCGCCGCCTTTCTCGAAAAACGCCTGCCCCAATTCAAGGGACGATAACCTCAGGATATTATTAAAGGAACAAGCAGAAGGATGGCTCCGGTGACAAGAGCGGCACCGAGGAAGTTGAGGATGAATCCGGCGCGGGTCATCTGCGGTACCGTTACCCAGCCACTGCCGAACACGATGGCGTTGGGCGGGGTGGCGACCGGCATCATGAAGGCAAACGACGCGGAAATGGTCACCGGCACCATCAACATCAGAGGATGAAAATCCGCCAGGACCGAGGCACCGGCAATGACCGGCAGGATCATGGTTGCCGTCGCCGTGTTGGAGGTGAATTCCGT
Source organism: Nitrospinota bacterium (assembly GCA_029879645.1). Classification (GTDB taxonomy): domain Bacteria; phylum Nitrospinota; class Nitrospinia; order Nitrospinales; family Nitrospinaceae; genus SZUA-226. The sequence goes on from JAOUPX010000090.1 coordinate 2,848, forward strand.
GAGGAAGGTGATGCCCAGGCACAGCACGATAATGACCATCCAAAGTGGCAGAGCCTGAATGCCGGACAACTGCTGGCCAATCCATACATCCAGCCCGGTACTTCGGAATCCCGCCGCCAGCGCAAACCCCCCGCCAAATAGCAGAAGAATTCCCCACGGCATTTTTTCGGAAACGGTTTTCCAATCAAGGACAAAGTATTCCCGTTTACCTTCGCATTCCATACCGTGTGGATACCCCAGCGGTACCAGCATTAATATGAGACCCATGAACATGGCGACGGTGGCATCGTGAATATGCCCTCCCCATGGGAACAGGGAAGACCAGCCGGGTATCTTGATGGACCCCAGGATAATAGGCTGTCGAAAAATCCATAACAGAGCGGTCATCAAAAAAATCACCGCAACAAATTTTTCGGCCCGGTGCATGGATCCCAGCGCGTTTAACTCTTCGTCGACAATTTCTTTCGCGCCATCGTGCACTTCGATATCACGAATCGGAATGCGAGTCACTCCCCGGCACAGGTATATCCATACCAGCGGCAGAAAAACAACAACAATCGGCAGAGCCACCACCATCCATTGCATGAAAGTGATTTCCGGTTGATCGGGAAAGCTGTTTTTGTAAAACCCGGCAAACACGATATTGGGCGCGGTGCCGATCAAGGTCCCCACCCCGCCTATGCTTGCCGAATAGGCCAGGCCAAGCATCAGTGGCAGACCAAAATGATGTTCTACCTTGTGCCGGGTCGCGCCGGTTTTTTCGCCTTTGATGCTGGCCTGGGACGCAATTTGGCGGACCACGGCAATAGCCACAGGAAGCATCATCATGGTGGTGGCGGTGTTGGAAATCCACATCGACAAAAACGCGGTGGCCACCATAAATCCTAAAATTATCCTGGGTGGACTGGTGCCTATAAAACGGATGATCACCAAAGCAACACGTTTGTGAAAATTCCATTTCTCCATGGCGAGGGCAATCATGAAGCCGCCCATGAAGAGAAAAATGAGATGATTGGTATAGTGCGGTGCGACTTCCTGGCTGGGAAGAATTCCGAGAAGCGGATACAGGATGAGGGGCATCAGGGAGGTTACTGCCAGGGGAACCGCTTCACCAATCCACCACAGGGCCATCAACACGGCAACGGCGGCCATCCTCTGGCCTTCAGGAGAAACCCCCTCCGGGGTCGGCATGGCCATCATCAGAAAAAACAGGCCCAAACCACCTACCAAAAGGATGATCTTCTTTTTTAGAACAAAAAACAGGTCGCTCATTGCATGGAGTTTAGCAGGGAGCCCTTTTATTAACAATAATATACTAGCATGGAACTTTTGGGTATCCGAAGTATTCGAAATACCGTACTTTTTATATTTACATATAATGTATAGGTAACTAAAATGGATAGGAGTGCGTGATATTTATACCTTTAACATTAATCAATTAAGTTAACACAAGTCCGAAGATTTCTGGGTCCATTCGACCGGCATCAGGGTATTCCGCGCACCCACACGTTCAGGCAATGCTAAAAATGGGAGGGATACCTTGAAAACAGAGCAGATACACTGGACACAAAAAACAGGATGGCACTCTAAGCCAACTGAAGAGTTTCGGCAAAAGTCCCAATTGGTTTTGGTCTTTGGTTCCCGTGCAGCCCTGGAAAATAAGAAAGCTTTCGGAGCCATCACCCGGTTTTACCCCACAGCATCCATTGCAGGCTGCTCAACCTCAGGAGAAATCCTGGGAACGGAAGTGCTGGATGATTCGCTTACCGCCACAGCAATACTATTCGAACACACATCAGTTCAATTGGCACAAACCCGAATCGATTCGGTTGAGTTCAGCTTACAGGCCGGCGAAATATTGGGCCAATCACTGGAACCTGAAGGACTGACCCATATCCTGGTATTTGCAGATGGCCTCCGGGTCAACGGCACTCACCTCATCGAAGGTCTCAAAAATAGCCTGCCGGAGGATGTCAAGATAACCGGTGGATTAGCCGGAGACGGCGAGTTATTTAAAAAAACCCTGGTCTGCGGTAATGGCCTCCCGGTTTCTGGGCAAATTGTGGCCATCGGATTATACAGTTCCAGACTGAACGTTGGTTGTGGTTCTCTCGCTGGCTGGGTGCCTTTCGGCGCCGACCGGCTGATCACTAAATCCAAAGGGAATATTCTCTACGAGATGGATGGTCAACCCGCCATCGAACTTTATCGCTCGATACTCAAGGAGGAGTCCGTTGAACTGTCCGCAGCGCGGTTTCATTTCCCGCTGGAAATCAAATCCAGGAACATGAACCGTGGAATAGTGCGAACAATTGTGGGAATCGACGAAAAGGACAACAGCCTGATATTTGCTGGAGATGTTCCGGAAGGATATCGAGCCCGTTTGATGAAAGTCAACTTCGACCGGCTCATGGATGGAGCAACGGAAGCGGCACGTGGTTCAATCTATAACGGTTTCCACTCCGCCGACCTGGCGCTTCTGGTTAGTTGTGTCGGACGCAAAATCGTACTAAAACAAAGAACTTTCCAAGAACTGGAAGCGATCCGGGAAGTTTTGGGTAAAGCCACCTCCCTGACAGGATTCTATTCCTACGGAGAAATAGCTCCTTTTGCTGGGGGTCAAAATTGCTATCTGCATAATGAAACCATGACCATCACGACTTTTTACGAAAACTAGCCATGCATAAGCTTCTCGAAAAACAAATCCAAAAATATATAAAGGATGAGAAGTCTCTGTCGCATGAATGCCGGAGTTTACTAAAGGCAGTCAACCAGGCCTACCATGACTTCGACACCAATCACAAAATTCTGGACCAGGCGCAGGATGTAATCGTACACGAATTAGAGCTTCAAAGCCGGCAAAATGAATTACTCCTTCAGTCGGCCGGTGACGGAATAATCGGGGTGGATCTAAAAGGAAATATTATATTTTTCAATCCGGCCGCACGGAGAATGCTGGGTTACACTCAAAAGGAATTACTGGGAAGATCCTTTCACAGCACGATCCTCCATTCTTATCCGGACGGTACTCCTTACAATAAAAAAACCAGCCCTTTACGCAAAGCCCTGACCAACAGCGCCTGCTACCGCCAATCCGACGAAGTATTCTGGAGAAAGGGCCTAAGTTTTTTTCCAGTGGACTATACCTGCACCCCCATATTGGATCAGCAAAAGGTAAAGGGCGCTATGATTATCTTCAAAAACATTTCAGATCAGATTCGAGCCCAGCAGGCTTTACAACGCTACACACAAGAACTTAAAGAAAGTCAGAAGAATCTGGAAGACTTCACAACCATAGCCTCTCACGACCTCAGGGAGCCATTGAGAAAAATCATCAATTACGGCGACATCTTAGAAAAACAGATGCAACCTCATTTAAACGAGAAAGGAAAAGATTACCTGAGAAGAATGACCCAGGCGTCTCAGCATCTGGATCAATTGATCGCACACCTTCTGGAGTTTTCCAAGGCAGGCATCAAATCCCTCAAAATAGAAGAGGTCAACCTAAATTCTATTATCGTGGAGGTTAATTATTACCTGGAGGTCCTGATTGCCAAAACCCAGGCCGAAATAAAAATTTTACCGGAAAGCAACGGATTCAGGCCCATTATCGAGGCCGATTGGAATCAAATGTATCAGTTGTTTCAAAATCTGATTTCCAACTCCATTAAATTCCAAAAACCGGGAATCCCTCCCGAGGTAAACATCAAGCTTAATGCGCTGGACCAGAATTTCATCAATATCCATATACAGGACAATGGAATTGGATTCGATGAATCCAAGACAGAAAAAATATTCAAACCTTTTGAACGACTGCATGGAAAAAACGAGTACGAGGGAACAGGAATGGGGCTGTCGATTTGCGAAAAAATTGTCACCCGTCATGGAGGAAAAATAAACGTCATCAGTCAACCTCAGCAGGGCTCCACCTTCGTCATCACCCTGCCGGTCAAACAATCCGCCAGACCAGAATGAGCTGGGGATCGGGGACCACCTATTTCATCTTGAAATTGGATTGGAACTTCAGGCGTGCTGGGCGAGAATCTTATCCAGGCCGGCCGTGGACACGATATGCTTGTCCATGCCAATCTCTTCGGGACTGAAACCCAGCGCCAGAGCCACCAACTGCGGCAGGTGCAGAATCGGGATCGAATAATGCTTTTTCTGCAGACTGGGTATTTCGGGTTGGTAGGAGTCGAGACTCAAATGACACAGGGGGCAACCGGTCACCACGCAGTCGGCACCGCTTTCCACCGCCTCGACCAGGGCATTGCCCGCCAATTCGTGTGAGGCGTCCTTGTTCATCATGATGATCGGAAAGCCGCAACACTTGATCCGGCTGGGATAATACACCGGCGTCGCACCGAGAATTTCAAATAGCTCTTCCAGTTCCTTGGGATTATCCGGGTCCTCGTATTCCGACAACTCGGAAGGACGCAGAATATAACAACCATAAAAGCCCGCCGCCTTGAGTCCCGTCAGAGGCCGCTTGATTTTTTCTTTCAACAGGGCTTTCCCCTCCGGCGTAGCCAGAATATTGGAAAAGTGCTTGATCTTGATCTTTCCGCCCTGGTATTGGTGACCGCCATCCTTCAGAACGTAGTTGATTTTATCTTTATATTCGGCATCGGAATCGATATGGCATTCCGACTTCTTCAAATTACCCTGGCAGGTGGAGCAGATGGTGATGATATCCAGATTCTGTTCCTCCGCCAGCGCGAAGGTGCGGGCGTTGATGGCATCGGTCAGTACCGGATTTTTCTCAGAAACCACTCCCGCGCCACAGCAGGCGGCGCTCTTCATCTCGACAAAATCGATACCAAGAGCCTCCGCAGACTTTATCGTGGCCAGCATCAATTCACGCGTGGCTCCTTTGGCCACGCAACCGGTAAACAACGCAAACTTCATTCGCCAAACTCCTCAAATATTCTCTGCACATCTTTCACATCGTCTATCGGCTTGTGAATGATGGGCGGTATTTTCATTTTCAATAACATTCTCAATCCGACCGGAAGTAAATCCAAAAGCCCTTTTATATTGAAATAACCCATCGATTCAATAGGAATCTTGTTTTCATTCAGGCGGCCACTGTGTTTCACGGAATTAACAAATGACAAGGCGTGCCGTGCGCCAACGTTATTGGTCACACCTTCTTTTAACGCGGACTCCATCAACCCTTTAATCCGATAAAAGGGCTCCGCCGGCTTGGGACAACGCTCAACGCATTCGGCGCAGTGGGTGCAATCCCACATACCCCCCGGCTTGCTCAATTCCTTGACGCGCTCACGGGTGGCCTGATCACGCGAATCGCCCACGAACCTTTGAGCCTTCGCCAGGGCCGCCGGCCCCAGGAATTTATTATCCACCGCCAACACCTGGCAGTCGGAGTAACACGCCCCGCACATGATACAGGTGGTGGCATCATCGATTTTCTTGAATTGCTGAGGGCTTTGTTCACGTTCCTGCGCCGGAGGCTTTTCATTGTTCTGAAGGTATGGTTTTACCTGATCTATTTTTTCCCAAAACTGTTTGAAGTCGGTAACCAGATCCTTGATCACCGGCATGTTGCCGAGCGGCTCAATAGTGATGGTATCGCTCCCGTCCTTCAGGAGATGGGCGGCCTGCTTTTGACAGGCCAGCAGGGCATGGCCGTTTCCTTTAACAGCGCATGAGCCGCAAATTGCACTTCGACAGGACATTCGATAAGTCAGCGCCCCATCCATGTTCCACTTGATATGGTTCAGGCAATCGAGCAGGGTGGCGCCTTCAGGAATCTCGAAATCGAATTCCTCATAATAAGGGTCTGCCTGCTTTTCCGGGTTGAACCGTTTGATTCGAAACTTTGCCATCAGTAAGTTCTTTCCTTCGGTTGATATCGGGTGACGACAACGGGCTTGTATTTTAATTCCAGCTGTCCGTCTTTGGGATAAACCAGACTGTGTTTGAGAAAATTCTCATCGTCACGTTTCGGAAAATCCGTGCGGTGATGACCTCCCCGGCTCTCTTGACGAGCCAGAGCGGCGGTACTGATAATCTCAGCCATTTCCAGCATGTTGCCCAACTCTACAATCTCATACAGTTCCGAATTGAACAACTGGCCCTTATCCGTTACCTTGCCTTTTTTATAGCGTTCTTTCAAGCCCTGAATGGTGGAAATGCAGGATTTCAGATTTTCCTCATCGCGGAATACCCCGCACTTATCCATCATCACTTCCTTCATTTCGTTACGGATCTGGTTATAACTTTCCGTCCCATCCCGTTGAAAAATCTCCTCGATCTGATCCAGTACCCGGGCTTTCTCATGACTGCCGTTGATCTTACCGAACTCCACTTTTTTTGCATATTCCAACGCCGTCCGGCCGGCACGTCCGCCAAACACCGTGGCATCGAGTAATGAATTGGTTCCCAACCGATTGGCCCCATGCACCGAAACGCAGGCACATTCACCCGCCGCGAAAAACCCTTTCAACGGCGTTTTATCGGCATCGATAATAACCTGACCAAACATATCAGTAGGAATTCCCCCCATCGAATAATGGGCGGATGGCTGAATCGGCAGTGGATCCTTCACACAATCGACGCCTATGAAGTCGATTCCCAACTGCCTGATTTGTGGAAGACGTTCCATGATCCGCGCTTCACCCAGGTGCCGCAGGTCCAGGTGAATGTAATCTTCTCCGTTGACGCCACGACCGGCATCAATCTCACTCTGCTCGGCACGCGCCACGATATCTCGCGGAGCCAGCTCCATCCGTGACGGGGCATATTGCTCCATAAACCGTTCACCCTTGCCATTCAGAAGATAGCCCCCTTCCCCCCGTGCCGCTTCGGAAAATAAAATTCCCTGACGATACAAGCCGGATGGATGAAACTGAACAAATTCACAATCTTCCAGAGGCACTCCCGCCCGAAATGCCGCAATGGCGCCATCGGCGGTTCCGGCGAACGCATTGGTGGTGATCTGAAACACCCGTCCGTAACCTCCGGTAGCGAAGATCACCGCTTTGGCGTGGATCACTTCCACCTCGCCGGTACGAATATTACTCACCACCACGCCGCAACAGCGGCCTTCCTCGACCACCAGCTGGTGCATGTACCATTCGGAATACACTTTGATCGATTTGGCATGCTTCAGTACCTGTTCGTGCAAGGCATGAAGGATGGCATGACCGGTACGGTCGGCGGAAAAACAGGCGCGCGGTTTGGAATGGCCGCCGAAACTGCGCTGGGCGATTTTGCCATCTTCGGTACGGCTGAACGCACATCCCATATGCTCTAATTCATAGATCACCTCAGGCGCGGCCTTTACATATTCCTCGACAGCATCCTGATCGTTCAGATAATCGCCACCCTTGACGGTGTCGAACATGTGCTCTTCCCAGCTGTCGTCCTCAGAATTACCAAGGGCGGCTGCTATACCTCCCTGAGCCGCTCCACTGTGCGACCGCGACGGGTACACTTTGGTCAGCAGGCCGACATCCAGTTCCTTGCACACCTCTAAAGCGGCGCGCATTCCCGCCAGACCCGCTCCTACAATCAAAACATCATGCTTGATCAAACCACTCTCTCCATTTAATTCGTTTACCCTCGCCCCTTCACCAGCTATCCATAAAAATGACCCCTTTAAAACTCATAAGTTACAAATAATTACCGGAATGTTTATCGGGGTTGTTTTGAGGGGAGTGTTCACGACGAATATCGGGAAAATTTCAAAAATTGAGCCGGTATTGAACCACCTTGAGCCATGCAATGTCAAGAAAAATGAATATTTACGGTTGAAACCCGACCCGGCTGGTATATACTGATTTTCAATTGGGAAATATTACAATGAGTTAATCCGCCAAGCTTGGCAAACCTACACATGGAGCATTACACCGTCATCCGGTTCACCCCAATCTGCCTGCCCAAAACCGGAACGTCTGTCAATCACACGCATGGAATCAGAATCAATTGAATTTGAAAGCCTCCCTATCCCTGAGCCGGTCCTGCAGGGTATTCGGGACGCCGGCTTTAAACAGTGCACACCCATTCAGGCCAAAACTCTTCCCATTTCGCTGTCCGGGAAAGATGTCGCAGGCCAGGCCCAGACTGGAACCGGTAAAACCGCCGCGTTTCTGATCTCGACGCTTACCCGTCTGGTCACTCACGAACCTATGCCGCAAAAAGGCAAACAATGGGTGGCGCCACGGGCGCTCATCATCGCCCCTACCCGCGAATTGGCCCTGCAGATCGAGCGCGATGCCTTGCTCCTGGGTAAACATTGTGAACAGAAAATTCTCTGCGTCTACGGTGGGGTCGACTACGAAAAACAAAAAGATTCTATTAAGAAAGGTGTCGACATTCTCATCGCAACACCTGGCCGCTTGATTGATTACTACAAGCAGAAATTTTTCAGCCTTAAGGGAGTCGAGGTGCTGGTGATTGACGAAGCTGATCGCCTGTTCGATATGGGATTCATTCAGGACGTGCGCTACATCCTGCGCAACATTTCGCCTTACCAGAACCGCCAGTCCATGCTGTTTTCGGCCACACTCAATTTCCGCGTGATGGAATTATGCTACGAACACATGAACGAACCGGTCCCCGTCAAGATCGAACCGGACCAAATCGTGGTCGAGCAGATCAAGCAGGTGCTGTACCACGTCGGTAAGCACGAGAAATTAAATCTCCTCCTGGGTTTGTTAAAATCCGAAACTCCGGGCAAAACGCTGATCTTCACCAACATGAAGTCCACCGCTGAAAAACTGGAAGCCCAACTGAAATACCACGATTACAACGTACAACAAATCAGCGGCGACCTGCATCAGAAGAAACGCATCAAAGTGCTCCAGCAATTCACTCAGGGCGAGATCGATATCCTCATCGCCACCGACGTGGCATCGCGCGGACTGCATGTGGACGATATCACCCACGTCATCAACTACGATGTGCCGCAGGATCCGGAAGATTACATTCATCGTATCGGACGAACGGCACGTGCCGGACGAGACGGCGACGCCATTACATTTGCATGCGAAGATTACGCCGAACACCTGATGGCGATCGAAGACACGCTCAAAAAGAAAATCCCGGTCGAATGGCCGGAAGACGAATTATTTATGGAACCAAAAGAAGGTATGCCCGTCTATAAAAGAAAGCGACCCAGCGGTCCCCCGGGACGCAGAGGTGACGGCGGCGGCAGTCGACGCGGCACTCCTTCCAACGGCAGACGCCAGAGCGCAGGCGGGGGTCGTTCCCAAAGTGGCGGACCCAAATCCTCCAGCAAACCCGGCGGCTCAAGCTCCAGCAAATCCGGAGCGCCCAAATCCGGTACTCGCCGAAGACGCCCCAGCGGCCCACGCAAAAACACCTCTTCCTCCGGCAACAAATAATCTCCCTCTTTTGTAAAAAAATAGGGATTTAAATCAGCCTTTGAAATTCTTGTTCTGTAAGGATGGCAATACCCAGTTTTTGTGCTTTGGTGAGTTTGCTTCCGGGGTCGGCGCCGGCAACGACGTAGTCTGTCTTGGCGGAAACGGATGAGGTGACGCGGCCCCCGGCTTCGACGATCTTCCGCTTGGCTTCGTCGCGGGTCATGTTTTCCAGCGTGCCGGTCAATACGAACTGCTTGCCCTCCAGATTCCCGCCGCCTGCTTTTTTCTCCTGGGTCATAACCAAGCCGTGCTGTTTGAGTTTGCACAGTTCTTTCTGGTTATGTTTTTCGCCGAAAAATTCGCGGATCGATTCGGCAATCTTCGGGCCGATCTCGTCAATCGCCTCCAGGTCCTCATACGGCGCATGGGCGAGCGCATCCATACTCCCATAGGTCTGCGCCAGCACCTGCGCCACGCGTTGCCCGACATGCCGGATGCCTAATCCAAACACCAAACGCGCCAGTCCCGCCTGCTTGCTCCTGGCAATAGCGTCGATCAGGTTCTGTCCGGATTTTTCCGCCATGCGTTCGAGCGTACTGACGTCCTGCACCTTGAGGTCGTACAGATCGGAAAACGTTTTTATCCATCCCTTGTCAACCAGTTGATCGACAATCGCCGTGCCGAGGTGGTCGATGTCCATCGCATTGCGTGAGGCAAAGTGAAGCAGGCGCTCCTTGAGTTGTGCGGGACATGCGGCGTTGACACAGCGCCACACCGCCTCCCCTTCCGGCCGCTCGATTTTGGATTCGCATTCGGGGCAGGTCTTAGGCATATTAAATCTGGGTTGCCGACCCTCTCTTTCTTTATCCAACACCCGCACCACTTTCGGAATGATCTCCCCGGCTTTGATGATGACCACGCGGTCGCCCACACGCACGTCGAGTTTTGCAATCTCATCTTCATTATGCAGAGTCGCACGGCTGACCGTCGATCCGGAGACGAGAACCGGGGTCAATTCCGCCACCGGGGTAATGGCTCCGGTGCGCCCGACCTGCACACGGATGTCCTGCACAACCGTTTCCGCCTCCTCCGCTTCATACTTGAACGCCGCCGCCCAGCGCGGGTGTTTGTTGGTGCTTCCCAGTTT